>JAKORA010000155.1 GCA_029778075.1 Bacillota bacterium | reverse complement strand
TCCCCCGGGTTTTGTTCCCATGATTCCGCAGCAGGCTACACCTCCCATCTCATTGTTTTACAATCAATCTTTTAATTTCTTCCTTTTCTTCGAATTTGAAAAAACAGTAGCAGTTAAATATTTCCACCTTGGGCTATCTCTTGCCTCGGGTGCTCCGGCCATCCTTGCACAATGCGGTTAGACACCCATGAAGCTTGTACCTCATACATCAGTTGGGCGGTTTCCCACCGTGGTTCTGCTTAGGTTGGCAATATAATTAGATGTCCATTTTACAGAATAGCTTACAAGCAAGGATGTTGTCGTTAATGCTGCCATTATACCATCTCTGCGTAAAAACGACAAGAATTTACTCCGGGCAGGCAGGGGTTCCGCAAATAGCACATGAACGGTGATTTATATCGCTTAAAATAAATCCACAATTAAATGTTTTTGTATCTTTCCTAGAGCATTACGCGGCAATTCGTCTAAGAAAATAATTTTTTTGGGGCATTTGTAACTTGCAAGTTTTTCTTTGCAAAACGCAATTAAAGTGTCACCAGAAATTAGGGGTTGTTTTTCCTTTAAAACAACTGCAGCAACCACTTTTTCACCATACTCCTGGTCACTAATGCCTAAAACTGCTGACTCCTGAACTGAATCATGCTGGTTTAATACATCTTCCACTTCTTTAGGATAAACGTTATACCCCCCCGAAATTATTAGTTCCTTTGACCTTCCCACAAGATATAGACGCATTCCATCTTTTTCATCCTGATAACCTAAATCACCTGTCCGGAACCAGTCGCCCAAGAAAGAATCCTTGGTTTTTTCAGGCATTTGCCAGTACCCTTTAAAAACATTCTCACCTTTAACCAATATTTCTCCTATTTCTCCCGGCTTAACATCAACACCAGATTCAGAAATTATACGTATTTGAATACCTGGAAGTGGATATCCTACACTTTTTGGTATTCTTTTTTCAGGTTCATAAGGATTAGAGGCAATTATTTGTGTTTCTGTCATACCGTACCTTTCCAAAATACGAAAACCGGTAGCAGAATAAAAGCGTTCAAAAAGCTCTTCAGATAAGGGTGCTGATCCTGAAACAAATAATCGCATTGATGAAAGATCAGTTTTAAATTCAGGCCATACGTTCAGCAATCGATAGTAAATTGTCGGTACTGCCATAAACATAGTACAACGTTCTTTTCCAATTGTTGCTAAACTATTCCTTGGGTCAAATTTTTCATGAATAATCACTTTTGAACAAGCATTTAATGCTCCATGAAGTGCAACGCACAACCCATGGATATGAAACATAGGAAGCACGTTAAGAAGAATATCATGTTCTGTCCATTTCCATACTTTTTGTAGAGCCAATGCATTTGTGATTAAATTACGATGTGTAATCATCGCGCCTTTTGGTTTTCCCGTAGTTCCGGAAGTATAACACAGCAACGCAATGTCATCAGCCTCTGTAGGATAATCCGGTGAATAGTTCGCTCCATTCTTTTGGGATTGCTCTAAAAGTGATTTTAGGCTATTAGATGAATTCCCCTTCCTGAAAATAGTTTTAATACTTTTATTACCTTTTAGTTTAAATCGTTCTTGCTTCCATCTTTCATCGTTAACAAAAAATAGACTACTCTTAGAGTCATTAAGAAAGTAATTAACCTCTTCAGCCTTATAAGCAGTATTTAAGGGCAAAGTAATGGCTCCTAAAGACATAATTGCTAAATGCAAAATAATGAATTCTACGCAATTAGGAAGTTGTAAAGCAACCCTATCTCCTTTCTTTATCCCTAACCAGGCAAGCAAACTGGCATATTTCTTTACTAAATTATTTAAATCGCCATAGGTATAAATATTATTCTCAAAAACAATAGCTGGCTTATTAGGTACTCTGGCTGCTTTTTCCAGGATAAACTCTGTAAAGTTCAATTACTTCACTCCTATTTCGTATAATTTAAAATTCAATTTTAAGTTCTCTTAACCGGATTTCATGCTTTCTCCATTATTATTACTTTTCATTTATGATAGTGTCAAGACACTGCATGGAGCATGTCCGGGCAGGCCAGTCGGGAGTTACGGTGTACATTGTTTATGAGGTCTCTTTTTTATCCTTACCAGCATTATGTCTTGTATTTCGGCGGGATTATTGTTACCATTAAAAAGAGGTGGGTGAAGGTTGGGGCGAGCGAAATGTGCAGCTTGAGCTTGTAGGTTCAGCGAAGCGAAGGCTCGAGATGGCCCGGCGGACACATTTGCCGTTGTTTCTTATTAGTTTTCTCGCTTAGCCCTGGTTCTATGGAAGCAGCGCTTTGCTGTGGTCGAGAGCGACTTGTGAAGCGAAGTCAAAAAGTTCACGGCGAAGCGAAGGCCGGAGACGACCCTGCCGACATAGATGTCGGCAGCCGGCCTCTGACCATGGATGGGAATTGGCCGGGAAGGTCGTCGGAGGCCTTAGCAAGGCGTAGAACTTTACGAGCGGAACTTGGAGCTCCGCCTACAGCAAAGCGCCGCTCCATTTCCCAATAGAGAGCCTGAGCTGAGCTGCAAAACCCGCCTTAAGCGAACCCTAAAGCGACCCCCAACCTTACGCCGCCCCTGTCGGGCATGAGCGGAACATGAAACGGGCTATAGCGAGGACTATTTGCATTTATTTTAAGGGGGAAAATTTTCATGGAAGAACTTCGTCAGGAGATCATAAAACTTATTTTTACAAGGGCTTACCAGAGGCGCAAAGTGATCCTTGCCTCTGGTCGGGAAAGCGATTTTTATATTGACAGCAAGCAGGTAACGCTGACTGCTGAGGGGCTTTACAAGATAGCTCTGTATATTTTGCAGCTGATTCATAAAGAAGGCTTAAAGGTCAGTGCCGTGGGAGGCCCTGCCATGGGGGCTGTTCCGGTGGCTGCCGCCATTAGCGCCCTAAGCCGGGGAGAGCCTTTCAACAGTCCTCTGGACACATTCTTTGTGAGATCCGAAGCCAAGAAACACGGGCTGGAGAACAGGATTGACGGCCCCACATTGAGGGAAGGTTTACCTTTATTGTTGCTGGATGATGTCCTGACCACAGGAGGGTCTGTTTTGAAAGCTGTTCAGGCCGTCAGGCAGCTAGGTTGCAAGGTGGAAAAGGTCATCGTTATTGTGGACCGCCAGGAGGGAGGCAGAGAGAACCTGGAGAAAGAAGGTTTATCCGTGGCAGCTCTCCTTACCAGGGAGGAGCTGGAAAGCTTCGGGACAAAGTAGAGAATCATGATTCCGGCAAGTTAAAGGGACACCTCTTTTCAAGAAATGTCCCCGGTAGAAACCTCCTGTGCATAACTTTCTGGCAGAAAAAGTTACAGTTTGGTAAGCTCTGCTTTTTCTTCCAGAGCAATTATTTCATCCATCTCCATAATTTTACCGACAATCTCCATCTTTTCAGGACCGCTGGAGAGAACCAGCTGTCGCAAGAGATCTTCACGTAGCTCTTTAAGACCGGTAATAATTGGCGCCGGCATTTTCCCCCTCCTTTCCTCGTTGTTTTCATATTTCCTTATTATTTTTTTCTTAATGGTATAAAAATATACGAAGTTATGGCAACAAAATGAGATATGAGAATAATTTCACAAAATTTTTCGCCCCCAAATACCAAATGTTTGCCAAACTGTTAGAATAAAAAAGCTTCACCCTCCAGGGATGAAGCTTCTTAGTTTTTTGAAGCCAGAGTATACACTATTTATTATTTAATTTGTCTTTTAATCCCTTACCGGCTTTAAAAACTGGCACTATGCTGGCCGGGATAACTATTTTTTCGTTGGTACCCGGTCTTCTGCCTTCTCTGCTTTCCCGCTTCCTGGTCATAAATGTGCCGAAGCCTACCAACTGGACTTTGTCCCCCTCGCCGAGTTTTTCTTCGACGGTTTCTACAAAGCTGTTGATAAACTCCGTTGCCTGTTTCTGGGTTACGCCAATCTTTTGGGATATAGCTTTTGCCAGTTCAACTTTTCCTGCTGTTGCCATAAACAACTTTCTCCTTTCATTCTGATTTACTTATCCGTGCTGTTGATATGGCACGGTAAAAACTCTATCTGCTTACCCTTCTTTTAATGTGAGAAATTAATACTGCGGAGCGAAAGAGAAATGCAGATAGATTTCTTCTGCCAGGTTGCAATATTACAGTCTTATAGTAATTTTTCCGCAAAACATCGATAATTATTTCACAAAATTTCTTTTCGTATCTTCTTTATTCGACAGAAGGTAAAGATTTCCTCCTGTTAGCAGAGACTTTTCTGAAATTTTTATTTACTTTATTTATTAAAATAATGGTTCTTCAATAGATGCTAATTTTGACAGGAGTTGTCTTTTCTCTGCAATTATTGACAGAAGTCGTTTTTGACTTCCCTCCTTTGATTAATAACCCTTAATATGATAGCCGGCGTCAACAAAAATGGTTTCTCCCGTGATACCATTAGAAAGGTCGCTGCAAAGGAACAAAGCGGCATTTCCCACGTCTCTGCCTTCTATATTGCGCCTTAGCGGTGTGTTTTCCCCGACATAATTAAGAAAACCGGTAAAACCTTTGATGCCGCGGGCTGAAAGAGTATTTACCGGCCCTGCCGAGATGGCATTGATGCGTATGCCTTTTTTCCCCAGGTCGCCCGCCAGGTAGCGCACGCAGGACTCCAGCGCGGCCTTGGCTACCCCCATGACGTTGTAATGCGGAATGATACGCTCACTCCCGAGGTAGGTAAGGGTAACAATGCTTCCGCCTGAGGACATGAGAGGAACAGCCGGGCGGGTAATCGCCAGCAGTGAATAGGCGCTGATTTCCAGGGCTGTTCTAAAGCCTTCGCGCGAGGTGTCGATAAAGTCACCGTCGAGCTCTTCTCTTCCGGCATAGGCAATACTGTGCACAATAAAATCAAGTTTGCCGAACTCCCGCTCGATCTGCCTGTAGACATTTTCAATCTGTTCGTCATCCTGGACATCGCAGGGCAGCAGTAGAGGAGGTGATTCAAGGTTGTCGGAGGTAAGTTTTTTCAGCTTGGCCGCAAAACGTTCATGCTGGTATGTAATGATCAGGTTTGCTCCTGCAGCAGAAAGGGCTTTGGTTATATGCCAGGCCAGGCTGTGCTGGTTGGCCACGCCGTAAACAATCCCTGTTTTCCCGTGAAGCAAAAGCATCAACCCTCCTGCCACTTATTTTATCCATTCCAGGAAAAAATAGTTTATCTTGAGAAAACCTGTTTATATCGCCTTTTCTTGTGTTTAGTATAGCATGGAACTTTTTTTTTGCAAGTAGAAAATAGTTTACCTTCTTATTTTTTTCTCAGCCGCTTTGTTTTTTTGTTCTCTGTACCTGCCGGAAAGCAGCTGGAGCGGATTGCTGGATAAAATTACTGCTCGTTTAAGCTTTTCGCTTGCGAAAGCGTTTTTCCTTCCGGCAGGCGGGAAAAACTTGTCCGGCGGCAACAAAATTTATTGTTGTTTAGAGGGACAATCGATTTTATCGAGAATAAATATAATGTTATGTAAGGGGGGATAATTTTGCCTTTTAACATCTGCCGGAGTATTTTGGAAAATATAGAACGCGTTATTGTCGGAAAAGCTCGCCCGGCGGAGCTGTTGCTGGCTGCTCTGCTGGCTGAAGGCCACGTCCTGTTAAATGACGTGCCCGGCGTAGGTAAGACCTTGCTGGCAAAATCACTGGCCAGGAGCATAGGGGGCTCTTTTAAACGTGTCCAGTTTACGCCTGACCTGCTACCGGCGGATATTACAGGATTCAATATATATGATCAGAAAGCCGGCCAGTTCAGGTTTCAGGCGGGACCGGTAATGTCCAATGTCCTTCTGGCGGACGAGATTAACCGGACCATTCCCCGTACCCAGGCCAGCCTCCTGGAAAGTATGGAAGAAGGTCAGGTCACGGTGGACGGTGTTACTCTTTCGCTGCCGCGCCCATTTTTTGTCATCGCTACGCAGAACCCTATTGAACTGGAGGGGACTTTTCCCTTGCCGGAGGCCCAGCTGGACAGGTTCCTTCTTTGTGTCGACCTGGGTTATCCCTCCCGTGAAGAAGAAGATGCCATTTTAAGGCGTTTCCAGCAGGATGATCCGCTGGCAGAGTTGCAGGCGGTCACTACCCCCCAGCAGATCCTGGAGCTGCAGCAGGCCAGGAGAAAAATCCTGGTTTCTGCGCCGGTAAGGGAATATATTGTCAGCCTGGTTGAAGCTACGCGCCGCTCCGGGGCGCTGCGTTTCGGAGTAAGCCCGCGGGGCTCTTTGCACCTGATGCGCGCCGCCCAGGCCCTGGCCATGCTCAGGGAGCGGGAATACGTCCTTCCCGATGATGTGAAAGATCTTGTTACACCTGTTCTTGCACACCGCCTGGTTCTCCAGGTGGAAGAGAGGCTGAAAGGGGTAACTCCACAAAAAATATTGGAGGAGATGGTCACCGGTATTCCGGTGCCTGCTTCTGGCGAATGATGATCAATAATGGGGCAAATAAAGAAAGTAACCCTTCGGCGCAGGGAAACGCTGCCCCGGGCCGGGAAAGCTCCCCGTCTGGAGGGGAAAACGGCATCCCGAGCCTTTTTGTAGACGGTTTTGTTCAGTTTTTAACCGTCATACTTCTCTTTGTCGCCCTGCTTTACAGGCAGACAGGTTTAGTGATCCTGGCGGTGCTCATTCTGCTGATGGCCATCGGGGCCAGGCTGTGGAGCCGCTTAAGCCTTGCCGGACTGGCATGTACGCTCCAATGTGACAGGGGAAAAGTTTTTCCCGGAGAGCGTATTGTGCTAGAAACCAGGGTGGAAAACTCCGGTTTCCTTCCGGTATGGATGAGGGTAAAAATACCGGTGGCTAAAATGCTGCTGCCGTCCGCCAACAGCAGCGGGGAGCTGACCGGCGAAAGCGGCCTGCTCTGGAAGCAGAGAGTGACCTGGGAGTGGGAGCTATGGCCTCAGAGGCGGGGTTGTTACCAGATGGGGCCGGTTGAGCTGTCGGCAGGTGACCTCCTGGGGTTTTTCCAGCGTAAGAAGGAAGTCTTGCCCCAGGGGGAGATTATTGTTTTTCCGCGGCTTATTCCTCTCAAAGACTTTTCTTTTCCCCGGGAGGAGTTTTTCGGTACGCAGGGAGCAAGGAGCCCGTTACAGGACCCCGTTTACCCCGTTGCGACACGTGACTACCTTCACGGCCGCCCGTCACGGTTTATTCACTGGAAAGCAAGTGCCCGCCACGACCGGCTGCAGGAGAAGATTTTTGAACCCACAACGCATTATAAAAGCCTGCTGGTAATAGATGTAAGGCAGTTCGCGGAAAATGGCGCCGAAGAGAGCTTTGAACGCACCCTGGAGGCTGTGGCTTCACTGGCCGTAAAGGCGGATCGTGCGGGAAGTCCTGTGGGGATAGTATCCAACGGCGCCCTGGCCGGGGGGAAACCGGCTGTTTTGCCGGTTGCCAGGGGCCCGGAACAGTTGTCGGCCATCCTGGAGTTGCTGGGCAGGCTGCGTATGGAGCACGTTGGAGCCGTAGATGACCTTCTAAAGCCGGGGCTGCATCTCTCCTGGGGGACTGTTTGCACCTGCTTTTTCCTGCAGGTCGATGCTTCGCTTTTGCTGACAAAGGAAATTTTCCGCCAGTACAGAATCTCCTCCGTCTTTATAACGGAGCGGCCTTGTGGCGGTTCGGAAGTGGCGGGAAGCAGGATCTACAGCCTGGATGAACTGTGCTGGGAAGAAGGTGCTCCAGGTGAATAAGGGGAAAGAGCGAAATCGGGAGCAATATGGCGAAGCCCAATTCTCCGCACGGCTGGAGCAGAGCAGGTGGAAGCGGAAAGAGCGGGGCCCCAAATCTGAACCTGTCTCTTTTATACTTTTGCTGCTTGCGGGAGCGATGGAGCTGTGCTGGCTCTCCGCCCTGGCCGCTTTTTTCACAGCTACGGCAAATCGTAATCCTTTCCCTTTCCCGCAAGTTATCGGCGGATTCTGTCTGGCGGCAGCTTTAACTCTCCTGACCCGCGGGCGCGGCTGGCGCATTATACAAACCCTGCTGCTGCACCTGGCGGGGCTGGCGGCAGCCGTTCTGCGCACTCTTTATGTTTTTTACGGCTACGCAGGGACAGCTTCCTTTTTTGATCGCAGGTGGCTCCGGGAGCTATTCGGCGGCTCCCAGGAGCCGCTGGAAGTCTTTCTTTTAATCCTGGTCATAATATTTTCCGCCGCTTTCTATCTCGCCGGGCTGGCTTTAGCGCGGCGCCCGCGAGATTATTCTTCCATTACCCGCCGGCTGGATCTGGGTATCGGCATTTTCCTTTTACTGCTGCTTGTTAACGCCGGCCTGGGGCTGCCGGTGTTTACCATTAGCCTTTTTCTTTTTCCCTTTTTCTTTTTCAGCATCCTGGCGGTGGCCCTGGCCAGGAACCGCGGGGAAGGCAAAAAGGAGTATTTGCCCGGTCAGCGGTGGATTGGGCTGATACTGAGTTTTTCCGGCGCCGTGCTCTTATTTTCCGCAGCTGCTGTCCTGCTGTTACTGCCGTATTTAACCATAGCAGCAGAAAGTGGCCTTTCACTGTTAAGATGGATCTTTATACCCCTTTTTAACTCTTTTTTACTGCCGCTGTTAAAGTTTCTTTTCCAGCCGCGCGGCGGCGCGAGCCTTTCAGAAACAGGTGATTTATCCGGCGACAGCGGTGTGGTAATGCCGGATGCCTCACCGGACAGCTTTTGGGGAGAGCTTTTGGCTAAATTTTTGGGCCTGGGTGTTTTGGGCCTGGTTGGACTGGCGGCGCTCATAGCTGCCTGCTGGGGAGTATACCGGCTGTTCCGCTGGCTTCTCAGCAGGAGCCCGGAGAGCGGGGAACAGCACGATTTTTTTGGGGGGATTTCTTTATGGCTTGCCCTGTTGCAGCACTGGTGGAGAGGGCTGCTTTCTTTTGTGAGGCGGGTTTTTGTCCGGTCAGTGCCGGTGTGGAGCGAAACGACAAGAATTTACAGGAGCCTTTTAAACTGGGGCAGCTCCTGCGGACTTCCCCGCTTGCTTTATGAAACGCCCCGGGAATACGGGCTGCGGTTGAGCCGCTATTTTCCGGCAGTCAAGGCGGAGATCGAACTGATTGTCAGTACCTATAGCCGGGAAATTTATGGCGAGCTGCCTGTGGATGAGGCTAAGCTGGCACTGCTGCACCGGGCCCGGCGCAAACTCTCCAACCCCCTGCTCCGCTTTTGGTTTTTACGATCGAAAAAAGCATAATTCTTTCGACCGGCTCTATGCTGCCCATCATGCCACGTTGCCGTAAATGATGCGGATGCTCTGCCCTGCGGTGCGGGAGTATTTCTCGCTGCGTTCCCCGATGAATGAATAATTTTTCGTTGTAATACGTCGCCAAAACGACTATAATAAATCTATAATTTTCCAAAAGGAAGGTCCGTTTGAGGATGGAATATATAACGGCTGCAGAGGCTTCCGAAAAATGGGGTGTACATCACATTGATTCTTTCCCTGCGGGAAGCGCATCTGGCACAGATGGTGGCCCGCCGCGTTCCTTACGCAAAAATCGCCAAGCAGCATAATATTTCCGTCGGCAGGCTCAAAAATATCATGCTGGAAATTTACGAAAAACTTCATATATCCAGCCGGGACGAGCTTGCGCAATACGTTTTAATAACGAATAAGGGAGACGGTTCATGTTAAAAAATAGTCGCTCAAACGACTATTAAAAAACGGCCGCCACAACCTGTTCGCTCCGGAGAAGGAAATCACCCGCCAGGAGATGTTCACCCTGCTGTATAACGCCCTCAAGGTGATCGGGCAGTTACCCGAAGGCAGCAGTTCCGGCAAGACTCTTGCCGACTTCAGCGACGCGGATGCCATTGCTCCCTGGGCAAAGGAAGCCATGATGCTGCTGGTTAAGTCCGGTATCGTAGGCGGCAGTAACGGAAAGCTCACACCGCAGGGCACAACCACCCGCGCCGAAATGGCACAGGTGCTGTATAACCTGCTGGGTAAGTAATCCGTAACAATTAAAGCAAGCCATTAAAACCAGAAAGCCGGTCACATAGCTTTAAACGTGACCGGCTTTCTGATTTCCTTGTTGCCCACAGTTACCTCTTGGTTCAATTGCTGTCCCTGTGGGCGATAAAACCCTTGTGCTCCAGGATTTTTACAGCAACTGCAAATGCAACATTTTTTTCAACATATTTTTAAGGAATTATCCGTGGAAAACGTGTCTTAATTGCTCTTTAAAACATATTATAAAAAAAAATAAGTATTCCTTTATAGAAACAAACCTCTAAACCTCCTTCAGGAATCAGGAATAGCAAGCAAATATGAGCATAGCAGGGAGAGGTTTCCATGAGTGTCCAGAAAAGGTTTAAAGATATGCTTGTTCCCGTCTCAAAAAGGATCATTGAAGAATGTAATAATAACTTGTCAGAACGTAAATGCATGGCTCTCTCGGCCTATATGAGATCGAGCTTTGAGTTGATAAAAAAAGAGCTTATCGATACGCTGGAAGTCATTACTTTTATTAAGCCGACCAGAAACGAGTGGGAAGATATCAGGGCAACCTGCCGGGAATTTTTAGAGCTCCAGAGCGAGATCCTAAAAGAAAATTCTCTGCGCATATGGGATCATGAGCATTTTAACGCCGACGAATTTGAACTTCTGGTAAGAGAAGCTGCTACCGAGTACAATACCTTTATCGACGGGCAGTTGCTTAATCTGGTCAAGACCCGCAGAGCCCTTTTTTTTGATATCCTTAAGAGAGTTCTGGCTACCATCATCGGCAGTATAATCATTTATTACCTGAATAAAATTTTCTTTAGATAGGCGACTTTAGAAATATCATGAAAGTATGGGCTCCTCCATTCAACTTGACAAAAGCATATTTTCAACCTATTTTAGCTGTCTTAAACTCCAGTTGGGAATAATTGTCCTCAAAAAGACCTGCCAGCCGGGCGGCCTGTTCTTGAAAGGCCTGCCGGTCTTTCCAGGTATTTTCCGGCCGCAGTATCTCCCGGGGGACCCCGGGGCATTCCCGCGGAATCATCAGGTTAAAGAAAGGTTCCTGATCATATTCAACACTGTGGAGATGGCCTTTTATGGCGGCGCGCACTATGGCACGGGTATAATTTATGTTGATTCTTTTTCCGATCCCGTAAGGCCCGCCGCTCCAGCCTGTGTTAACCAGGTAGACATCCGTCTGGTGCCGGGCGATCTTTTCTTTCAGCATCTTGGCGTAAACCAGAGGTGACAGAGGGAGAAAAGGAGCACCAAAACAGGAGGAGAAAGTAGCCTGCGGCTCGGTAATCCCTCTTTCCGTCCCGGCCAGCTTGCTGGTATAGCCCTGCAAGAAGTGATACATGGCCTGCTCCCCGGTTAATTTGGCCACGGGCGGCATGACGCCGAAAGCATCTGCCGTAAGAAAGATAATGGCCGTGGGATGACCGGCCATCCCCGGAATTATCGCACCGGGAATATGTTCAATGGGATAGGCGGCCCGCGTATTCTCTGTAATACTGTCATCGGCAAAGTCTATTTCGGCGCTGTGGGGATCAAGAACAACATTTTCCACCACGCAGCCGAAACGGATGGCCTCCCAGATCTGTGGTTCATTTTCGCGGGAGAGGTTGATGCATTTCGCATAGCAGCCGCCTTCCAGGTTAAAGACCCCTTTTTCGGACCAGCCGTGTTCATCATCGCCGATTAAAAAACGTTCGGGATCTGCGGAGAGGGAGGTCTTGCCTGTTCCGGAAAGGCCGAAAAAGAGAGCTACGTCGCCCTCCGGCCCCATGTTGGCCGAACAGTGCATGGGTAGTACATTCCGTTGCGGCAGCAGGTAATTTAACGTCGAAAAAACAGATTTCTTAATTTCACCGGCATAGTGCGAGCCCCCGATAATGATTAACCTCCGGGAAAAATTTATGATGATAAAAGCTTCGGAATTGGTATTATCCAACTCGGGGTCGGCATGGAATGTCGGAGCCGCTATCAATGTAAGGTAAGGTTTAAAGTCTGTTTGTTCCCCGGGTTTCATTTTAATAAAAAGCTGTTGGGCAAAAATATTTTGCCAGGCCAGTTCGTTAATAAACCTGATAGGATAGCGAAAGTCAGGATCCGCTCCGGCAAAACCGTCGAAAACAAAAAGCTCCCGGTTTTGCAGGTAAGCTGTGAGGCGATTGAATAGCCTGTGGAAGCTTTCCTCGCTTATCGGCCTGTTTACCTTACCCCACCAGATGTCTTTGGAGAATTCTCCATCATCCACAATAAATTTATCGTTGGGTGAACGGCCGGTATATTTGCCGGTCTCGACTCTCAAGGCGCCGTTGGAGGTCAGCACTCCTTCCCCGCGGGCCAAAGCCTTCTCTACGAGTTTGGCCACAGGCAGGTTATAATGCACCTCTGAAGTGTTGATTATCCCTACTTCTTTTAAACTTCCAGCTTTAAAAGGGCGGCTCATTATTCAATCACCTTCTGTTTATTTATTTTATTTAATAAATAAACTTCTATACTAGAAATTCTTTAAACATCTTGATAATCCTGCCGGAGTTTTACGGTAATTATTGTTGTAAGAACTTGAAGTTGTTACTGTCAACAATTATTTCATTAACAGTCTGTTTTTATCCCTCATCGCTGCGGGAACCCTGCTCGGAACCCGGTTATTGGGCGGTAACAAATAGCGGCAATAAAATAGCGGCGGCTGGTCTGGCGCCTGTTCGCACGGTTTTAAGCTGTGGTATAATACAGTAATGAAATAATGTAATGTATAGAACGGGTGAATAAAGATGCTGAATGGAGATTCCGGAGGTCATGGAGGGGATTTGCTGGCGGCGGCGGCTGAATTCGGCATCAAACCCGAAGATTTCTGTGATTTCAGCAGTAACGTCAATCCTCTGGGTCCGCCGCCCGGCCTGGATGAGGAACTGAAAGCGCATATCAATGAGATCAGCCGCTACCCAACCCCGCAGGCCAGGCCGCTTCGCTCCGCTCTGTCAGAATGGCTGGGATTGCCGGAAGAGCAGCTTTTAATCGGCAACGGGGCCAATGAGTTGATTCACCTTTTTTTTCTTTGGAGAAGGCCGCGGCGGGTGCTCATTCCCTGTCCCGCTTTTTCGGAGTATGCCAGGGCGGCCAAGCTGGCAGGTGCGGAGGTGGAGCGCTTTTCGCTCCCGCTGGATGCCTCCCTTGATAAAAACAGTGTTGCCGGGTTCCTGGAAGGCGTTGAGTTGTTGGTTTTTTGTAGTCCCAACAATCCTACAGGTTTTTTTTACCACGGTGAGGTGCTCCGGGAAATAATTGAGGAAGCGGGGAAAAAGGGGGTAAACGTTCTGCTCGACGAAAGTTTTTTGCCCCTGACAGGCAGTGACCCGGCGGATAGTTTGGCCTGTGCCGGCTACGATAATCTCTGGGTGGTCACCTCCCTGACAAAACTGTGGGCGCTGCCGGGTCTGCGCCTGGGTTGTCTCTACGGACCCCGCGGGGAGATAAACAGCCTGTCGCAGAACGGCGATCCCTGGAGAGTAAACGCCCTGGCTCAGAGGGCAGGCTTGTACTGCCTGGCTGCCGAAGGTTACCTGAAAAAGTCCGTTGAGCTGATAGAAAGGGAGCGGGAATATCTACTGGCGCGGTTGCAGGAAATCGAGGGAATTACAGTTTTCCCCGGAGAGGCCAATTTTCTGCTTTTAAGAGGGGAAAGGGAGGGCTTTACCAGCGCGGATCTCTTTCGCAAGCTGGCCTCCCGCGGCATTTTAATCCGTGACGCCTCCAATTACCCCGGCCTGGATCACCGCTATTTCCGTATCGCCGTGCTCCGGCGGGAAAAAAATTTACGGCTTCTGGAAGAACTGCAAAATTACTTTGCCGGCTCCTAAATGCCCTACAAAGATAAAAGTAAGATACGTGTCGCAATTTTAGAACCCGTGTCGTGTCCCTCGGGGGTGGCGCAAGGTTATGGTGAGCGGACTGTGCAGTTTGAGCCGGCAGGTTCAGCGAAGCGAAGGCCGGAGACGACCCTGCCGACATGGACGTCGGCAGCCGGCCTCTGACCATGGATGGGAATTGGCCGGGAAGGTCGTCGGAGGCCTGAGCGAGCCGTAGAACTTTACGAGCGAAACTCGGAGTTCCGCCCACAGCAATCGCTGCT
>JAKORA010000154.1 GCA_029778075.1 Bacillota bacterium | reverse complement strand
TATTTTTATCACCCATGGTGTTAAGCTCTCCTCCTTTTTACTCAGGCATGTTTTGCGCTGTAACTTCCCCAATTTCTTCTATATCGATTTCATAGCTCTCCAGTTCTCCGGGGATAATCTCCTCCTGCTTTAAATACTGATCCTGTTTTTTTTGCTTTACAAATACTTTTATAATTTCTTTGTTTTCTTTCCGGGCGGTGCCTACACATACAACATTGGGAATGGACATTAAATTTTTTTCGTATTTATCTTTTACCAGTTTAATTGTCATGAAGATCACCTGACACTTGAAAGGATTTTGATAATTTTATTGTTACATACGGGCTTTCGCCGCAGGTTAATTTATTATATGGACTGCCTGGATAAATTGTTCTTTAAAGGAACCTGTTTTTTAAGTTTAAGGAAAGGCCCGAACGGCAGGAATAAAGAAACATTTGCAGAAAGAGTATGTTTATGAATGCACTGTTATCTTCCATCCTTAAAGGGATCATCCTGGGAATTGCTATTGTCCTGCCGGGGATAAGCGGGGGGACAGCTTTTCTGATCCTGGGACTTTATGAAAAGATTATCCGCGACCTTTCCAAGATTAATTTGAAACCGTACTGGCCTTTGTTTTGTGGAGCCTTTGCGGGTATTTTCATCAGCGGGACACTTTTTTCCATACTTCTTGCCTCTTACCGCAACCTGACTTCCGCCTTTCTTATGGGTCTTCTTTTTGCTTCAATCAAAGCCGTTTTTAGTGGCCGTCCACGACCCGACGCCAGCAGGTTATTAGTAATGGCCGCAGGTTTTCTGGCGGCATTTTCCCTGGCAGACGAACCACTTGGGTTTAGCATCGCAGGCAATATCTCACCTGCCATCTTGATGCTTGGGGGGGTTTTGGCCGGAGGGACGATGTTAATCCCAGGGGGCTCCGGAAGCGCGGTATTAATTCTTATGGGGATCTATGACGATATGCTTTTTTATCTACAGGAGTTTGCTTTGGGCAATCTGATCATCTTTGGGGCAGGGAGCGCGCTCGGCATTTTCTTATTTGCCAGGCTTTTAGATAAGCTTTATTCTCAATACCGGACTTTGATGAGCTACTTTTTTGCCGGTTTGATCATCGGCTCAGTCAGAGTGCTGTGGCCTTCCTACTTCAACATTCCCGTTGTTTTTGCATTTTTGGCGGGGTTTATCCTGGTCTGGAAATGGGGCGGAGGCCGGTAAAATGTTTTTTACGGGGGCAAAAAAATAAAGATAGAGGAGGCGAGGTAAATACCCCGTCTCCTTTTTTGCTTTTTAATTCCCTTTTTTCGAGTTATTTTTTAATTCGCGGAACCATTAGGCAGGTTGAAACGTTTTAATATATATGTGAGATATACGATGCAAATAATAGAAAGGAGAAAAAGATGGTTAAGAAGGGAATTTTCCTGCTGGTGTTTATCACTGTATTGCTGCTGCCGGCGGCCTTTACCGTGCGCGCGCAGACTCCCTCCGGGGTCAGGATGGGCAGCGAAGTATTAATGGGGAGATGTCATCATCTGATTGAAGGGAAAAAAATCGGGTTGGTGACGAATCAAAGCGGGGTAAACAGTAGAGGGGAGAGCACCGCTGATATCCTGGCTGGTGACGAGTCGGTGGAGTTGGTGGCGCTTTTTGCCCCTGAACATGGCCTTGACGGCAAAGCCGCTGCCGGTCAGTATGTGGAGTCCTATACCCATGAAAAGTTGGGTATACCCGTTTACAGCCTGTACGGGCCGACAAGAATGCCCACAGAGGAGATGCTGCGCGGCCTGGATGTGCTTGTTTATGATATTCAGGACATCGGCGCGCGGACCTATACATACATTTCGACTTTAAATTACTGTATGGTGGCGGCGCAAAAATACGGTAAAGCAATAATTGTCCTGGATCGGCCCAACCCGCTGGGGGGTATCATTGTGGAAGGTCCCGTGCTGGAAGATGATTTTAAATCCTTTGTCGGTGTGGATAATTTGCCCATGGCCCACGGGATGACGGTGGGAGAGCTGGCCCGCTATTTTAACCGCAATATCGGGGCTGATCTAACAGTAGTTCCCATGGAAGGCTATAAACGAACGATGCTGTTCCAGGATACGGGGCTGACCTGGGTGCAAACATCCCCCAATATTCCCGACCTGGACTCTGTTTTTGGCTATATGGCTACCGGGCTGGGGGAAGGAACAGGGGTCTTCCAGGCGGACAAGTTTAAGTGGATCGGCGGGAAAGGACTTGATTCCGGCAAATATGCCCAACTGCTCAACAGCGCAGGGCTCCCGGGGGTGACCTTTATCCCGGAACAGCGAGGAGAAGCCGGAGGGGTCAGGCTGAAAATAACCGACTACCATACTTTCAACCCGGCACGCACGGGGATTTATGCTTTGGCCTACGCCTGTTCAATTGGGGATTTTATTATCCCCAAAAGCAGCGGAAATACCAAGGTCATGTTCGACAAGGTTATGGGGACGGATAAAATCGGCCGGTACCTGGAGCAGGGCCTCTCGCCGCAGCAAATTGAAGGGAACTACGCTCCGGCGCTCGAGAGGTTCAAGGCAGAGAGAGAGAAGTATTTTATCCGCGATTATGGACCTGGGTATGGGCCTGGGGCGCAGGAGATTATGGTAACGGTAAAGGGCAAAGCGGTGCTTTTTGATTCCGCTCCCTATATTGACAGCCATAACCGCGTCATGGTCCCGCTCAGAGCTATCGTAGAGGCTCTGGGAGCAAAGGTGGAGTGGAACCAGCAAACCAAAACGATTACCGTTACGGCACAAGACAAGAAG
>JAKORA010000153.1 GCA_029778075.1 Bacillota bacterium | reverse complement strand
TCCACCATTTCGGACAATACTTCTTCCCCAATAATGTAATAAAGCATATTGGCAAGCATTTCCGGATCAGATATATCCGTGTAAACTGCGCCGAAGTTACCTTTCTCGTATTCTTGCACTTTTTCAATTGCTTCGAAAACTCCGTATTCTTCTAGCGCTTTTTTTGCTGCATATATCCCTATAATATAATAATCGGTGTTAAATACTTCGTTGTGTAAGTCGCAATAATACCCGCTGTACCCGTCCTTTAACGCTTCGATAATATCGGCCCTGGCCTCTTCCCGCATGGCTTGTTCTTTAGTCACTTGTATAACCTCCTTAATATTTTTCTAATCCTCTACTGGCAGTATACCACAAGCCCCGGCATTTGTCAAGCGGCAGCTATACAGGCGCTTCGGGTAGTTCGGGTAGTTCGGGTAGTTCGTGTAGTTCGCATAGTTCGCATAGTTCGCTGCGCCTTCCGCCGGCCGCTGACAAGCGCGGCCCGGGCTTTCCGTGAACCGGAAAAAGGGAAGGGAAGGCTTTAACCTTCCCTATGCAGCTGCTATCTCCTTGACTTTTTTAGTCATTGCCATGATGGCAGGGACGTCGTGATCCTGGCAGTACTCCCATACTGCTTGCTTGACCTGGTCAGCCCGCTGCCCTTCCGCTGCATCTAATGCTGCAAGCATCAGCAGCATGCAGGCTGCAAGCTTGGCTCTACTCATGGCTGCACCCCCGGCAGTATGGCAGTACCTTATCAGCTGCAACAGTGATGAGCGACATATAGTCCGGGGAGTAAACATACCGGACGGCGTCAATCTTTTGAAAGGGCGCTGCTAGAATATAGCCTTCCCCTTCGAATACTTCTTCTACATAGGCCCAGAACTTAATCTGGGAGCCATCCTTGCCCAGAACACTGGGCCTATAGGTAACACGGACCTTTGTTCCTTTTCCCAGCATTAGTTTTTTCCTCCTCTATTAATTGATAGGAATAAAAGCCATCAGCGGCTCTTCTGTTTTACGGTCTTGCAGTTCGTAAAGGCAGCCGTCGACATTTACCAGCTTCGTACGCCCTGGCCTTGACACAATCCCTGCCTTTCTCATACGGTACAGCAGCGCTCTTTCAAGGTTCTTGACATTAGCCGGAACTGACACAGTCGCTATACGATACGACGCATTCCAGATCCAGCAGCCTTCCTCCTCCTGCCAGGCATCAATCTGGCGGATTTCATAATTAAGGCGTTTTTCCATTAGTATTCCTCCTCTTTTTTTGTTGCCTTCATTATATCACTTCGATGTGATATTGTCAACACTTTTTCACGTTTTTTATTGACTTTTTCCCTGGCTTTTTCCGTGTCTACTAACTTAAAAGTTTTTTTACGAACGTACGTTCGCCCCTACCCGTGGGGGAACATATGTTCGTATCCTGGGGCCAGTAAGCCCCGTTACCACCCTCAAAAAACATAAGTGTCCAACCCCCGCTTGACATGCCATATACAAGAAAAGCCCCCCAGATTGGAGGGCATTCCTAAAGAGGAGGAACTTGACGTGATGAAGATACCCACTAGAATGCTTTTTGACCGCACAGAATCGCCGTAGAAAGCGTTTCAGCAT
>JAKORA010000152.1 GCA_029778075.1 Bacillota bacterium | reverse complement strand
GCCAAGGAGCGGGCGCAGGTGCAGTTCCAGGAAGATTTTATCAGTAAACTGCGCGCCAATATCTCCGAGGTGATGGAGCAGATCAACGACTTAAACAAAGCGATTAAAGACAATTTCTTCGGCCGCGACCGCTATAAGTTTACCGTTACTCCTAACAAGCACTATCGTCGCTTTTATGATATGATCACCGATGAGATGCTCATGGAGGGGTACAACCTTTTTTCCTACAATTTCCAGCAGCGGCACGGGGACACCGTCAGCGAGCTGTTCCGCCAGATCGTAGATATCGGTGAAGGTGTCCTGACGGCGGATCAGCGCCAGAGGTTGTCCGAAAACCTGGAGAAGTTCACCGATTACCGTACCTATCTTGATTTTGATATGGTCAATGTGGACGACGAGGGCCGGGAGTCGAGGCTTTCACGGGTTATTGCCAAGAAATCGGGCGGGGAGACGCAGACGCCCTTTTATATCGCGGTGCTGGCTTCTTTCCTGCAGCTTTACCGGGTGCGGCAGCCGGAGGCCAACACGCTCCGCCTGATTGTCTTTGACGAGGCGTACAGCAAAATGGACCACCAGCGCATTCAGGAAAGTATCAAGCTTATCCGTGAAATGGGCCTTCAGGTGATCCTCTCGGCACCCACGGAAAAGATCGGAGATATAGCCCCGCTGGTCGATCGCAATCTGTGCGTGACCCGGGTAAAAAACGTAACCATTGTCAGGGCCTTTGACCCCAAAGAAATGCTGGAGATGGGAGCCTGATCCTCCTGTTCCTTATACTTACACTAAGATGGGAGCCCTAAGCCTGATGATAGAGTATAAAAGCCTGATTCTAAACGACCTGCTGAACAAATATGAAAAAAGCGCCCATTTTCGCGGCAAGGCGAAAATCAACAGGCGCATTTTTTTTAAACCGGATCGGAAAACGCTCCCCGCCTATTTTGCCGGCGATCGGCCCCAGGAAAAAGAGGCGCTCCACCAGGTGGTGAGGGAACTGAGCGAGCAGGGGATCCTTGCCGTGGAGTGGGTGCCGGGCGAGAAGAACAATCTGCTGAAACGTGTCAGTCTAAACCTGGATAAAATTGATGCCGCCTATGCGGCTATCTCCCGGACACCACGGCTGGTCGCACTGGCTGAGCTGGACCGGTTGCTCACAGATGCCGCAACGGGCATAAAAACGCCCTGGATCAGGAAATTTTTTGCTGATTGCCGCAACGAAATTGCCCGGGGGTTAAACTGGCCGTCACTGCTGCCAGAAGAGAAGACGGAGTTGGAAGGGGTGCTTCGGGCGTTAAAAGGGCTGGAGGCCAAAGGGGAAGAGGACCTGTTGGAGAGAGTTTTCAGCATCCGCTACCTGGGCGGGAGTAAAAATTTTTCCGGAAAAGTAAAATCAGCTGTCATCGCCATTGCTGCAGCCTACTGCCTCCAGGATGATGAGCTGGCTGACGAGGATATTTTACACGAGCTTGGCATTATCAAGACCACAGAAGAGTTGCTGCTTTCCGGCCCACTGGTTATTGAATTGCGGGGAGAACGGATGGATCTTTCCCCTTTTCCCTGCGGTGTCGTCCTGGACACGCAAATGGCCCATACCCTGGAAATAGCGGGTTGCCGGGCCAGAAGAGTGCTGCTGGTGGAAAACAAAACCAACTTCCACTACCTGGTGCGCCGGGGCCTCCCGGAGGACCTGCTGCTTATTTATCTGGGCGGTTTCCCCAGCCCAAAAAAACGGTTGTTTCTCGAAAAGCTCCGTGATTACTATGCTGATAATACGGGCCAAAGGGATGCCGTTTTTTTGCACTGGGGTGATATCGATTGGGGTGGCCTGCGAATATATATGTTCCTGCGGGAAAATGTGCTGCCCTCCTTGCAGCCGCTGTTTATGGACAAAGAAACCCTGCTGGCCTACAGGGAGATGGGAGAAAGTTTAAGCCCTTCCTACCGAAACAAACTGCTGAAGCTCAGGGAAAACCCCAAATACGCCGCTTTTTGGGAACTAATCACGCTGATGCTGGAACTGGATATAAAACTTGAACAGGAAGCTCTGCTTGCCGATCGTAACTTTACCTGCCGCTTCCCATGTTAAATGAATAATATTGGCTTTTTCTTAAATGGCCGCTTTGCCGACTGCAATTCTTATTCCCACGGTCCACAACAAGCGGCTATTTTTTAGTATGTTTAAATAATCCAATTATCCAGATAGCAATCTGCTGAAACGGCATTAAAATTATAAATCATGGCAATGCAGGAAAAAGTATGAATCTTGTAGAATTATAGTAAAAATAGACTTTGATGATATACTTTGATGAAGCCGCGCTTCCATCATCAATAAACGGAGCATGAAATGCTTGAAGATCTGACTCTTTCCCGTTCCAATTTTACCCTTGAGGTAACCCAACCCATAACTCTCTCCGAATTTACAG
>JAKORA010000151.1 GCA_029778075.1 Bacillota bacterium | reverse complement strand
CTTGATTTTCCCGGGATTGAAAGGGAGATCGAGATTATCAAAGCCAGGGTTCCCCAGGCCGGGGAACGCCTCACGGTAGAAATCGCCCGTGCTGTTCATCATATCCGGCAGAACCAGGATATAAGGAAGAAACCTTCCATCGCCGAGACCCTGGACTGGGCGCGCACCCTGGTAAGCTTAAATATGGATCGCCTGCAGGGCAGCACCATAGAGCGGACCTTGAATATACTGCTGAAATCCAGGGGCGATCAGCGGGTTTTTCGCGAACAAATCGGTGCGGATGCACTGGAAAAAAAGGTCAGAAGCAACCTGGTTTGACGGCATTAAGAAATATTGATGGTCAAGGTGTGAGGAAAATTAATAGTAGACAGGCCGGGAAGAAAGTCCCTGATTACCTGGAGAACAACCTAGTCCGTTTCGTTTATCTTTTGCGTTCCGAGGGAGTCCGCATCGGAAATTCAGAGGTGATTGACGCGCTGCAGGCCCTGCAGTTTGTCTCCCTGGAAAACAGGGAGAAGGTTAAAACCGCCCTCAAGGCTACGCTGATTAAAAAGGCCGCTGATGCCGGCATTTTTGAACGCTGCTTTTCTTCTTTCTTCACCCCTCCTGAGACCAGGGAAAGACTCCGGGAGTTACGGCAGGAGAAAATTGCCCGGCATGAGCATCAAATAAAAGAAGCGGAGGAGGTCTTTACTTTTCGCGGGGAGAAGATGAACCTCTCTGCATTGGATAAGACGGTATATGCTTACATGCCTGAGACCGAAAAAAAACGCCTGCGGGACTTTCTGGAGATGAATGAAAGCAGGGAAACCCTCCAGCAGTGGTATCGCCCCTTCCTGGAAAACCTGGTAAAAGGGCGGCTGCGCTTTTGGCATAAGCAGCTGCACAAAGAGATTCAGGAAGTAATGGTACAGCACGATACCGGTGATGAAGAGTTAAATGCCATACGCGATGCCGCCGCCGGCAGCGGCTGTGGAGGCAGGACCATTCTTACGGAGGATATGCAGCATATCACCCGCAAGGAGTTGCCCCAGGCTGCCGCGCTGATCCGGCGCATGGCGCGCCTGCTGGCCACCCGCATTTCACGTCGTTACCGTTACAGCAAAAAGCGGCGTTTGCCGGATCTGCGGGCTACGCTCCGCGCCAGCGTACAGTTCGGCGGGGTTCCTTTTAAATTGAAGTATAAAAGCTGCCGCATAAAGAAGCCGCGGCTCCTTCTGCTTTGCGATGTATCCGGTTCCATGATACGCTATTCCAGCTTCGTCCTGCAGTTTATCTACAGCCTTAATGCTGTGGTGCAGCGTATTGAGAGCTTTGTTTTCGCCGAAAACCTGGAGAGGGTCACCCCCTATTTTCAGCAGGGGCAGGATTTCGAACGCATCATGACAGCGGTGGTTAGAGAAAGCGGGCAGTGGGGCGGGGGAACGAACCTCCACTCAGCCCTAAAAAACCTGATGCTGCGCTATGGAGATGAGTTGACAGGAAGCACGACCGTGATTATTGTCAGTGATACCAGGACTATTCACCACCGTGAGGCTGCTCTGGAGCTGGAAAAGCTGCGGGAGAAGGTCAAGGAAATTATCTGGCTTAACACGCTGCCCCGCCAGGAGTGGAGCAGCTATTCCACGGTGGCCGCTTTTCAAAGGTCAGCGGCGATGTTTCCCTGCAATACCCTGGCTGATTTGGAGCAGGTTTTGTCCCGGAAGTTTTTATCCGCATAATTTTATTTGAAATCAGCTTGGGCCTTTGATTGGCTATAAAGGATATATAAAGAATATAAAGGAGGTGTATCCCCCGGTTCCCTAGAGGACCGGGCGAGAGATGGCGAGAGAAAAGGTTATTGCTGTAGCAGGTAAAGGCGGCACCGGAAAAACAACTTTTTCCGCCCTTTTGCTGCGCTTCCTTTCCACACGCTACGCAGATAAGTCTATTCTGGCGGTCGATGCCGATGCCAATGCCAATTTAAACGAAGCCCTGGGCCTGGAGGTGGAGGAGACGATTTCCACGACCCTGGAGGACATGAAGGATCCCCGTCTGGTTCCTTCCGGGATGAGCAAGGATATGTTCATGCAGATGCGTCTCAGCCAGGCGCTGGTAGAAACAGAGCAGATCGATCTTCTGGTGATGGGCAACCCCCAGGGCCCCGGCTGCTACTGCTATCCCAACGACCTGTTGCGAAACTACCTGGAAAAGCTCCGTGTTAATTATGATTACGTTGTCGTGGACAATGAGGCGGGGATGGAGCATCTCAGCCGGCGCATCATCAACAACGTGGATTATCTGCTGATTACCAGCGATGCTACAGCCCGCGGTATTCGCTCTGCGGGAAGGACTTACAATATTATCAAGTCGGTAAATATTAATGCCGGTGAAATTTACCTGATTATTTCCAGGACTCAGGACGGGGAGTTAAGCGACCTGCAGGAAGAGATTGCCGCTACGGGACTTGAAGTGGCCGGCACTATCCCCCTGGACAACATGGTGATGGAATATGACCTGAAAGGGAAGCCCATCTTTGAGCTGCCTGCCGACTCTCCGGCGCTGAAGGCAGTAGAAAACATTGCTTTGAAATTAAATTTATAGCTTTAAGAAATATTAAGGATGTGAGATGCCTTGTTGAGTTTAAAGTTTTGTGGGGGCGCCCGGACGGTAACGGGCTCGTGTTTTCTTCTGCAGGCAGGGGAAAAGAAAATCCTTATAGACTGCGGCATGTTCCAGGGCGGGAAAGCCCTGCGCAGGCGCAACTTTGAAGATTTCCCCTTTGACCCGGAGGAAATAGCGTGTCTTTTTCTTACCCACGCCCATATTGATCACAGCGGCCTGATACCGAAACTGGTGAAGGAGGGCTTCCGCGGAAACATTTATACCACACAAGCCACAGTGGATCTCTGCGGTATCATGCTCCCTGACAGCGGTCACATACAGGAGACGGAGGCGGAATGGAAAAACCGCAAAGCGCGG
>JAKORA010000150.1 GCA_029778075.1 Bacillota bacterium | reverse complement strand
CTCGTCTAACTTTGTTGTTGCACAATACAGCGTCTGTTGTGGCTCTGCAGGCAGAACAAGTGTTCTGTAGACAGAACAGAAAAGATAGAAGTGTTTGTGTAACATGTTGGAATTATTGAAGAAAAAAAATTTGTGAAAAATGAAAAATTTTTCTTGACAAATTTCGAAAAAAAAGCTAACATGAAGACAGTAAAAAAAAAAATAAAAAGGAGGGCGAGGCGAAATGAAAAGATACAAAGAAATCCAAAGGCGCCTTGATTCGCTCAAGGCGTCAACATGTCGTCAAATCTTGTTCAAAAATGAGGGCTGGGTATTCAGGGGGCTCAACAGCCCCTACACTAGCCACCAGGAGGTCACTCTAACGAGTGGCCACGGGATAGAGAGGACGATCGTCCTCTCTTCTAACACAACCCACCTCATCATAACAGAGAATGAATTACTAGTAAGGGGCTGCGTGAAAGCGCAGCTTCCAAGTTTCCACTTCTTGGAAAATGAATTATTTATTTTCCCAGCCACAGCGCCGAGGTGGCTGGAAACAAGACTCGTCAACGTATATTACGTTGACGAGTTCCGGGGCTACAAGGAAGAAAACGGTGCCCCGGTTTTTGATCCGGGGGCTGACGGCTTCATTGCCGTCAGGTATCCCCATTCGGCAGGGACTTGTATTGCATTGTCGATCAGGAAAATGATCGACCCCAACTGGGCTGGGGTCGGTCATATCTTCCTGACCGACAAACAGCTTAAACAAGAATATACAACAGGGTAGGGGTTCTATCCCCTTACCCTTTTTTTATTCCAAGAAGGGAGGTGAAAAAATGAAAATCAAAAAGTTGAACGATAAAAAGTTGTTAGAAAAGTTAGAGCAGGCCAAGCAGGCCTGCCCTGGCAGCATCTACTTAAAACATCTTCAAGCAGAAGCTGCCAGGAGGGGACTAATCAAATAGCTTTTCTTCTGGTGTCTAGGGCTTTTGCCCGATAGCCTCAAGGATCAATCCCTTGAGGCTTTTTTTTTGCTAACCTCTCTGCTACGGCTTGCAGAGATAAAAAAAATGAAGCCGAAAAAAAATAAAAAAAGGAGGGAAAGAGAATGAAGGACTATCTAAGAGCAGGTTACGCCCTCCTGTGGGTGCAAACCCACGAGGAGGAGAGAGCCATCTTCCAACTGTCCCAGGAGGCAGAAGGGTATCATATATACTCCTGGGACATCGTGGCGGGTCTCAAAGACCATGCCACTGGACAGGTTAGGCAAATGCCTGACCCGTTAAAGCCTCTGCAGGCAGTGACAACACTGCCTGAGGAAACTGTTTTATTTCTCAAAGACTTCCACAAATTT
>JAKORA010000149.1 GCA_029778075.1 Bacillota bacterium | reverse complement strand
CACCGGCAGCCAGAGCGTCTGGATGCCCGGGACTATCCGAAAGCAGGCCAGGACCCCCGCGACAATTAGCAGCCCGATGGAGAAATTGATAAGCTGGCTAAAGCAGACGCTTATAGGAAAAATCGCTTTAGGCAGATAGACCCTGGTAATAATACCGGAATGCAAGACTATAGACCTTGAAGATGAATTAACCACCGAGCGAATCCAGCGCCAGGCAATCAGCCCTACCACCAGGAAAGCCCCGTAATTCTCCTCCTGGCTGCCGCGCCCTAGGACGATTACTACCAGGAAGTAGTAAACCATGACGCTTAGAAACGGGTCCAGCAGCCACCAGAAAAAGCCCAAAAAGGTATTGCGGTATTGCGCTTTCAGGCCGGAGATAACAAGGTAACCCAGCAGATCATTTCGCTTAATGAGATCTTTAAGATACTGCCTCATATTATATCAGCAAACCCCTTTACCATTTCTTCTGCAGCTCCGGGAACATAAATTCTGAATATTATAGCACCGCCCTAAATACAAAGTCCCTGTCCACTAAGAGCATTATATCATTAATTGCACCCTAATAAAAAAGGCCGGCGGCTGAGCCGTTACGAGCCTGGAAGGGCCGCAGCGCAGGCGCTTGGCCGCAGAGGCTGCCGGCGGGCATTGCAGCACCGCCGTCACCCGCTAGGCGGAGACGGCGGCGAACTTACTCGCTCAACTTCTCCCTTATAACGGCCTAGCAACTGGCGAATATCTTCAACCAACCTATCACCGCTAAAATTACCGGGGCGCCCTAGCGCCCCATCATCGCCCGGCCCCTTTAAGATATTTTCAAGGCAGTTCAACATATCCTCGAAATTTAAACATAGGGTGCCTGGCATCTTACTGTAAGCCTCTTTGGAGATCATCCCCGAGCTGATCACCCACTCGTAATCAGGGAAATAGCGGATGATGGGGCGTTTCAAAATCTTGTAATCATTGGCAATAGAGGAGTAATCGGTGATCAGGCAATCGAAATATTTCAAAGCAGGATAGATATCCCTGAGCTTGTCATACTCGAGGATCCGGTCGAAGAGTGTAAAATCCACGAGCTCTCTCATCCGGGGATGCAGCTTCACTACCAGGTAGCTGTTGTGCGACTTAAGCATATCGTTGATCCTGGTAAAATTAAAAGGTATTCTGCTGCCAAAAGCAGGCTTATCCCGCCTGCGCCTGGTAGGAGCATAGAGCACCAGTTTCGCCCCGCCGTCCTTCAGCTCTTTAATTTGCTCAAGACAGCGCCGGTCCGTATATACATCGACGAGGTGGCCAAATTGTCTGCCCCGCAGCAGATCATTGCGAATCATGTCGTTGATCGCATGGCCCTTGTAGCGAAACCAGTCTTTTCTCATTGCATACTGCTCCCGGTTGGGAAAGTAAAGCAGATCATAAACGGGAAAGCGGCGATCTATTCCCCATAGAAATCTTTTTTTAAGACGCCTCCTGTTCTTCATGTTAGAGGGCTGCCCAAGTTGAACTTTTTTTACACCGTCGCCGTGCCAGAGCTGGACCTTGTATGCACCGCATGTAAGATGGCCCCTTACTCCTTCAAAGGATTTGCCCATCACCCCGACCACAGCCTTGGCCCGCAGCAGCTTCATCGCAGCCCCCAGCGAAGGATAATATTCCGCGGCGACACCTTCTTTCTTTATTTCCCGGAAAACATCCCTGTTGGGTGTGATATAAACAACATTTAAATCCTCCTCTTCCGTGAGCCGCAGGTAGATATACTTGGCATTATCGGCAAAACTGCCGTGCTCCGGTGCCAGGACGGCGATGCCGGCTTTATCCCTGGGACAGGCTTTTCCGAGCAAGCTTAAACAGAGGTAAGCCAGCACCCGCATTAAAAAGATGCCCGCAGACCTTCCCTTCCCGAGCAACTTCTTTAATACTTTTTTGATCCTTTCCAGCAGCTTCAGCAGCTTTTCCTCTCCTCCTGGTAGATGGAGATGCCGAAAAACTCTTCCCTTGACGCATCCCGAATAGAATAGCAGAAAGAGTTTAAACAAAACATATCATATTTAAAGATGGTATAATGAAACGGCTTTATTTTAACCTTTTTCAAGGCCTTAATAATCCTTTTCGAGGAAAAAAAATCCCTCCTACATAATGTGAAAACCTGCTGCAACAGCTTTTCTCCAATATCTTTCATCGACTATTTCGACATGCAAATCTGTAGATAAAAATGACTTGAAAGAATCTATGTCTCTTTTTTTGCCGGCTAAAACTACACGTGTATTTCCGTTTTCCAGAGCCCGGACATGGCCAAATAGATTCAATTTAATTGCCCTTCTCTGCAGCTTTTTTTTAAAATCCTCCGGAACAATGCCCTTGAGCTCCAGACGCCTGTAGCGTATCCTTCCGGGGGGCAGCTGCGGCAAGACAATACTTCCAACAGCTCCACCATTAAAGAAATCTTTCAAAATTCTTAGATCAAAATAAAGCCGGCTGCGGCTGCCTCGCCGGCCCGCACTTTCCGGGAAGTAATAATCCACTATGGCCGCTGCCACATCACGAGCTTTTCCCTTTACCGGGAACAGGTGCAGCCCAAGATGAGCCAGGTAATTAAGCTCGATCACCACGCCGGTTTCTTTGCCATCTTCAGTTTTGCGGAACAGTACATCCACGCCACAACTGTGGAGATTGGGCACCGATTTAACGGCACGCTCGGCCAGTTTTTTTAATTTTTGGGGCGCTGCATCGGTTATCTCAATTGAATCGCCACCGGCCGATAGGTTGCTCTTTCCTCTCAAAAATACCAGTTCGCCCTCTTGGGGCACACTATCAAGGTTATATCCAGCCGTCTTTAAGCGATCGAGCACTTCCTGATCAATTTTAATCAAGCCTTTCGCTAAATAAGGATTGGCTCTTCTTGACCTGTTTTTCTTTTCAATAAGTTCCCTAACACTACTCTTGCCGTCCCCGGTTATGTTGGCGGGGATTCTTTTTACTACACTAAGAGCTTTTCCCCCCAGGACGAATACCCGGTAATCTTCTCCATAAACATGTTCTTCGACGATTACATCTTTGTAACCCAACTCTTTCCTCACATGAGCTAGCAGCCTTTCAAGCGTTTCCCTATTCTCAATATTCACAAAAACTCCCCGGCCCAAACTCGCTGCTGCAGGTTTTATGACTAACGGGAAAGAAAGGTATTTTATGGCGTATTTAATAATATCTTTATCAGGAACATTGGAATTGAAGCGTTTACCCTTGGGAACAGGCACTTTCGCTTTTGATAAGCAATCTTTAGCTAGGTCCTTGTTGTCACAGATAAATTTTGTCGGCTTAAAAAAATGATCTATCACTTGCGAGCTACGGAAAGTATAAGATCTTTTGTTGGGTCCGATCGAAAAACGCGGTGATTTTTTGACCCGGTTAATAATAAAATTTATGCCATTGCGCCAGCTTGGACGCTCAGAACCAATCGTATACCTGCGCATACGGCGATCGTGAATAACAACCCTTAACCCTCTCCGCCAGGCTTCAAGGGCGATGCAAAAGCTGGATAGTATGTTTCCCCGTGCGCCACCAGCCATCTCCGGCGAAAAATGCGGCAACCAGTCATTGTTAGTTTTTTCAGCCATAGGCTTTTTCCTCTTTTCTTATCCAAGGCTTACCCGGCTTAAATATCACAAAAAGTTTTTGATTATTTATCGATTATCCTAAATCCGATCATTACAGGCTTCGTCCATTTTTTGCTATCTACCTTGGCAACCCGGGCAGCCTTCGGGCCGCGTAAACAACGCTTCTCGAACCTGTTTACATTTTTCCCTCTACCTGCTACAACGACCATCAGCTTTCTGTCTTCTCTGAGTTTGACAAAGCCGCTAAGGTTTAACCTCCTCGCTTGATGTTGTACCCATTTTTCAAAGCCAACATCCTGCACATCGCCTGAAATTAATATTTTCTCAAATTTAACCTCAAAAGAAGGGGCAGGGGCTATGGTTATCTCTTTTGCTTTCCCGCGCTTGAGAGGTTTTAGAACCTCCTTTGCATCAAAGTACAGGTTTCTATTTAAATTTTTGTAGCGGCAACTCTCAGGAAAATAACGATCGATAATGGCACCCGGTATATCCCTTGCCTGACCGCTACAAGGGAAAAGATGCAGTCCAATTGCAGGTACAGAATTTACCTCGTTTACCACTATTTTATTCCTCTTAAAATCGGCGATAGTATCAACACCTGCATAGGTTAGCCCCGGAAATGCTTTTACCGCCCTTACCGCTATTTCTTTTAAAGAATCCGGAACCTCGTCAGTAACATCTACCGTATCGCCTCCGGCCAGGGCATTACTTTTTCCCCTGAGAAACAACTGCCTCCCTTCTTCTAGCACGCTTTCAGGGTTGTAGCCCGCTCTTTGGACGCGATCTAGCAATTCTTTGTCTATTTCAATCAAGCCACCACGCAAGTACGGATTTTTTCTTCTCTGTTTGTTCTTAGCATCTATTAACTGCTGAATAGTATCAGAACCGTTCCCCACTATATTT
>JAKORA010000148.1 GCA_029778075.1 Bacillota bacterium | reverse complement strand
TCTCCTCCCTACTGGAATGTGTTAAGAGCAAGGCGCAGTGCGGACTTTAAGCCCGGCAGGTATTATAGTGACGACATAAATGATCTTGGTAATATCGGAAATTATGATCTTTTTCTGGATGAGCTTAAATGTGTTTTCTCCGAAGTATATACCGCTTTGAAAAAGGGGAGATACTGCCTGGCAATAGTTATGGATATCAGGAAGAAAAACAGGTTCTATCCCCTGCACATGGATCTTACCCGAAACCTTACCGACCTGGGCTTTATCCTGGACGATATCATCATCTGGGACCGCCGCATGGAGTATAACAACTTGCGTCCTTTGGGCTTTCCTTATGTGTTCCGTGTCAATAAAGTTCACGAGTATATACTGATTTTTCAGAAACCGGACCGGGAGGTGCAGAATGAACAATAGAATAGACTTTGATTTTTCTTCTTTAACGGATATTTTCCAGAGACCGGAGCCTCTTAATACTTTTGCCCTGGAGAGAATGGAGCAGGCAGGGCACCTTATCGGCGGTTATGAAAAGTACAATTGCCCCTCTTACTGCAAACAGTGCTGCTATGGCTCTATTTTAATGTCATATACTGAATTTACCTATATTATGCTCCATTTGCAAAAAAACTGGCCGCTGGAGAAGATTAAAGAGCTGTTTCGGCACAGAGTTGGCGTATTGCAGGATAGCGGCGCATTGCTCTGTCCTTTTCTCCAGGAAGAGGCTTCGGTTGCACATTGCAGTATATATGCCGCTCGGCCGCTTATCTGCCGTGTTTTTGGAACGGAGGCGGCGCCCTGCCAGGAAGACGTGCAGCCGAGCGGGCTGCCGGAGAGCATCTTCTACCGTGCTTATAATCTTCTTTATTACAGCAATAATAATTTTATTGCCCTTGAGCTCGATGAAGAGTGGGCTGTTTTTGAAGCTCCTTTTGCCCTCTGGTGCCTTGCTGACAACAGCAGGGAAACGAGGCGTTATTTACGAGCTTTAATGGAAGAGAGGGCCGATACCTTTAACGCGGTTCTCTATGATTGCCGTGAAAACGTTTTTTTTGTATTCCGCGACGGTAAAAAAGTTACCCTCACCAACGCTTAAAGTACGTCATCTTCATAATATCCTTATCCCGAGCAGGATTTATCAATACCCGGTTTATGACACAGGCATCTTTAAAAGAAAATAAGCCACACTTATCAGGCTTTATTTCCCGGGGCATACGCAGGATTTGACAGGGAAAAAGCTAAATGCCAAATTTTCTTTCTTTAGCTACAATTTTTTAAATCTTTTCTCCTGAGATTGTAAAATAAAAAGGAAAAAAAGGTTATTATGGCGAATTATTCCTGTACTAGCTAGTGCTCGGGAGAGGGTCCGGTGATTTATTATCTGTTTATTATATTGATCGCGGCTGTTTTTTACTACTTGTTATTACTTAAAAAAGATTTGTTCTTCGGTTCAAAGTTTTTAATCTTCCTTCTCGCTTTCTGGGTTCTGGTTATCTGTTCTCTCTTTCCGGGGATACTGAGCATCTTATCTCCTCTTTCCGCCCTTGCTGCTACAGTTTTTCTGGCAGTATCGGGTGGATATCTTATTTATAGCATAGCAGCCCATCATAAAGTACTGAAGAGCATTCCGCTTCTTTTGTTGCCTGCCGGCACAGATACTCCGCAATTGTTGCCTGCCGGCACAGATACTCCGCAATTGTTGCCTGCCGGCACAAATGCTCTGCAATTGTTGCCTATCGGTCTAAACGCTCTGCAGCTGTTGCCTATCGGCACAGATGATCTGCAGCTGTTGCATGTCATCATAAATGCTCCGCCGTTGTTGCCGCCGCCTGCTAACCTGGAACCGGACCCCAGTGAGGCAGTATTATCGTCCGTCGAGGAGCCGTCTTTGGATGAATTGATTAATGCCGCCTTTCAGGCCAAAGAAGACAACAATATTGCCTTAGCCATTGAGCTTTTCCAGAGTGCTTTGGAATATGTCGAAGACAGTTCCATAAAGGGAATGATCTGTACGGAATTGGTTTTTCTTTTCAGGGAACGTGGTAGATACGCGGATGCAGCGAAGCTGATGGAGGGTTTTCTGGCGAAAAACGTTTCTTTTCTTTCTCCGGATCTATACAGCCAGTTTAAAAGGCTGGTAAGTTACTTGCAAAAGCTAAATGAACTGTTAATAGAGCTTGAACAGCCCAATCTTCCTTTTTCTCAAGTGCCGCCGCATCTAAAACTAAGCGCGGAACAGGCACTCAAAGAGTAACTTTTTATACGGCATGAAACTGCCGTTTGTTTTGTTTGAAATATGTACAGCTATCGAAGCCGGTAAGGCTAAACAAAAGGAGGAAATTAATTATGATGAAAAAAAGTAAGGAGATAATTGGTTCTCCGGTCATCAGCATTGCTGACGGAGTGCAGATCGGCACCATAAAAGGCCTGATTGTTAATCCGCAGCAAAAATCCGTGGAATTCCTGCTTCTTGATGAAAAAAGTGGCGGGCCAGAGTTAAAGGGGATCCCTTTCCGTTCTGCCGAAGCGGTTGGAGAATTTGCCGTTACTATAGAGGACAAGGGTGTGCTGGTTGATCTGATGAAGGTAGGTATTGTGCAGGAGCTGATTGAAATGGGCGTAGATGTTATCGGCACAAAAGTCATAACCAAAAAAGGGAAGTACCTGGGAGACGTCAGTGAATATGCTGTTGATACAGCAACAGGGAAGTTTGCCGAGTTTTATTATATGAGTGAAGGTAAGGCCGAAAAGGCGATCATGGCTGAAAATGTGATTACTATTGGCAAGGAAGTCCTCGTGGTAGGAGAGGAAGCCGGAGTTGTTACAGAAAATATCCGTGAAAATCAATCCGCTTCGGAGAAGATGGACGATAATTTCCGTTCACAGGGCAAGCAGTTCTCCGGTAAGGAAAACATTTCTGCGGCAGGAACGACAGAACAAGGCGGGGCTCCCGGCAGTAACGTAAAAACACCTTTTGCTTCGGAAATAAAGAGCACTCTGGATCCTGCAGGCATCTTTGTCCAGCGCCAGCGTCAGTCCCTGATTGGAAAGACGCTGTTAAAAGATATTAAATCAGACAGCGGTGAAATAATAGCACGGGAAAACACAGTTATTACAGAAGAACTCTTTAACAAAATTTATGAAATGGGAGCACAGAAGTTAATGGAACTGGCCGTCTCGGTAAAAGAATAAAAAGCGACCAAGTATTGGACAAATACACTTGGGAGTGGGGCAATGTCAGGGTATCACAAGATGTGGCTCATATTGATTCTGTTATCACAGGTGCTGGTAAGCACCCTCGGAGGGGTGGGAGCAGCCTATTATTGTTATCATAATAAAAAAATCTGCCCGGGAACGGAAGTGTCGGGAATATCCCTGGATGGCTTGGATATTGTAGACGCCAAAGAAAAGTTGCGCCGCGAATTATACAAGCCGTCTGCAATTACTCTCCGCTGGGGTGAAAGCAATTTTACTATATCTCTTGCCAGTGGGACATATGAATATTTAATTGATGAAGTTGTAGAGAAAGCTGTTACTGCAGCCCCCAGTGAGGGATCCTGGAGCAGGATTTTTAATACGGTTAGATGGCTGCCTTACAAACAATCACTGGAAGTTCCTCTCGCCGTCTCTTCACGCTATCTGCGGAGAGAGTTGGAAGCTTTATCCCAATATATTGACAGGGAACCTGAAGATGCTTGCCTGGTTATTAAAAATGGCATCCCTCTTTACCTGAAAGAAAAACCGGGGGCCAAACTAAACATTGCAGAAAGCATGGCTGTAATCGAGGATTATTTAAAACGGGGACAATTGGAATGCATTCCTTTACAGGTAGACGATATTTTACCTGAGGTAACGACGGAAGATCTCCCCGATTTCAGCCAATGTCTCGCCTCGAGTGAAACCCCTCTGGATAAGGAGAGCCATAACAGGAACCATAACATAAAGCTGGCCGTTACCGCCCTTACCGGGTGGGTTATAGAGCCCGGCGAAACCTTCTCTTTTAATGAAGTTGTTGGCCAGGCAACGAAAGAAAAGGGATACTTGGAGGCACCCGTGCTGCAAAACAAACGGCTTGTCCCGGGCATCGGCGGTGGCATTTGCCAAGCGGCAACAACCCTGTACCTGGCCGCTTTGCGAGCTGAGCTGGAAATCGTGCAGAGAGCCAGCCACAGCAGGCCTGTTTCTTATGTCCCGCTGGGGCAGGACGCTACAGTTGCTTACGGCCTGCTTGATTTAAAGATAAAGAATAACAGGGATTTTCCCATAATGTTAGCGGGCCGGGTGGAAGACGACTCTGTAACCTTATCGCTTTTTGGCGCCAAAAAGGAGTCCACTAGAAATGTGGAAATTGTGACTGAGGATGTCGAGATAATTCCGCCCAGTTTACTGGAACATCCCGACCCTAATTTGGCAAAAGGCCACAGGCGCCAGGTTCAAAAAGGTGAAGAAGGTTACAAGGTTAAAGTTTACCGTCTGGTATTCGAGGGTGGAGAAGAAAAAAACAGGGAGTTAATTTCAACGGATATCTACCAGCCGGTTAATGAAATTGTTCATGTAGGAATAAAAGAAGTTCTACAGGTCGAAAAATGATTATTTTTCTGTTTAAGGCCGGAAACCGCTCCAGCCTTAAACGCTTGATCGTAAGAAAAAGAGGTTCCGGGAGCAAAATCCTGAAACCTCTTTTTTTCTTGTGGTGCCGAAGGCGGGAGTCGAACCCGCACGGAGTTTGAGCTCCACTGGATTTTGAGTCCAGCGCGTCTGCCAGTTCCACCACTTCGGCTTGCTTAAAAGTGAGCCTTATCGTTTCTGCTGCAAGAACACTGCAAAAATATTATACATTAGGTAAGAAGATTAGTCAAACTCATTTTTAGACGAGCCATTTGCGTTGCACCCATTTTTATATATTACCACAAGAAATACAGGCCATTAAATTTCTATTTTTAAGCAGTTTTTACAAAGAACACTGTTTTCTAGGGGCTAGAAAGGTCATATTTCCCATATTATGGTTCATTGGTCCTAATTTTGGGCAGAACTCACCCCGGGAAATTTTTTAGTTTTCAAGCGGCGCGA
>JAKORA010000147.1 GCA_029778075.1 Bacillota bacterium | reverse complement strand
TACTTGAGCTTTACAGAACGAAAGATATAGTTGAAAAGACATTCAATAACCTAAAGAACGATTTGGATCTGAGAAGGCTGAAAGTTCACTCAGACGCAGCGATGGAAGGGCGTATTTTCGTAGGATTTATTGGATTGGTGTTTGCTTCATATATTCGAAATACGATGAGACTGAAAGGCCTGTATGAAAAATACACCTTCGCATCACTTCTGCTGGAGCTGAAGAAATTAAAACGAGTTCACCTATCAAATGGAACCGTGCTAACAGAGCTAAGCAGCAAACAGAAAGAGATTTATCGAGCATTTGAAATTGAGTTGCCAAAACTTTCCTCGATATAATTTCAGCGGGAATTTAGGATACTAAATTTAATTCTAGCACAAGGTTAAAAACCTCATTGACAAGGCTTGTCTCTTCTATTATTCGACCCTTTTTACCCGATTCCTCCCTTTTTACCCGTTTCCTGTAAAAAATTCACCTAAGGTGATTTTACGTTATTTCCTGTGTCCGTACGTTCAATTCTCCCTCGCTTGCCTATTCTGTAGACTTCGGCTCCTTCCTGGCGGGCTTCCTCTGCGCTTTCCAGGAGAGACAGGGCATAAGTCTTGGCGGCCCTCTTACTAAAAGCAAGCTGGAGCCGTCTCTTAGCTTCCTCGATGCTGTCCGCTTCCACCAGGAAGCAGACCCGGCAGGGGACGGTCTGGACGGGTTCAAAGATAAACTGGCCCATTATTTGCTTCCCCCTTTCGGGTCTTTGGCCCGGTCAAGAATTGCCTTCCTAACCCTGTTCCTTTGGGGGATTAACTGAGCGACGGGGGAAGCTATAGCATGTTGTTCTCGCAAGTCCTCTTGCGTTAAGGCTACATACCGCTTGGTCATGGAAAGGTCTGTGGGGCCTAGCGTTCGCTGTAAGGTGAGGGCATTCCCCTGGTTTCGAAGGTACTGCAGGGCGAAGATATGCCTTAGGTCATAGGGGCGAATGTGCCTGCCGATTTTCTTTGAGTATAATTCTAGGCGGCCACGCCAAGAATTCCGGTTAAGGCTTGTCCCTTCTGTTGTGCAGAAGACGGGGACAGAATCCCCCCAGGCGGGATGCCGGGCTTTGAGCAGGTCATGGATGGCCTGGATGGTAACAGGGGAAACCGGAAGTGTTCTGCTTGTCCTTGTCTTGGCGACGGCGGCAGGAACGGTTACTTCCCTGGAATGCAGGTTAATGTGGCAAGGGAGAAGCTGGAAGGCCTCCCCCGGTCTAATGCCCGTGTCCAGGGTGAGGAGAATAAGGGCATAGTCCCTGAGGCCCGCGAAGGTGGACTTGT
>JAKORA010000146.1 GCA_029778075.1 Bacillota bacterium | reverse complement strand
TGAGTGCTGTAATCTAAAACAGTGGTGTCCTGCGGAGCAAGGACAACCCGGTGCTGTTTAATCCGCTCTATGGTGGCCTCCGTATGGGCACCCAGAATTACTTCCATGCTGACCTCCTTGTTCTGAAAGAAACGGTAAGCAGCCATGGTTCGAGCCTTGGAACCACAGGCTTCCGGAATATTCTTCTCGCATTTGTCAAAAAAGTCCTGGGCAATGATATACAGCCTGCGCTTTAACCTGGGATCATATAAACGAGCGGTGCCAAACTCTTCTTCCGCCCAATTGGCCGGATTTTCAGGACGCGGCATCTCCCCAAGCTTAACCTCAGGTTCCCCGCATAATGTTTCGCGCCACTTGCGGCATAAAGGATAGACAAAAACATCTTTAGGTTTGCCGTCACGCCGGCCCGATGTTTGACCGATATATTGCCAGTTGGCCGCCCGGTAGCAGGTGCCGGTAAAAAGAGCCGGGTCCACAAAGGTTTCCACCAGCACAGGACGTATGTTATAGCGCTCTTCCCAATCTCCAGGCAAGCGCGACAGAGCCAAAGATAATACATGAGAAGCCAAGTGGGCTACTTTAACCGTGGGCACCAGCAGAAATCTGGCGTTTAATACCACCTTGTCCAGGTTCGCCCTTCTGGCTCTTTCGCTCCAGCCAATGTAATCATCACGCGCTTTTAAAGCCCAGGTGGCCGAAGTAAAAGCTAAAGCGCCTATATAGCCATGGCTGGCGCTTTCTACTATATACCTTATCTGCGCCCCGCACAACGGACCCGCTCCAAGATAATGATATTTTTCTAAAAGAGCCCGCCAGAGTTTCGATTCCTTGGTGTAGCGGCTGGTAATGGGCTTGACCGCTACTTTACCCAGCTCTTTTAGAGTGCAATTTACAGCCGGTAGATCTGCTTCTACTCTTACAGGGGCGGCCCTGGTAAAATTCTTCACTCTTTTGGCGGTAGGCAGCTTGATTATACCCCGCTTCTCAAGCTCTACCAGGGCTTTGCGGCAACTCATCTCCTTAAGGCTGCCATTAGAAGAACGCCAATTATTGAGCCGGCAGATTTTACGGGAAAGCTTGCGCCGTGAAATGCCCGGCTCCACTTTGATCGCTGCCTTGATCTCATCTATGATGGTTTCAGTGTAACGCTGACCCTGTATTAGCATGCTTCTATGCTACATCAATCGACCCCCGGTGTCAAGTGTGTGCTCGGATCACCCCACGAGGGGGGAGGGGGTTTAAGCCCCCGGCATTTATCTATTCTCCTGGCTTCTGACTTCTGAGTTCTGAATTCCCTAAAGCTGCTAAAAGCCTGCTTCTCCAGCTCTACTGTATCCTGTATTCTGTCTCCTTTTTCTTTCTCCTTAACTACTGAATACTGAATACTTAATCCTAAATCCTTTTTCTTTCTCCTTCCT
>JAKORA010000145.1 GCA_029778075.1 Bacillota bacterium | reverse complement strand
GCACTGGTTTTTGTTCTTTTCACTGCCATTTTAACATGGGAAGGGGCGTAATTCACACCTTTTGCCCTGGGTGCTGTCCACCGATTTTCAAGACCGGCTCCTTAAACCGCTCGGACACCCCTCCGGGGTATTTTCCTGGTTTGTTTCGTAAAAAAAGTATAGCATAAGGCAGTGTTATTGTCAAATAGAACATTGACACCAACAACTGCGCCGGATTCCCAAATACCGGTACCTCCCTGAGATTCGGCCAATAATACCCCCGGCATATCAGGGTGCTATTTCCCCTCACTGCGGGCAGGGTAGATGATGCCCTCGTGGGAAGGAGGGAAATAGCGCCTGAGCACCTCGGGAATGATCACACTGCCGTCAGCCTGCTGGTAGTTTTCCAGGACAGCGGCCAGGGTCCGCCCGATTGCCACTCCCGAACCGTTCAGGGTATGAACATACTCCGCTTTGGCTCCCTTGGCGGGCCGATAGCGTATACCGGCACGCCGGGCCTGAAAATCACGGAAATTACTGCAAGAAGAAACCTCCCGGTAAGCCCCGTAGGCGGGATACCAGATTTCTATGTCATATTTTTTGGCCGCCGCAAACCCCAGATCACCGGTACACATGAGCATTACCCGGTAAGGTATCCCCAGGAGTTGCAGCACTTTTTCGGCGTCGTTCACCAGTTTCTCCAGTTCCTCGTCGGAATCCTGGGGCAGCGTAAATTTTACCAACTCCACTTTATTAAACTGGTGCTGCCTGATCAAACCCCGTGTATCCCGGCCGTGAGCGCCGGCCTCGGCACGGAAGCAGGCACTGTAGCCCACATAGTACAGCGGCAACTGCTCTGCGGGAATGATCTCCTCGCGGTGCATATTGGTAACCGGCACCTCGGCCGTGGGGATCAGCCAGTAGTCGGTCCCGGCCACGCTAAAAGCATCTTCAGCAAATTTGGGGAGCTGGCCCGTGCCCACCATGCTCTGGCTGTTGACCATGAAAGGAGGAAATATTTCTTTGTAACCGTGCTCAGAGGTATGCAGGTCGAGCATAAAGTTAATCAAAGCCCTCTCCAGCCGTGCGCCATCACCCTGGTAAATGACAAACCGGGATCCTGTTATTTTGCCGGCCCGGGGAAAATCGAGGATGCCCAAAAGCTCGCCGAGTTCCCAGTGAGCCCGGGGTGTGAAGTCGAACTGCGGGACCTCTCCCCACCGGCGAACCTCCACATTGTCTTCTTCCGTCGAACCGACAGGAACTTCAGGATCGGGCAGGTTGGGGATATGCAGGAGTATTTTTTCCAGGTCTGCCTCAATATCTTTGAGCTCTTCGTCCAGCGCCTTGATACGTTCATTTACCTGGCGCATCTTTTTGACAAGTTCTTCCTGCAGATGGTCAAGGCCCTCGCCTTCTTTAAGGTTATACTTCTCGAGGAGCTCTTTTCCCCCGGGGCCTCCCTTCTTCAGGAGACCTACTTCCCTGGAAACCGTATTGCGCTGGTGCTTTAGGGTTTCCACTTCCTGCAGCAGCTCCCGGCGCCGCATATCCAGTTGCAAAAACTCTTCCAGGGCGGCTTTTTCACCCTTGGCGCTGATGGCCTGCCGCACCGCTTCCGTATTTTCACGAATGAAACGTTGATCCAGCATTTTGGTATCTCACCTACTCATCGTTTTTCTTCCCGCAGGTTTTCCTCTTTTCTTTACATTTCCTCAGGTGCCTCTATGCCCAGGAGTTCAAGACCGTTGCGCAGGACAATCTGGACACCCTTAATCAGCATGAGCCGCACCTTCCTCAGGTCTTCGTCGGTGCCAAGAACGGGGCAGTTATGATAAAATTTATTAAAGTCTCTGGCCAGCTCTACCAGGTAACGTGCCACGTAGGAGGGGCGGTAACCTTCTGCCGCCTGCGCGACCTGTTCGCTAAAGCGCGCCAGGGTAATAACAAGCTGTTCCTCTTCCGGAGAGGTTAAAAACCCTTTTTCTTGAAGAGCGGCGAGATTTTGCGCCGCAAAAGAAGATAAGTCCTCTCCTTCCTGGGCTGCTTTCCTGAAAATACTGGAGATCCTGGCATGGGCATACTGAACGTAAGGAGCTGTTTCCCCTGAGAAATCCAGCACCTTATCCCAGTCGAACTCGATATCTTTAACCCGATCGTTAATAAGGTCTCCGAAAATAACCGCACCGAGGCCCACCATGCGCGCCGCCTTCTCCTTATCGACCAGATCGGGATTTTTCTCCTTGATAATGTTATGGGCCAGTTCCAGAGCCCTGTTAAGTACATCTTCCAGGAAAACTATTCTCCCCTCGCGGGTGGACATCCTACCTTCCTTAAAATGAATCAAACCGAAGGGGATATGGACGCAGTTCTGTGCCCAGTGATAACCCATCAGCTCCAGGATTTTAAAAAGCTGCTTGAAATGGAGAGTCTGTTCTGAGCCGACCACATATAAAAGCTTATGAAAGCGGTATTGCTCGTATCTATAAATAGCCGCCGCCAGGTCCCTGGTAATATACAACGTGGCGCCATCCTTTTTGCGCAGCAGGCAAGGAGGCATCCCGTAAGGCTCCAGGTCAACGATCAGGGCACCCTGGCTTTCTTTAGCCAGCCCTTTGTCCACAACTTTTTTAATCGTCTCTTCCAGCAGGTTGTTATAAAAGCTTTCTCCCTGGTAAGAATCAAAATGAATGCCCAGGAAGTTATATAGCCGTTTAAATTCCGCCAGGCTCAGAGAGCGGAAACGCTCCCAGAGCTCCACGGCCTCAGCATCGTTCATTTCCAGGTTTCTGAACCAGGAGCGTGCCTCTTCCTCCAGATTCGGGTCTTTCTCCGCTTCCTTGTGAAAAAGCACATAGAGGTCAAAAAGATAATGTACAGGATCTTTCTCCAGGCGGGAGCTGTCACCCCAGCGCCGGTAAGCTGTAATTAACTTGCCAAATTGGGTACCCCAGTCTCCCAAGTGATTTATGCCTACTACACGGTAGCCCATAGCCTGATAGAGACGGTAAAGTGAGCTGCCGATAACCGTAGAGCGGAGGTGGCCGATACCGAAAGGCTTGGCAATATTGGGAGCGGAATAGTCAATAACAACGGTACGTCCCTGCCCTACGTCGCTGTGGCCGTATCCGGGGCCCAACTCTATAATCTCCGGCAGCAGCCTGGAGAAAAGATGTGCCTTATTGATATAAAAATTAAGATAAGGACCTGCGCTCTTGGCTTTTTCCATATAGTCCGCCGGTTCTATCTTCGCGGCAAGCTCAGCGGAGATAACCTGGGGAGGCCTTTTCTGGGAGCGCGCCAGTATGTAACAGGGGAAGGCGTACTCCCCCAGGCCAGGTTCCGGCGGAACTTCAAGTAAAGAAGTTATTTCTTCCGGATCCAGGCCGGTCAGAGGTGAAAGCAGGTAACCGATCTGTTTTTTAAAGGCAAGCATGATTTATCACTGTCCTTTGCTGCATCCTTACATCCTAAATAAAAATGGGGCAGTGCTTTACTGCTTCCATGTAACGATGGCGTTATTTAAAGAAGTCCATCTCTCAAATGTTTTTCCTGTGGGGACAATTACATTCTACCCCATGTATAGTTTAAATACAATAGGGCCGTATGAAACAGTTTTTAATCCTGTACCCACTAAAATTTTACTCATAGGTATGAAAACCAGCTTTTTCCCCGCAAAGTTTGACAATTTTCTAACCGGTAGTGTTGGCCATTTCATGCTTTAAATATGCGGCTTACGGCTGTTTTCTATTCAGGGTTGATATAAAAAGGGTAGCTGAACTCCATAACGGGGGAGGGGTAACCTGAAGGCGGTTTCCATGGCTCGCCCTCTACGTAGATAACCACACGGTTTTGCTGGTAATTGTTGCCGAGAGTCAGCAGGATTGAATCCAAAAAGAGTGCGGCCAGTGTTTTCTCCTCAGGGGTTCCTTCGGGTGGAAATAATTGTTGAAAAGAAGCATCCCAGTCCAGAATAATCTCTTCCTTGCTGGCCTTGATCTCTTTTAACTCCGGTGCTACCGGCAAAAACCGCCTGCTCTCTTCCAGGAGAATTTTTAGCAAATCGCCAGGCGTATTGAATTTATCACCCAACTGAACAGCCTCACGGGGGAGCAAGAAATAGCGCCCCCCGGAGCGGTAAGGAAGATACAGCATCGTTTTGTTCTTACCCGGGGGCCGTGATGGGAAAACACCGTCAATCTTAAACCCTCCTGCACCAAACAGGCGCTCCTCTTTGCCCTCGACCAGAAAACGTATCCCTTCCACGGAGGGAAACTGGGATATGGTAAGCACCAGTGAATCAATAATACCTTTAATCTGCCTGGGGTCTCCCAGTTGATTAAGCTCTTCGGGCAGGTCAACAAAGGCAATACCTTCTTCGCAGGTTACCTCGATAACGGCATCTTTAGGAATAGTGCGGGAAAGACCGCTTAAGCGGCGGGGGCCTTTAACCAGCTCGTTTACAGCCGCCTGCAGAACCTGAGGGGTGTTTTTTATACTGCGGCTAACAGGAACCAGCCTCGTGGCGCTTTCATCATAAAAATAAAGGGTAATATATAGCTCCTCCGCTAAGCTGGTAAATGTTACGGGAGAGTACAGCTCCTTACCGGCTTCTGGAGCATCTTCGGGTGACTCCGTTTCCTGTAAAAAATCGGCAGACGGAATATCCATTATAAAGATGTTCCCCTCATCTCCGGCCAGGGCCAGGATGTTACCGTACCTGGAAAGAGAGATCTTTTCGATCCGGCTGGCCATTTCTGTCTCCTGCAGGATATCACCGTTTTTATTAAACACCAGCACGCTGCTGAAATCTTCACTGTATTCCTGCCAGGAAGAGGCAACAATTCTTTTACCGGACCGGGAAATCTGCAATAGAGAGCCACTAGGTATTTTCTTCTCCCAAAACAGGGATCCTTCCCAATGAAAAGCAAAAAGGTTGCTGCCGGTGCTGGGGAAGGCGCTGTAGGCAAGAATATGCTCTCCTTTTTCCGTTAACTCTAACAGGCTGATCTCCACACCCAGGGGATAGCTCCACAGGACACGGGGAGCCGCCTCATCCTCCAGGCTGTAAAAATACAGGATGTTGTTGTTGTAAAGGACGGCGAATTCTTCGTTCCCGGAAACATCTGCCGCGGAGGCTTTTTTATTCCATAAAAGCTCTCCGTTTTTAAGTGCTGTAAAGGTGCTTTGCTCCTGCTCTCCTTCCTGGTTTTTTTCCAGGTAATACAACTTATTATTTTCTGTTAAAAGATAGAGCTGTACAACAGGCCCCGTTTCCCTTTCCCAGAGGAGAGAGCCCCACCGGTCCAAACCATAAAGCCTGTAGGATCCGCTTTCGTCTTTTATCGCGACAGCCAGAAAATTACCCTCCGGAGAGAAAGCTATTTGCTCAACTGCCCCTGTAAAACTCTTCTCCCATAGGATTTGGCCCTCTTTTTGTAAAAAATGCACTTTGCCATCGTCCGTGCCGACAGCGGTATAGTAACCGCTATCGGAGAGTTCGGCAGCAACAGGTAGCCCCTCAAAAACAACCTCCCATTTAAGGCGCCCATGGTCATCAAGCATATGGACGGCACGGTCATCGGAACTGAAGAGAATGTCCCTTCCGGAATTGGAAACAGCGAGGGAGAAAATCTTCATCTCCGGGTTAACTACAGAAAAGCGGCCTCTTAAAAGCATATCGTCGCCGGTGCTTTCCAGGCCGGTTACAATAGGCTCGACCGGCGGCTCTTCCAGTTCATTCTGGGAATAGGATCCTGGCGGGGAGCAGGCATAGTTGAACAAGAGTGCCGGCAGCAGTAACAGCAAAAGAGATATTTTTAAGAAGTATCTACAGTTATTTCCCGGGCAAACTTTTCTCTTGATTAAATTCATAAAAGTATCTTCCTTCTCCTTGGCACTGCCGCCTTACGCTGCAGCACCATTTTTACAGTTCCGCAACGGGTTGTTGTATTGAGGGATCAACGGGCAGGGTGAAAAAAAAGGTGCTTCCAACCCCCTCCCTGGTCTCCAGCACACCGATAGAGCCGCCATAACGCTCCACTATTTCTTTGCAGATGGCCAGCCCCAGGCCGGTTCCGCCCAAGTAACGGGATCTGGCCTTGTCCACTCTGTAGAAACGTTCAAAAAGATAGGGAATCGCCTCCTCGGGTATCCCGCAGCCGGTATCCTGCACGGTGACCATGACCTGCTCCGGCCCGCTTTCTACACCGAGCTTTAACCAGCCACCGTCCGGAGTGTATTTGATAGCATTATCCAAAAGGTTAAAGAGGACCCTTTTCAACTCCTCGGGAGAAATGTACAGATTGGGGAGCTCCTCCGGAATCTCTGTAAAAAGCTTCAAGCCTTTCCGCTCTACGCGGGGGCGGGTTAACTCCAAAACCTCCTCCAGGAGGGCCTTTAATGATAACACTTCTCTTTTTTCAGATATCTCCTGCCTCCTTGTGAGCTCGAGGAGATCTTCCACTAGATAGATCAGGCGCTGCGTTTCATGGTTTATATCCTCCAGAAACTCTTGCCGCTCCTCGGCGCTCAGCTCGTAGTCCTGCAGGGACTGCAGGCACACATGGATAGAAGCCAGCGGGGTTCTCAGTTCATGAGATACATCGCCTACGAAGCGGGTTAAACGCTGGTTCATCTCCTTTACTCTGGCGGCCATGATGTTAAACTGCTGGGCCAGCCTCCCGATTTCATCAGCAGAGTTAATGGGTATCTTCTGGTCCAGCTTGCCTTCGGCCATTTGCTGTGCGGCGGCCGTAAGCTCTTTTATGGGTGCCGTGAGATGATGGGCAAAGAGAACAACCAGGCCGCCCGCGAAAATCATGGAAACCAGCGTGGAAATAAAAAGAAAACGCCGTACCGCCGTAAGGGTCTGGTAGACCGGTTTAAGGGAAGAAGACAAAAAGACTGCTCCCAGAGGGGTATCACCTTTCTCCACCGGCACACAAACCTGCAAGACCCACTGGTCCGACAGGCGGCTGTACTGAATACTGCGCCCGGTGCCTCCCTCCAGGGCCTCCTGGACTTCCCTTCGCTCCATCATTGTGCCCAAAAGGCCTCCAACGCGCAGCGAATCTCCCACGACGGTCTTCTGCGGGCTGACAATGACAATCCTGGCGTTAATCTGCCGGCTGAAATTTTCGGCTACGTTGCTTAAAAGGACGGTATCGGCGCCGTCGCCG
>JAKORA010000144.1 GCA_029778075.1 Bacillota bacterium | reverse complement strand
GGGGCAAGAGTAGTTTTCGGACAGACAGACATTTAAAGCCAGTGGCCCCTCAATAGCCTTGATAATGTCAGCAACTGTCACCGCATCTCCCGGAACGATTAGTTTAACTCCTCCCCCGGCGCCTCTCTGCGTCTGTACCAGACCGGCCATGGCCAGGGCATGAATTGTCTTTGTCAGAAAAACCTCCGGAATTTCCTGGCGTTCAGAGATAACCTTAGTCGGCAGTAGTTGCCCGAAGGGGACACGGCACAACTCCATTAATGTGCGAATCGCATATTCAGTCTGACGGGTAATTTGCATCTTATCTTGCCTCCGCTTGTTAAAAACTGATTTTACATTTCTTGAATATCCGGGGATGTTAATTAACTGGATTAATTTTATCCTATTTATCTTATTTATTTTATTCTCTATACTCCTCTAATTTCCTGCTAACAAAAAAATTTTTTTTAAGTTTTTTTTTCGGTACCACAATTTGTCATCAATGCCGGCCACATGCTGTTGTTTTTAGCAGATAATGCGTATAATAAACGTACCTGAACATACTGGGGAGTGAGTATCATGTCAAAACGCTTTTTTATACTGCTTTTCACATTTTTAATGGCCGTAATGGCCGCCGGATGTGCGTCGCGCCCGCCGCAGGAAGAAATAATCACTGAAGAAATCAAGCTTTATTATGGCGATATCAATAATGAAAAGCTTGTAGTCGAAAAACGCCAGGTATCTTACCGCCGGGAAGAGGATAAATACAGGGTTGCTCTGGAAGAGTTGATTAAAGGACCGCAGGACGAAAATCACAGGGCCAATATCCCGCCGGAGACCAAAGTTTACGGCACGATCAAACAGGGCAGCGATTTAATTGTTGATTTCAGCAGGGAATTTAATCGGTTTGGCGGAAGCGTTGCGGAAATTGTAGCCAGAGGTTCGATCGTCAATACTCTGACCCAGTTTGCAGAGATCGACAGGGTGAAAATTCTGGTGGAGGGGGAAGAATATATCGGTCCCAGCGGTCAGCCCCTAGGCTTTATGGGGCCCTTTTCCAGCTCAGTGGAGTCCCCACTTCAGGAAAAAGCGGAAGTTATCTTATATTTCGGTAACAGGGACGCTACAGCTGTAATCGGGGAAACCAGGAGCATAACAGTACTCCCTGATACTGACCGGGAAAAATTTGTTAGAGTAGTGCTGGAGGAGTTGATCAGGGGGCCGCAGCGCGAGGGTCTCAGGCCTACCATTCCTGCTGAAGTTAAAGTCCTTTCGGTAAAGATCGAGGAGGGGATCGCCAGCGTGGATTTTTCCCAGGAGATGCAAATCCAGCACCCCGGGGGAGCTGCCGGCGAAGCCATGACCATAAACTCTATCGTCAATACGCTGACGGAATTCGCCTACATTGAACGTGTCAAAATGACGGTGGAGGGTGAACCCATGCTCATTGAGCATGTCTTCCTGGAGGAACCGGTGGGGCGCAACGAAGAAATGATTGAGCGGTAGAGCAACAGCAGCAGTTAATCGCACGTCGGGGAGTAAAACCGATAGTTGCCCAGCCTGGATTAAAGCGCAGAATCACCTTCTATGGGCTTGCAAAGTGCCGCAAAAGGTGGGGTGAAATCGTGAGGCATGTGGGCCGGAGCTAAGGTCCTGCCGTGCAGAGTGAGGGCGTTAAGTTAAAAAGAACAAGCCGGTTAGAGGCCCAGGATTTTTTCCACCTGGGCTTTTATCTCGTTTCGCTCACAAACGGTACGGTGCAGAACAGGCCTGCTCTCCAGACCCCGGAGCCCGGGATGCACAGGGTTTCCGCTCAGCCGGCTGAGTTCCCGCAGTACGGCAAACTCATCCTTCCCCTCCAGATAATCCCGGTCTTTGATGGCTTGAAGGACGCTGCTGCTGAACTTAAAAGGGCTGGCGGTGGCGCAGATGACGGTTTTGGTCCTATCACCCGTTGCGGCCGTGTACTTCCGGTAAACCTGGAAACCGACAGCGGTGTGCGGATCCAGTAGGTAACCCGCGCCGGCAAAAACTCCCCTGATCGCCGACATTGTTTCCTTTTCTGAAGCAAAATCTGCAGCGATAAAGCGCTCCATGGCCTGCCTGGTCTCCGCATCGGCCTCAAAGCGCCCCGTTTCTTTAAGAGCTGCCATCCAGCTGTTAATCTTCGCCGCGTTGTGGCCGCTTATTTCAAAAAGAAACCTTTCCAGGTTGCTGGAGATCAGGATATCCATGGAGGGGCTGCTGGTCTGCTTGAATTCCCTGTTGCGATCATAGATGCCGGTCTGGAAAAAATCCGTCAGGACTTTATTCTCGTTGGAGGCGCAGATCAACTTATGGATGGGAAGTCCGATCCTGCCGGCATACCATCCCGCCAGGATGTTGCCGAAATTGCCTGTGGGAACCACAAAATTGATCCGCTCGCCGGGAATAATTTCTTTCTTTTCCAGCAGCGCCAGGTAAGCCCGGAAGTAATAGACCACCTGCGGCAGGAGCCGGCCCCAGTTAATAGAGTTGGCTGACGAGAGCCCGCAGCCTTTGCCAGCCAGGGTTTTTTTGAAGTCTTCATCGGCAAAAATCTCCTTGACGGAGTTCTGGCAGTCGTCAAAATTTCCCCTGACCCCCACCGCATAAGTGTTGGAGCCGTCCGTGGTAGTCATCTGCAACTCCTGCACCCTGCTTACCCCGCCGTAAGGGTAGAAGACAATTATCTTGATGCCGGGAACATCTTTAAAGCCTTCCAGAGCAGCCTTCCCCGTATCTCCCGAAGTGGCCACCAGAATAACCGTCTCCCTTTCAACCCCGGCTTTGCGGAGGGCCAGAGAGAGAAGGTGAGGCATTACCTGCAGGGCGATGTCCTTAAAGGCGGCCGTAGGCCCGTGCCACAACTCCAGGAAGTGCACGGTGTCGTCCAACCTGAACAGGGGAGTGATAGCGTTATGGTCAAAGTTTTTTTCGCTGTAGGCCTTGGCCACGCAGTCGCTGATCTCTTCCGGCCGAAAGTCATGCAGAAAAAGAGTCATAATACGGCAGGCTGCTTCCTGGTAAGGCTTCCCCTGCATCTCCAGAATCTCTTCTATGGAAAGAGAGGGCGGCTCTGCGGGGACAAACAACCCTCCCGTAGGAACCATGCCCAGCCTGATTGCTTCTGAAGCTGTTACCGGCGTATAATTTCCCCTGGTGCTGATGTACATTGTTCCGGCCTCTCATTTTCTTCGCTTAATGATTTAAACTATTCTCTCCCCGGGAGGCTGCTTCCTGCTTGCAGGGGCAAAAAATCCGCAGCAGATCGCTTTGAGCGAAACGGCAACGAGGGACCGGGGAAATATGGACTTCTACAACAGAGCTAGATACTGAAAATATTTATAGCTGTGAAGAGCATTATTGATCCTGGTACGAAAGTAGTACGAAAGGTATGGTTTTCAATCTGTCGCCCTCTGCGTCCTTTCCTTTCGTGGTCTTGTTGTCAACAGTGCAGTCCGGCCACGTAACCTGTAGAAAAAGCGATCTGCAGGTTAAACCCTCCGGTGTAGGCATTGACATCGATCACTTCTCCGGCAAAGAAAAGTCCTTTCACAATCTTCGATTCCATGGTGGAGGGGTTTATCTCCTCCACCGCCACTCCGCCCGAAGTGACAATCGCTTCTTTTAACGGCCGCAGCGCTTTAATCTCCAGGGTGAGGTTTTTAAGCAACTCCACAAGCCCCTTCCTCTCCTCCCTGGATATTTGGCTGACAGCCTTATCCGGAGGGATACCGGAGAGCTTTACCATCACCGGAATCATCTTCCGGGGAAGCAAATCGGACAGCGAATTTACGAAGATCCTGCCGGCATACTTGTGAAAATCTCTCTGGACCCTGCGGTCGAGCTGTTCTGCAGAAAGCGCTGGTTTCAAATCTATCACCAGCCTGCAGTTGTTACTCTGGTTCCCCCCGAGGTATGAGCTTGCCGATAAAATAATCGGGCCGGAAACACCGAAATGGGTAAAGAACATTTCGCCAAAATCTCTGTATAGCTCTTTATTCATTTCATCCCGCAGAGAAATCGCCACATTTTTCAGGGTTAGCCCCTGGAGTTCCGTAACCCACCCCTCTTTAACCTCCAGGGGGACCAGCGCCGGCTTTAGCG
>JAKORA010000143.1 GCA_029778075.1 Bacillota bacterium | reverse complement strand
GGAAGAAATCAAGATTATGCTTGCCAAGGGATATCTCGGCACAAGGATTTACAACGAACTGGTAGATAAGGGCTATCAAGGCTCCCTGGCCAGCGTCCACCGTTACCTCAGGGCCATAAAGGCAGAAGATAAGGCAGTCAAATTAGCCACCACACGGGTGGAGACCGGGCCGGGTAAACAGATGCAGTACGATTGGAAGGTGTGGACGCTACCAGTAGACGGAAAGCCCGTGAAAATATATCTCCACGAAGTGGTCCTGTCTTTTAGCCGAATGAAATTCTACACCTTCTCTTTAAGCATCACCACCGCCGATGTGATTCGGGCCTTGGTTGAAGCCATTGACTTTTTCGGTGGTTATGCTCCGGAGTTAGTGATTGACAACGGCAAGCAAATGGTTATCTCCCACCAGAAAGACGGTATCATCCGGTACAATGACGAGTTTCTCAAATTCTGCGGGCTGTATGGCATCCAGCCTTCAGCTTGCGAAAACTACCGCCCCCGGACCAAGGGAAAGGTAGAGCGCCCCTTTTACTATGTCCAGGAACACCTGCTGCGGGGTCTGGAGGTGGCCGGTTTAAACGAATTCGCTGTAAGGCTTTCAGAGTTCCAGGAAGCCTACAATAAAAGGCCCCATAGCAGCTTAGGCCGACCGCCGGAGGAGATATTTGCCGAGGAAAAAGGATGTATTCTCAAGATACCTGCTGTCAAACCGGCCTTATTACAACATAAAGAACCCCGGAAGGTGAGCAATGACGGCTATATATCCCATGACGGCAATCTCTATCCTGTACCCATGCGTTACTGCGCCGGGAGGGTGTGGATAGAAAACATCTACGGCCGGCGCCTGAAGGTATATGACGAAGCAGGGACGCTTTTGGCGGAGTTCGATCTTGAACTGCAAAAGCAAACCGTTCGTCCCCTTCACCCCGAACACGAAACCATCAACCGTCACTACCAGGAGAAGAAACTAAAGGCACGCTCGGCCCTGGCAGAGAAGTTCACCAGCGCTTTTGGCGAGGACGGCCAAAGGTATCTGGCAGGCCTGCGTGATAAGAATGGGGCCAACCTGTACTGGCACCTGGCCGAAATCTTAAACTACCAGGAGATATATACCCGGGAAGATATCGCCATAGCCATCAAAGAATGCTTGAAAATCGGTTCTTATCACAAAAACAGCGTAAAAAGGCTTTTAGAACAGATGGAAGTCGCTCCCCTTGCGCCAGCGGGTGACCAGATAAATTTAAATATGCCACCGGTTAGAATTAAACGGGACCTCTCCTGTTATGCCATCCCGGAGAGCGAGGTGGCGGCAGTATCATGAGTAACAAATTAACCGGTTATCTGGAAAGCCAGATGCAGTCCTTAAAATTAAAGGGGATGCTTGCCCATTACCAGGAGGTAACAGAGAAAGCCTCACAAAACAACCTTTCTTATACAGAGTACCTCTCCCTTCTCTTCGAAGAGGAGTTAAAAAGGAAAACCGAAGGCACGGTCAAGACGAAAATCAATAAAGCACGTTTCCCCTTCATCAAAACCTTGGAGGAGTTTGACTTTAGCTTCCAGCCCTCCATCCGGGAAAAAGAAATTATCGCTTTAGGCTCCCTGGATTTCGTGGAGAAAAAGGAGAATATCGTTTTCCTGGGTCCCCCTGGGGTCGGCAAGACCCATCTCTCGGTGGCCTTAGGTATAAAGGCATGCATGGCCAAATATCGCGTAGCATTTATCACGGCCCAGAAGCTTTTAGAAGAATTGCTTTTGAGCGCAAAAGACGGCAGCCTTCTCGACAAGCTGCTGGGCTACTCCCGGCTCAACCTTTTAATCATCGACGAGCTCGGCTACATGCCCGTAAGTAAAGAACAGGCCAACCTCCTCTTCCGCCTGGTCTCCATGCGCTATGAGAAGGGGAGTATCATCTTAACCAGCAACTATAACTTTAACGAATGGGGGGAGATATTTTCCGACCAGGTGGTGGCCGCGGCCATAATTGACCGACTTGTGCACCACGCCCGCATTTTCTATATTAACGGCACTAGCTACCGGCTCAAAGGTAAACTGAAAGCAGCCAACGACGGCTAGAATGGCAACAAGATTACCCTGTCAAAACTTAAAGCTTATTATTTTTGTTACCATGTGGGTCAATTTTATTTGCACATAGTGGGTCAATTCTATTGACAATCAACAAATGGTCAAGAATCACTTGCATAAATGTTTCAATTCCTCATAGGCAGGCTAAAAACGAACTGTATTTCGGAAGAACACAAAGCGGAGGTTGAAGTTTCAATTCCTCATAGGCAGGCTAAAAACTGTTAGGCAAAAAAGTTGAATTAATTAGATATACAAGTTTCAATTCCTCATAGGCAGGCTAAAAACGACGGAAAGTGCGACATCAACACAATTGGGGCATGGTTTCAATTCCTCATAGGCAGGCTAAAAACGTTGTTAGGTCCGTTACCTGCATGAGCACCATCCAAGTTTCAATTCCTCAT
>JAKORA010000142.1 GCA_029778075.1 Bacillota bacterium | reverse complement strand
CTTTACGAATCTCATCGGCTGGCAGGGAAGTCTGCGTACGCAGATCCAGCAGGCCAAAGCGGCGGTGGTCTATCCCCCCAAGGGGCTGCACACTTTGATTCTGGGCGAAAGCGGTGTGGGTAAAAGCGAACTGGCTGAAGCAATGTACCGCTATTCAATAGAAGTGGGGCAGAGAAAAAAGGGGTCTCCTTTTGTGGTTTTTAGCTGTGCTGATTATGCCGAGAATCCGCAGCTGCTAATCTCACAGCTCTTCGGGCATATCCGGGGTGCCTTTACCGGGGCCGCTGAAGATAAAACGGGCCTCGTGCAAAAAGCAGACGGGGGGATTCTCTTTCTCGACGAGGTGCACCGGCTCCCTCCAGAGGGGCAGGAAATTCTTTACGCGATTATTGATCGCGGGGTTTACCGGCGCCTGGGTGAAACCGAAAATCAACATTATGTTAACCTCATGCTTATTGCTGCAACCAGTGAAAAGCTGGAATCAAGCCTGATTTTACCTTTCCGGCGCCGCATCCCCATGGTTATCGAAATGCCTCCGCTTAACATCAGGCCCTTAACCGAAAGGGTGGAGCTGGTCCATCATTTTTTCAAACATGAAGCGAGCCGTATCGGCAAAAAAATTGTTGTCCGCAGCAACGTGATCAAAGCACTCCTGTCCGGTGATAAACCGGGGAACGTGGGCCAGTTAAAGAGTGACATCCAGGTAGCCTGTGCCCGAGGCTTCCTGAGTCATTTTACCCTTCCCACAGAGGATGAGGTAGTTGTTACTGTGAACGAACTGAGCACCAGCACGAAAGGATCGCTCATCCAGGACAAAGAAATTCGGGAGCTGGACACGCTGATCACACAGGATGCTGTTTTTTACCCGCGCGATCTTGATTCGGAAAAAGGTGCTATCCTGGCCGAAAATATCTATACCCTCCCCACGCAGATATACGAATATATCGAGCAGGAGGTAAGCCGCTGCCGCCGGGAGGGTTTAAGCCTGGAGGAGACAAACCAGCGGATTTCATTAGAATTGGAAAAAGAATTTAACCACTTCATCGCGCAAACCAGAAAGATCAAGCATGCTTTAACCAAACAAGATTTGGAGAAAATAATCGGCCCTGAGATCACCGAAACGGTCTCGCAGATGGTGGATATTGCCCGCAGCGAGCTTGTTCTTAATGACAGTGATCAGCTATTTTTCTACCTGGCGATTCACTTGAATACCACCTTAAAACGCATCCGCAGCGGCAAGCCTATCTACAATCCCCGCCTGGAGCAAATCAAAAAAGAACACCAGCGTGAATATCTCACGGCACTGAAAATGAGCCATATCGTCAAAAGAAATTACCGGATTACCCTTCCGGAAGAAGAAATCGGATTTATCGCTCTGTATTTATCCGCCTTCCTCTCCAATAATGTTCATGATGAGGGCAATATAGCCGTTGTGGTGCTTACACACGGCCGGGCCGCCACGGAGATGGTCAGGGTAGTCAATACCATGTTCAAGGTGAATCATGCTCATGGACTCGACATGGAGCTAACGGAAAGCCCGGATCACTTTTTGCAGCGCGTAATAACCCTCTGCAAGCAAGTTCACAAAGGGAAGGGGATCTTGCTCCTGGTAGATACAGGCTCCCTGCTTACTTTCAGTGAAATAATCGAGCGCCAGCTAGGGATCAAGGTCCGGGCGGTAGACCGGGTTGATCTGGTCATGATTTTGGAGGCAACTCGCTGGGCTATCTTTTCCAGGGCTACTCTCGATGAAATAGCCGTGGCCCTCGCTCAGTCGAAGAAAGTGTCTTTTGCGGCGCCGGAACGCTCTTCAAAGGAAGCGGTTGTTCTGGCTGTCTGCTTATCGGGTTACGGCGTTTCTGAAAAGATTAAAGAATACCTTGAGCCACTGCTAAAAGAATTTAATGTGGCTGTTAAAACAGCGGGACTGATGGATGGAGAGGGGTTGTTGCAGAAGGTTGAGCGGTGGCGGCAGAAGCAGCGGGTTATAGCCGCTGTCGGAACAATCGATCCCGAGATTTACGGCCTGCCCTTCATCCCCTTTTATGATGTGATTAACGGCGAAGGGATGGAACATCTGAAACTGCTGCTTGG
>JAKORA010000141.1 GCA_029778075.1 Bacillota bacterium | reverse complement strand
TGATTGTAATCAGGGGCAACACCCTATGGCAAGATCTATTTTCCAATCAAATTATACGAGGAGGTAATTAAATGACAGCAAAAATTATTTCCGGTAATGAAGTTGCAGCGGAGATCAGAGCGGAGTTAAAGGCAAGGGTTGCCGAGTTGAAGGAGAAAGGCATTCATCCGGGGCTTGGTGTGGTCCTGGTTGGCGAAGATCCTGCCTCGGTATCTTATGTAACCAGCAAGGCAAAGGGTTCACAAGAAATCGGCATGTTTGAGGAAACGATCCGCCTGCCGGCCGATGTACCTGAAGAGGAAGTACTAAAGGTTATAGATAAGTTAAACAATGATCCCAAGTTCAGCGGGATACTGGTTCAGCTTCCGCTGCCGGACCATATCAGTGTGGAAAAAGTTATCAGCTATATCTCACCGGAGAAAGACGTGGATGGATTCCATCCGGTCAACCTGGGCAAACTGCTGAGAGGAGAACCGTGCCCCCTACCTTGCACCCCCCATGGTGTACAGCAGCTATTAGTCCGTTCCGGCAATGATCCCTCCGGGAAACACGTCGTTATTTGCGGCCGGAGCAATATTGTAGGCAAACCGCTGGCTGCGATTTTGATGCAAAAAGCCAAGGGCGCCAATGCCGTGGTTACTGTCGTGCATACCGGAGCCAAAGATATCTCCTATTACACCAAACAGGCCGATATACTTGTAGCGGCAATGGGGCGGCCCCAGGCGATCACTGCCGACATGGTCAGGGAAGGCACTGTAGTAATCGATGTCGGTGTTAACCGGATTCCTGATCCATCCAAGAAAAGCGGTTTCCGTCTGGCCGGTGACGTAGATTACGGCCCCGTTTCGGAGAAGGCTTCATTTATTACTCCTGTTCCGGGCGGAGTAGGCCCGATGACAGTCACTATGCTTCTGTACAACACTGTCGAGTCCGCAATCAGGCTCAGTCAGAAGTAGGGTGATAACTGTATGACTGCTAAACTTATCAAAGGGGATGAGGTTGCCGGTAAGATTCGCCAGGAGATTTTCGCCGAGGCAAAGGATCTATACGAGAAAACAAAGCTCATCCCCGGTTTGGCAGTAGTTTTCGTGGGAGAGAACCCTGCATCGCAGGCCTTTGTCATCAATAAAGAAAAACTGAGCAAAAAGCTGGGCTTTAATTCTGAGGTACATCGCCTCCCTGCCAATGCTTCGGAGAAGACTATTCTGTCGGTTATACAACAACTTAACGAAAACGAAAAGATACACGGGATAATGGTACTGATGCCTTTGCCGGAGCATATTGACAAAAGGGTAATAATTGAAGCTATCGATCCGGAAAAGGATGTGGAAGGAATCCATCCCGTAAATATGGGGAAGCTGCTTAGCGATGAAAAAGGTTATCTGCCCTGTACAGCCTACAGCGTGATGCAGATGATTGACTTTACAGGGCAGCCCGTTTATGGGAAAACTGCTGTGGTAATCGGCCGCAGCAATATTGTGGGCAAACCTCTTTCTCTCCTGCTGCTTCGCCGGAACGCTTCCATCACGATATGCCATTCCTATACCAATGATGTGCCGGATATCTGCCGCGAGGCGGATATCCTGGTATCGGCAACAGGGAAACCCGGCTTAGTAAAAGGTGATTGGGTAAAACCGGGAGCAATCGTGATCGATGTGGGGGAGGCATGGGTAGGTAAAAAGCTCACTGGCGATATAGCTTTCGAAGAAGTCAAGGAAGTAGCGGGATGGCTCTCGCCCGTACCCGGTGGAGTTGGTCCGCTAACAATTACCATGCTTATGAAGAATACACTGGAAGCATTTAAGAAAAAATGTAATTAGCAGGTGTGAGCCGGAGGTCAGAGCCAACGCTGCCGGTAAATGGGGAGTTGCTTATAAGCTTTAGCGATCAATGGCTGTTGACCTTCGGCTTTTGTACACCGGAAATATTTTTTATGGCTCAGGGGAGGGTACGGATTGGCGGCGAATGTTATTAATGGAGAACAAGTTGCCAGGAATTTGCGCGCAACAGTTAAAGAAAAAGTGGCCTCCCTGAAAAAAGAAAAAAATAGGACGCCCGGGCTGGCTATTATTGTAGTAAAAAACCCTCAGGCGCGCGTCCATGTGGCCCGTTTAAAGGAAAGAACATGCCGCCAGCTCGGTATAAATTGCCAGGTTTTTTATCTTTCAGATACGACAACTGATGAAGAGATCCAGTTTCTTATTAAAAAATTGAATACTTCCAGTGAAATTCACGGCATAAATATCCACCCCCTTCCATTGCATTTAAACCATACACTTATTTCCCAGCTGGTTGATCCCTGCAAGGACGTGGAGGGCCTGCATTTTTTAAATATGGGCAGGTTTTTAATGGGTGACACTTATATGGTTCCTTTTGTGGCCGGGGGTATAGTGAAGCTGATTGAATCTACAGGGGAAAACCTGGAAGGCAAAAAAGTAGTAGTCGTCGGCCGCAGCCAGTTGGTGGGAAAACCGATCGCCTTCCTTCTGCTGCAGAAAAACGCTACCGTTAGCATTTGTCATTCCCAGACTCCCAACCTGGCACACTTCACAAAAAGAGCGGATATTCTGGTTGCCGCTGCCGGGCATCCTCGTACTATTACCAAAAAGATGGTTAAAGAGGGTGCTATAGTCATAGATGTTGGCATAAACCGGATCGGCACCCGTTTAATCGGCGATGTGGACAAAGATGTCGAACAGGTTGCCGGATGGATAACCCCTGTTCCCGGAGGCGTAGGCCCCGTTACCATAGCGATGCTGCTTGATAATCTAGTCAGGGCGGCTCAAAAAACATGAAAGAAATTACTATTTTTACCGTATCTCAGGCCAACCGCTATTTAAAAAAACTCCTGTTGAACGACAGGGTGCTTCAAGACATTCACATAGTGGGAGAAATTTCGAACTTCAAGCTGCACAAACCCTCCGGCCATATGTACTTCACTTTGAAAGACGCTGGCGGCATCATACGCTGTGTCTTTTTTCTCAGCAGGAACAAAGAGCTGACATTTGTTCCCGCTGAAGGTATGAGAGTCGTGGCCAGGGGGAATATCTCCCTTTATGAACGCAGCGGTTACTACCAGCTTTATGTTGAAGAAATTAAGCCCGAAGGAATCGGTGATCTTTATTTTGCTTTCGAAATGTTAAAAGAGAAGCTGAAAAAGGATGGCCTTTTTGCCGCAGAACACAAAAAGCCGTTGCCCCGTATTCCCAGGTGTATAGGTCTTGTAACTTCCCCGGTGGGGGCAGCTATCAGAGATTTTTTGACAACTTTAAAAAGAAGATTTCCATATACCCGTGTCCTTCTCTGCCCGGTGGCGGTGCAGGGCAAAGAGGCTCCCGCCCAAATTATTGATGCTCTTAGGAAGCTGGACAAACTCGGGTTTATCGATGTAGTCGTGATAACCAGGGGAGGCGGCTCTCTGGAAGAGTTGTGGCCCTTTAATGATGAGAGTTTGGCAAGGGCTATCTTTAACCTTAAAGTTCCTGTGGTCAGCGCGATAGGACACGAAACGGATTTTACCATTGCTGATTTCGTTGCGGACCGCAGAGCTTCCACGCCCACGGCTGCAGCAGAAATGGTTGTTCCTGATATGAAAGAGCTGTTAAGGCACCTGGATGTCCAGGAGCAGCGTTTACAGGCCATACTTAAAAACCGCTTAAAGCACAGCCGTTTGATTTTGGAGAATATGGCTCGGTCCGCCTTTTTCTATCACACGCGGGAAAAGATAACGCAGGGGCACCAGCAGATTGATGAAATGTGGCCGCGCCTTGTCCGGAACCTTCTGTACTCAATGAAGCTGAAAAACGCTCGCTTAAACATTTTAGAGGAAAAATTGCAGGCGATAAATCCTTTAGGTATTATGGCCCGGGGATATACCTTTGTAAAGAATGAAAAAAACGAAATAATTAGCAGTATTGACTCTTTAGAAGAGGAACAGAAGATAAATGTTTTTTTTCATAACGGAGAAGCCGGCTGCCAGGTTATCAAGATCAGGAAAAAAGAGCCCGGGTTAACGGAAAAGAGGTTTTATCATGTCCATGAAGGAAATTTCTAAGCTGACTTTCGAAGAAGCTCTGCAGAGACTGGAAACAATAGTAGAAACTATGGAGCAGGCAGAGCCTTCCCTGGAGGAATCACTGCGTCATTTCGAAGAAGGAATGGAGTTGACGCGGCATTGCCGCAAGCTATTAACGGAAGCAGAACAAAAGGTGGAAATGATTCTCCAGAATGGAGAGCTTGTAGAGCTAAAAGAAGTGGAAGAGGCTTGATTACTAAAAATAACAAGGGGTTTTATATGGACTTCCGTGTTTTAATGCAGGAGAGGAAAGCGTTAATAGATAGAGCTTTAGATTATTACCTTCCCCGTGAAGAAGAATACCCGCAGGAAATTCACAGGGCGATGCGTTACAGTGTTTTTGCCGGGGGAAAACGTATCAGGCCGCTGTTAACTTTATTGACGGCAGAAATTTTTACTCCCCAGTGGAAAAGGGCCCTGCCTGCAGCTTGTTCACTGGAGTTGATTCATACATACTCTCTAATTCATGACGATTTGCCGGCCATGGATGATGATGAATACCGCAGAGGTCGGCTAACCTGCCACAAAGTGTTTGGAGAGGGCATGGCTATACTGGCAGGTGATGCTCTCTTAACCCTGGCTTTTGAGTTATTGACCGATAACAATAAACCCCCGAGCGAATTTGACAGTGTATACCGGCAAGAAGTACCGCCGCAGACAAAACTTGACGTTATCTTTGAAATAGCCGGTGCGGCAGGGGTAAGAGGCATGATTGGCGGTCAGGTCGTTGATCTTGCATCAGAGGGGAAAAAAATTGACGAGCAAACACTGGAGTATATTGAAGTCAATAAGACAGGTGCGCTGTTTAAAGCTGCCGTAAGGACCGGTGTCTTGATTGCTCAAGCTGACGAAGACAGTTTAAGGAGATTAACCGTTTACGGTAGTTTGCTGGGAAGAGCCTTTCAAATTGTCGACGATCTCCTGGATGTGGAGGGTAACGAGGCAAAAATGGGAAAGGCCAGGGGGGCGGATGCCAAAAAAGAAAAAGCGACGATGGTCTCTTTGTGCGGAGTTGCTGAAGCAAAGAGCAGGAGAGATCAGCTCTACAATCAATCAATACAGGAACTTGAATACTATGGCGGGAAGGCCGACCAACTGAAAAAGATTACACGCTTTCTTTTATACAGGGACTATTAGTAAGGGAAATGGTGCATCGCTTGGCCGGCAGCGGAACCCTGCGAGTAGATATTGAGTTAAGTGCCGGGATATGTTATAATTTTATGCAGGACGTAGGTGGTGCAGTATCCTAGTTGGCACAAGCGTTTTTGAAAACGGGGCTAAAAATCCGTTTAAGGGCATATCGATGAAGTTCCTGGTGCCGGCTGCCGAAGCCCAGTCGGGGGTCGGTGCTGGGAGTTAAGGAGGATGGGGCGATCTACAAAGGCATGTAGGCGATGACCCTGCCTCCGCGGAGACCCAAGTTGGTGGCGCATTACTGAAAAGTAAAAGGTTACGGCTTGGGATAGAACCTGTATGCGGCCAAAACTGTGTACAGTGTAGCCTGCCTTGAGTGGTTCTGGGGGAGAAAGGCGTGACCTTGGGAAACCAGAGCTGCAAAAGAGGATAGAAAACGATGTTGTGCCTGGAGGAAAACTCCTAGGCTGTTCCACCGAAGGGAGACTCTATGGGGATTAAAGTGTGGTCTAAGTGGTAATCCAGCCCTGCTGGTGGCAACACGGCAGAAATGTTCTTAAAAGGAAACTGCCTTCCTGGTGACAGGGAGGTGAACATTTGGGAAATCCTACTGGACCTTAAGCCGCAAAGTTTACCTATGGAGTTACCACCTATGTCCTTTTGTTATTCCAGGGGTGCCGAAATTTGGAGTATAAACGAAAAAAAAAGAAAAAAAAATTATGGGTAATACTGGTTAGTCTCTGGACTTTTTTTTTAGCGGTTACATTTACCTGGATCTCACGCCTATTGTTGCATAATTTGCGTTCCGTAGTTATTTCATTTATTCTTTTAATCTTTATAATATTTGTCGGTATTATTTTTGACGTAATCGGAACAGCAGTAACAGCTGCAGAAGAGAAACCTTTTCATGCTAAAGCATCAAAAAAAATTTATGGTGCCAAAAAAAGTATTTACCTGGTTCGTCATGCCGACCAGGTCGCAAATTTTTGTAATGATGTGATAGGTGATATCAGCGGTATTGTCAGCGGGGTAATAGGTACGGTAGTCATTATTAATGTCTCCCTGCTTGCCGAAATTAATGAGGTTCATTTAAGTATATTAATGGCTGGGATTATCTCGGCCGCAACAGTAGGAGGGAAAGCGCTGGGGAAAATCCTGGCGATCAATAAACCGACAGATGTTGTTCTTTTCGTGGCCCGCATCTTAACTGCCATGGACAGGATCTATTTCTGGAGGAAGACTAACCGCTGATAAAAATTGCCCTTCGCAATTTTTGTTCGTTGGAGAGTGATACTTTTTGGGCACTCTATTGGATTCAATTCATAACCCGGCCGATTTAAAAAAGTTAAAGGTCAGCGACCTGGAGCGTTTAGCCGGAGAGATCAGAGAATTAATGATTAATGTAATCTCTAAAAGAGGAGGGCATCTGGCTTCAAGCCTCGGAGTCGTAGAGCTTACCCTGGCCCTGCATTTCGTTTTTAACGCGCCAGATGACAGAATTATCTGGGATGTAGGCCACCAGTGTTACGCGCATAAAATTTTGACTGGGCGCCGGGAGCAATTTGATAAGATTCGCTGTCACAAGGGTATCAGCGGTTTTCCTAAAAGATCGGAAAGCGCTTATGATGTTTTCAGTGTAGGACACAGCAGCACCTCCCTTTCGGCAGCGCTGGGGATTGCTCTGGCCAGGGATCTGCGCCGTCAAAAATTTTTTGTGGTCAATGTTATCGGAGATGGCGCCCTGACAGGCGGCATGGCGTTAGAAGCGCTTAACTTTGCCGGAGAAATTAAGACTGATTTGATTGTCATTCTAAATGATAACGAGATGTCTATTGATTATAATGTGGGCGGGCTTAATTCATACCTGGCGAAGTTGCGTACGAATCCCAAATACTACCGTTTTAAAGAAGACCTGGAGCAGATGCTGGAACGAATACCTGCTATCGGCCGGACTGTGCTGCGCTCTGCGGAGCGCATCAAGGACAGTTTAAAGTACCTGCTGGTTCCCGGTATGCTTTTTGAAGAACTGGGTTTTACATACCTGGGTCCAATTGACGGACACTCCATTCCCATAATGGTAGAACTTTTTAGAGAGGTCAAAGGGGTTAAAGGCCCTGTTTTAATACACGTCGTTACCAAGAAAGGAAAAGGCTACCGGTACGCTGAAATGGAGCCCCACCGTTTTCATGGTGTGGGCCCTTTCAACAAGGATACAGGGGAGCCGCTTTGCCAAAATGACAGTCATCCTACTTTCAGTGAAGTTTTTGGCTCTACTATAGAAAAGTTGGCTGAAGATGATCGCTCCATTGTGGCGATTACGGCGGCAATGGCCTCAGGTACAGGACTGGAGAATTTTGCTAAAAAATGGCCGGACCGGTTTTATGATGTAGGAATAGCTGAGCAGCATGCTGTGACTATGTCTGCCGGCCTTGCCGCGGAAGGCTTTAAACCTGTTGTTGCCATTTACAGTACTTTTTTGCAGCGCGCTTACGACCAGATACTGCATGATGTTTGTCTACAGAACCTTCCAGTAGTTTTTTGCCTGGATAGAGCAGGAGCAGTGGGAGAAGATGGTGAAACGCATAATGGGCTCTTCGATTTAGCCTATTTGCGTCATTTGCCGGGGATGGTGCTGATGGCTCCTTCTAACGGCCAGGAGCTTGCTTCGGCGCTAAAAACAGCTTTCACTCTGGATTGCCCGGTAGCCATCAGATATCCCCGGGGAAAAACTGAAGACCCTCTTCCAGAGGACTTTTTTGAATTGCCAGTAGGCAAGGGAGAGCTATTGTGTGAAGGTGAAGATATTTTAATCCTGGCGTCAGGCGCCATGGTGGCTCCTGCTCTTCAAGCGCATAATTTGCTGTTGAAATCAGGCATTAAAAGCTGCGTTATTAATGCGCGCTTTATTAAACCGCTGGACAGAGAGTTAATTTGCTACTGGGCAAAAAAATGCCGTAGAGTCTTAACCGTGGAGGATCATATATTGTGCGGGGGGTTTGGCAGTGCTGTCCTGGAAATGCTGGAAGAGGAGGATATTAAAAATGTGCATCTCAAGCGGTTGGGATTTCCAAGCCCTTTTACAGGTCAGGGAAGCAGGAAAGATATCTTATCTCTTTATGGCCTTTCCGGTGAAGGGATAGCCCGGAAAGCCTTGAGCATCTGTGGGGTTAAAGAAAAGGTACGGTCAAAATGACAGGCAGAAAAAATAAACAGCGCCTGGATGTCTTGCTCGTTGATCGCAAGCTTGTCACCACGCGCAGCAGGGCCAGGTCTGAAATTATGGCTGGCAATGTTTATGTTGACGGAGTAAAAAAAGATAAACCCGGAGAGTTATTTTCACCCGGGGTTAAAATCGAGCTGCTGGCCTCTAAGAATCCTTATGTCAGCAGGGGCGGGCTAAAATTGCAGAAAGCCCTGGAGGAATTTAATGTCAAGCTGACGGGAAAGATCGTTCTGGATATCGGTGCCTCCACAGGAGGATTTACACACTGTGCCCTGGAGCACGGCGCTGCCAAGGTTTATGCCGTAGATGTAGGTTACGGCCAACTGGCTTGGGAACTACGTAACGATCCCCGCGTTGTTGTGATGGAGCGCCTTAACGTCCGCTACTTAAAGGGTGAAGAACTCCCTGAACGGCCTCATCTTTCTACGATAGATGTTTCTTTTATCTCTTTAAGCAAGGTGCTCCCGGTTGTTTCATCGCTGGGCATCGATGAAGTTATTTGCCTGGTTAAGCCACAGTTCGAGGCTACTCCTGCTCAAGTGGGGAAAAAGGGCGTAATCAGGGACAAAAAAGTGCACAAAGAGGTGCTGGCTAAAGTAGTGAAAGCCGCCCTTGATCTTGGTTATTCAGTCCGGGGGTTGACCTATTCACCTTTAAGAGGGCCACACGGTAACATTGAATATTTTTTATATCTGGTCAAGGAAATACCAAGTGGAGCGGGAGAACGACAGCAGTTGGAGATTTTAATAGAAGATGTAGTTGGCAGGGCTCATTTGGCACTGTCAAGTAAGGAGGAGCGTCTTGTTTAAAGGAATTGGGGTTGTTCCCAACTGGCAAAAAGAAAATATTCACAAAGTGATCGAGGAAATTAAGCTGTTTTTTAATAAATACGCTATACCGGTATATGTGGTTCCCGAAAAAGAACCGCTTCTGCATCTTTCATCACCGGTACGGGAATTTCAGGAGTGGCCGCAGAAGGTGGATTTGGTGATCGTTCTGGGAGGGGACGGAACGTTTCTAAGGGCAGCGCGTGAGCTTGCTTATACCGATCTGCCCATCTTGGGCATCAACCTGGGGCAAAAGGGATTTCTGGCCGAGATTGAGGTTGACAAACTGACCTTTTCCCTGCAAAAACTGATTAATAACGATTATGTACTGGAAGAGCGTATGATGCTGCATACCCAAGTCTTAAGAGAAGGAAAGCATTTTGCCTCATCAATTTCGTTAAATGACGTAATTATTTCCAGGGGGCCTTTTTCCCGAATTATTAAACTGGATACCTACATTAACGATGATTTTATGGAAAGCTTCCCCGGTGACGGCGTTATAATTGCAAGTCCCACCGGTTCTACAGGCTACTCTCTGTCAGCCGGCGGGCCGGTTGTCAATCCGGCGCTGAAACTTCTGTTGATAACGCCTATATGTCCGCATCTTCTTTACCAGCGTTCTGTCGTTGTTAATCAAGATGATGTGGCAACTGTGGTGGTTGCCACACAAAATGCCGATGTATTTCTGACCCTTGACGGTCAGGAAGGCTTTGCCTTAAATTATGGGGACTGCATTAAGGTCAAAAGGGCCGATTGTGTCACGAAAGTTATTGTTTTCCCGGAAAGCAACTTTTATAAGCTGTTGCATGATAAGCTAATATGAAAAAAGTAGGGGTGGCGAAGGTTGGTGCTCGCTTTAGGGTTCGCTTGAGGCAGGTTTTGCAGCTCAGCTCGGGCTTTCAATTGGAGAATGGAGCAGCGTTTGCTGTAGGCGTAGCTCCGGGTTTCGCTCGTAAAGTTCTACGGCTCGCTTCAGGCCTTCGACGACCTACCCGGCCAATTCCCATCC
>JAKORA010000140.1 GCA_029778075.1 Bacillota bacterium | reverse complement strand
TCAGCGATGGCGATTATCTGGAGATCAATCTCCAGGAGACGCAGAAAGGGCTTTTTGCCGAGGTTTTCTACAGGCCGCAGAAAAATGCAGGCAAAGCTTTAACGCTGGTTCTCCATTGTCAGGAGGGCGCGGGTATCCTCTCTTATTACTATAAAGAAGAAGGAGAAGCAGCCAAACCGGGTTATTATCCTCTCCTGACACCATCAGAAGCTTTTAAGCAAGTCGACACTCTCCAGTGGTATGCATCTTCGCCGCGGCTGGATCTTTCGTTCCAGTTCCAGGAAGTGACTTTGACCTACAACGACTTCCTGTTGGTGAAGAACGGCAGGCAAGATACGGTTAGGCTGCCGGCGTATTGCTTCCTGGGTAGGGAAACGAACCATAACGGTGGCGTGCTTAAACTGTTCCTGCCCGCTGTTAAGCAATAGTCGTATTTTCGCCCGGTTTACAAAAACAACAACCTGCCTTTAACAGCAGGTTGTTTTTATTTAATTGGAGAACCCATAAAAGGAGTAAAAGGAGAGGGAGCGTAGCTTTAACTACGCTACTGTTCAGGCTATTAAAGCCGCGAAACGGCAGTCAATCTTTCTTTTTCCACAGGTACTGTTTCTTTAAGGTTCTGGAACAAACGGTAATCCAGGTGCGGGAAAAGGTTGTCGGTCGCCTCCAAATGGCGCAGCCAGGAGACGTCAATGTTGTTTTCCCAGATCTGTCTTTCCAGTTTCAGGAAGCGGACTAAATGACTGGTAACCCTGGATCTGGCATACATATCCATGGTGCCCGAGGTGATGATGAAAGGCCAGTCGCTGCTCTGTGCCAGCAGCAATTCCCTGGCGGCCTGGTTCAAGGCAGCCTTCAAGATGTCTTCGGCCCGGGGAAAATTGGTGGCCAGCGCGATCATTTTATCTGCCGCCTTGTGCAGGTGTCTGTACAGCCAGTCATTTTTTCCGTTGAGCCATACTTCGTGGTAACCTTTATCTCCCCAGCTGGAGGGGTTGGGGACGGAAACTTGCAGGGGATACCCCAGCTCCAGGTATTGGCTTGGGGTAATCATTTTGATCTGCTTGTTTTCGGCAATTAAACGGCAAAGCTTATCTATCCACAAAGGGCCCTCGAACCACCAGTGACCGAATAGCTCCGCATCGTAAGGCGCTACTACCAGCGGAGGACGGTCCATAATCTCCCCGTAGTATTCCACCTGTCTTTCCCGGTTAAACATGAAGTTCCCGGCATGCTCCGCGGCTTTTTCGTCAGCCCATTGCAGGTTGTACGGTTCTTTATGGTTGGTAGGTCCGGTAATACGGTAGTATTTAAAGCCAGTATTGCCCCTCATTCCGGCAGGATGAAGAAACTCACCGATATAGTCCAGCTCCAGGTCATAACCTATATCCCGGTAAAACTCCCGGTAATTGTAATCGCCGGGATAACCTTCCTTGGAGCTCCAAACCTGGTGTGAGGTCTCGGGGTCCCGGCCGAAAGCAGCCAGCCCCCCGGGAGTAAGAATGGGGCTGTAAACGCCGTACTTGGGACGGGGCGATGCGTAGAGCACTCCATGAGTTGCTGTAATGAAGTAATAGAGGCCAAGTTCACTCAGGATTTCTTCCATCTCCGGGTCGTAACCGCATTCAGGGAGCCAGATTCCTTTTGGAGCTCTGCCGAAAATCATTTGATAGTATTCAATGCCGGCAGCGATCTGGGCATAAATAGACTCTTTTTGTATCCCCAGCAGGGGCAGGTATCCGTGGGTTGCCGCCGAAGTGATCAGTTCTATACGGCCGCTTTCCTGCAACTCTTTGAAAGCATTGACCAGCCGCCTGCCATATTTATCATTAAAAAGGTGGGAAGTATAATCGAGCCGTTCGCGATACATGCGGGCCAAAGGGGAGAAAACCGGATCTGAGGCCGTCCTGTCTTCCTCCCGGCGCGCCAGTTGCTGTAACTTGCTCAGGTACGCTGCATAGCGGTTTTGCAAAAAGGGATCCTCCATCATGGAGAGCAGGGTGGGAGAAAGAGAGAAAGTAACTGAATAATCAATGTTATCTTTATTGAGACCCTGGAACACTCTGATCAGCGGTATGTAGCACTCGGTTATAGCTTCAAAGAACCATTTTTCTTCCAGGGATTGTTCATATTCAGGATGTCGGACATAGGGCAAATGAGAGTGAAAAATAAAAGCCAGGTAACCTTTAATCATTTAAATAACCTACCTTCCTCGTAAAGTAACTTAAATAAAGTAACTTAAGAAAAGTCACTTATAAGATTAAAAAAGTAATTGGGGTATTCAAGCAGAGGATTTTCTATGAATGTTAACAAGAAACGTTTTTGATATATAGGCGGCCTGAATCTGCAGGCTCAGATGCGGTTCAAAAATCAACGTGTACTGATCCTGTGTTTTCCTTGTTATTTTGCATGTTGTAATCCCCGTTGAATCATCTCCATGGAACTTAAATTGCTGCGGGAAATCCGCCAGTAAAGCCGGCGTGCCTGCCAGTCCGGCAAACGCCAGTTTTCGTCAATAATCTCACTGAGGGTATCCCGGGGCGTGGTGACCATATTGGAGCTCAGAATTGGTATAAACCCTTTCTCCGGCAGCAAATATCCCAACTCTACACGGTATTTTTTGTTGGGAACCCCTACTTTTATGTACCAGTTGTCGGCAGAAGGCGTTATTTGAATATCAAAATGACTCTCCTCTTCGTTCGTTTCCTGGTTGAAGCGGTAAATTCTAAGTAGCAACTCCAGTGATTCCCAACTCTTTTGTGCCTCTGATTCCAGAAACTGCCTGGTTGGACTGCTGACCTCCCAGTATGCGAACAGCCAGTAAGGATCGCGAGGAAGAAGGACCAGGCGATCTTCTCCATAATACAGCGGTAGGTTTTCTCCTCCATCCAAATATTCCTTGCTGGAAGGATGCATGATTATTTCCACCTCTTTCTTCTGAAGCTATTATACCCTTCATGTGAATTATTATAGCCCGAATGGACAGATTGTATAAAAAGAAAACGAAGGGGCAACCTAAATTTGTTTAAGAAACAAGGAAGGAAGGTTGCCATAATGCTTATCAGCATGGCCACTTTTGAACATTTGCCTGTTAGAGTAGGAGGTCTTGCCGAGGCTGTAACCTCCCTGGGAGAAGCTCTGAGTAAAAGTGAAGAAGTGATGGTTTTTATGCCTGCGCACGGCCTTCTCCGGGAAGAAGAGGAAAGCTTTTCCTCCAAGCCGGAAAAATACTGTGATTTTCGTATTATGGTGGGTGACCGTATCTCCCCCGTTACTGTTTATCAGGTATGGAGAAAAGGTGTCCGTATTTTTCTGTTCAGTAGTGAGGTAATGGATCATCCACAGGTGTACCAGCCCCGTGATATGTTCGTTGCCAAAATGGTTCATTTTACTAAGGCCGTTCCCGGATTAATAAACATAATCCTTAAAAAGGAAAACATAAAGCCCGATGTAATTCACATTAACGACTGGCACTGCGTTTTTGCCGGAAGCCTGGTCAAAAAATATTTTAAAATACCTTTTATTTTTACTATACACCGTCTCTGCCGGGAGCGTATTTCCGTCCATGAACTCAACGAGGTTAATTTAAGTGAACTGGTTGACCCTCGTTACCTGGAGGGCGATATGTTCAATATTGAAAAATTTGGCGGTCACCATTGCGATCATTTAACTACGGTGAGCTATTCTTATTTAAACGAGGAATGGCGGACTTTTTTCAGCACTTTTGAAGGGAAAACCACTTATGTATGGAACGGAACCGACTATACATTCTGGAACCCGGATTTTCTGAAACATGCCCAGCTTCCAAGAAAGGAACGAAGAAAATTATTGTTGGAAGAAAACGGCCTCGAAGACGGAATTTTGTTTTTTAATGTGGGGCGCCTCGATGTCGAGCAGAAAGGCATCGACATCTTATTAAAGGCTTTTGAAATGATTATGAACGGTGAGGTGCCCGGCTCCGAGCGGGTTAGGAAAGAGTTACGCTTGATACTGCTTGGCTCGGGCGATCAGTACCTGGAAAATGAAGCCAGGCGTCTGGAACGCCAGTTCCCCTATAATATGAAGAGCATCATCGCTTACCTGGGCAGGGAAACCACCAGGGAATATTATGGGGCTGCAGATTTTTGCCTCATACCTTCCAACTTCGAACCTTTTGGCCTGGTGCAGCTTGAAGCGATGTGTATGGGCTGCATACCGATCGGTTCGCGGGTCGGAGGCATAAATGATACCATACTTGATCTGCATGACTTCCCGGAGGAAAGCACAGGAAGGCTTGTGCCTCCCCGCAATCCCGCATCTCTGGCCAGGGCCATGGTGGAAATGGCGCAGATGTCATTGGAGGATCAGGAAGGTCAGCTTGACAGAATGCGCCGGCGGGGGCGGGAACACGTAATTAAAAATTTTAACTGGGATAAAGCGGCAGAGAGGTACATCCGGGTGTACAAAAACATGGCTACCATCAAGCTTCCTTTTGTCAGCTATGCTGAACCTTATTAGTATGAAAATGGAAAATAGGAAAATAGAACAGCGTTTTGCTGTAGATAAAGTAAAAGGTGCGTGATCAAATGCCAATTTTACGGCAGGAACCATTAAGAGGGGAATGGGTTATTATCGCCACGGAACGGGCCCGGCGCCCGGAAACTTTTGCATCCCCGGAGAAAAAAGTAAAAACACCCCCACCGGCAAAGGTTGACAGCTGTCCTTTTTGTATGGGAAACGAGCACATGACGCCTCCCGAGGTGCTGGCATACCGGGAGGGCTCAGCTCAGCCCAATACCCCCGGATGGTCCTTGCGGATTATTCCCAATAAATTCCCGGCACTGGAACCGAGCGAAAACGGAGGAGAGCCTTTTGTCTGCCACTATTTTGAAAGCTGCCCGGGATACGGTGTTCATGAAGTGATCATCGAAACCCCCGATCATAATCGCCATACGGCAGATCTGAAGGAGAATGAACTGGTTCTGGTGCTCAAATCCTTTAAAGAACGCCTTCTCTCTCTGTCCGGTGACCGGCGCTTAAAGTATGTCCAGATCTTCCGCAACCACCTGCGCGAAGCGGGGGCCTCCATCGAACATCCTCACTGGCAGTTGCTGGCGCTGCCTTTTATCCCTCCTCTTCTGGAGGCGGAATACAGGCGCAGCCGTGAGTATTACCAGGAAAAGGGCAGGTGTCTGCTCTGTGATCTCCTTGAGCAGGAAGTAAGCGCTGCTGAGAGGATAGTGCTGGAAAACGAAGCTTTTGTTGCCTATGTGCCTTTCGCCGCTCCACTTCCCTTTACAACCTGGATCGTGCCGCGGGAGCATACTGCTTCCTTGGAGAGCTCTGCGGACGACTGGGCAGAAAAGTTGGCACCGATCCTTAAGGGTTTCCTGGTTAAGCTTTCTCAAAAGTTACAGGATCCTCCTTACAACCTGTATCTGCATCTGGCTCCCCTGCGGAGTGAACAGTTGCCTTATTATCACTGGCATATAGAAATTATCCCCAAGTTGACAATCGTCGCGGGGTTGGAGATGGCTACCGGTACGTTTATCAATGTGTCCAAACCTGAAGAGGCAGCCGGCTTTTTACGGGAAAGGTGATACTCTGAAAGAAGCTGCTAAAGAACTGCACGCAACAATATTATAATCAAAAGAGGGTGAAATAATCATGATTACGGATAATAAGACCGCCTTTGCCATTGAAGAAGAAAGTGAAAAAGAGGAAGAGAAAAAGCACGCCGTCTCTTTCATTTTGGCTCTACATAACCACCAACCCATAGGCAATTTGCCGGAGGTCTATGCGACAGCCTTCGACGATGCCTACGCTCCTTTTATTGAGACCCTTTATCGTTATCCATCCATAAAAGCAGTTCTGCACTATTCCGGGATTTTGTTGGAATGGATAGAGAAGAACAGGCCTTCATTTCTGTTTACTCTGCGGGAGATGGTAGAGAGAGGACAAGTTGAAATTATGGGCGGCGGTTATTATGAGCCTATCCTGCCGATTATCCCCGATAGCGATAAAAGAGGACAAATCCGTAAATTGAGCCGCTACCTGCAGGAGATGCTGGGTGTAGAAGCCAGGGGTATGTGGCTTGCGGAACGTATCTGGGAGCCACACCTGGCGCTGCCTCTTTATCAGGCAGGGATACGGTATGTTGTCGTTGATGATGCGCATTTTCAGGAACTGGGCATGAAAAGCGAGGAACTGACAGGCTACTACCTGACGGAAGAACAGGGCTGTCCGCTAAAGATATTTCCTATTAGTGAAAAGCTCCGCTATCTTATTCCCTTTGAAAAGGCGGATAAAACGCTGGAATTTTTTTCTCAGCTGGCCGCTCGGGGTGATGGTGCCCTGGCTGTTCTGGCCGATGACGGAGAAAAGTTCGGTGTTTGGCCGGGGACCAAGGCTCATGTTTATGAGCAGGGATGGTTGGATGAATTTTTCCGTCTATTGACGGAAAACGCGGAGTGGATTAAAACAAGGACATTTAGCGATTACATGGATAAATACCCTCCCAAGGGGAGAATTTATCTGCCGGCCGCTTCTTATCGGGAGATGAAACAATGGGCAGGGGGGTTCTGGCGCAATTTCCTGGTTCGCTATCCCGAAAGTAACCGCATGCACAAAAAAATGCTGGCGGTAAGAAAACGGCTGGAGCAGGTTCCCCGCAGAGCCGCCCGTAATAGAGCCAGGGATTTTCTCTGGGCCTCCCAGTGCAACTGCGCCTACTGGCACGGCGTTTTTGGCGGCCTATACCTCAATTTTCTCCGGGCAGCCGTTCACGAAAACATTATTAAAGCGGAAAACATTATTGTCAGGGAAATGCATCCCCGTGACAACTGGCTGGAAATGAAGGTCGAAGACCGGGACTATGACGGGTTTCAGGAAATAGTGCTCAATAATGAATATTTCGGTTTGCTCCTGTCTCCTAACAGGGGAGGCAGTCTCTGGGATCTCTCCTATCGCCCTGCGGCTATTAATCTTCTTGATACGCTAACCAGAAGGCCCGAGCCCTACCATGACGACCTGTTAAAGCAGGATGTTGAGATAAAGAAAGAAGAAGAAGGGGACGGAGCAAAAACCATACATGGCAGATTTGCTGTCAAGGAAGACGGACTTAAGGAATATCTTATCTATGACCGCTATCCACGTGGTTCTTTAATGGATCATATTCTGCCGCTGGAGCTGGAGCTGGAAGCTTTCAGCAGGGGGGAGTACAGTGAGAAAGGAGACTTTTTGCTGCAGCCGTACCGTGCTGTACTGGAGTACGAACGCGGCCAGGCCACGGCGATTTTTTCCCGGCGCGGAAAAATTGAAGAGCAGGGAGAGTTGTCACTGCAAAAAAAGGTAGCCCTTAAAGCCTCCTCCAATAACATACAGGTAAACTATGACCTGCAAAACGGGGGAAATGATGTTTCTTTCAGGTTTGGCGTGGAGTTTAACCTGGCTTTTCTTTCCGGTTACGCACCGGACCGCTACTACCATATTCCCGGGCGGAAGCTTGAAGAGGCGCACCTGGCCAGTAAGGGCGTGGAAGAGGAAGTGGCGGAGCTATTTATTTTCGACGAATGGAGAAAACTGATCCTTTCCCTGCGTTTTTCACCGCCTGCCAGAATCTGGCGATTCCCGGTGGAAACGATTTCTCAATCCGAAGCCGGGCTGGAGCGAGTTTACCAGCAGTCTGTAATCCTCCCCAATTGGGATCTGGTTTTGTCGCCGCAGGCGAACAGCTCTCTGAGCATCGAACTGTCCATTAATTCCTGAGGAGGGAAAGATTTGCCGCAGAGAGTCCTTTACGTAGCTTTTGTCTGGAACCAGCATCAACCTTATTACCTGGATGCCGAACGGGGAGAATTTATTATGCCCTGGGTGAGACTTCATGCTACCAAAGATTATTATCAGATGGCGGCAATTTTAGAGGACTACCCGGATATTAGGCAGACGTTCAGCCTGAGCCCATCCCTTTTGGAGCAAATTGATTTTTATCTCCACCAGGGCGCCACTGATTTTTACCTCCAGGTAATGAAAAGAGCCCGGGATCTTAATGAGGCGGAGAAAAAATTTCTCCTGCAGCATTATTTTGATATCCAATGGGATAAAGTAATAGGCCGTTACCAGTTTTACCAGCAGCTTTTAGAAAGACAGGGTAAGGTTACGGAGCCGGAAGAAGTGGAAAAAGCCCTGGAGAAATTTGCCATTCAGGATTACCTGGATCTTCAGGTCTGGTTTAACCTGGTCTGGATAGATCCTGAAATACGTCATAACAACGCTTTTTTAACCGGTTTGATAAATAAGGGACGCAATTTTTCCGAAAGCGAAAAGGAAGAACTGATGCGGCAACAGTTGGCTATTATGGAAAAAGTTGTCCCCCTGCACCGCCGCCTGCAGCAAAAAGGGCAGATCGAGATTATTACGACTGCCTATTATCATCCTATAGTGCCTCTACTCCTGGATAATCACACAGCCCTGCGCTCCAGCCCCGGACTTAGCCTGCCTCGCCGTTTCAGATTTGAAGAGGATGCCAGGGAGCAGTTAAAGATGGCTGTAAGTCAGTACAGGAGTCTTTTCGGCGTGGAGCCATTGGGCTTTTGGCCTCCGGAGCAGGCCGTAAGCCCCGAAACAATTTCTCTAATTGCCGATGAGGGCTTTACTTGGACGATATCCGATGAGCAGATTCTTGCCAAGTCCATGAATGTGGAAATTTACAGGGACGGCTACGGTCATGTCCTCAATCCGGAGGTCCTCTACAGGCCTTACCTGGTGAGCGCTGAAGGGGTTGAAATTCCCATGGTGTTTCGTGACCATCATCTTTCTGACCGTATCGGTTTTGTCTACCAGCATATGTCCGGCAGGGATGCAGCTGAAGATCTGATCCACCGTCTTCACAAGATCCGTGAGCACCTGGGAAAAAATCCTGACAATTTCCTGGTAACTATTGCTCTGGACGGTGAGAATGCCTGGGAATGGTATAATGAGGATAAAACGGCTTTTTTACACAACCTTTATCGGGGCATTTCCGCAGATCCATACTTGGAAGCTGTTACGGTGAGTGAATTTTTGCAGGAAAATTATCCCAAAAGGCTTATCACTCACCTGGCGACAGGTTCCTGGGTGGATCACAGTCTTACACGCTGGATTGGTACAGAAAATAAAAATATCTTGTGGGATTATCTCCTGGAAGCCAGGGAAACAGTCCAGAAATACGAAGAAAGAGAGGCTGATAGAGAAAAGGTTAATAAGGCTTTAAGAAATATTTACAAAGCTGAGGGCAGCGATTTTGCCTGGTGGGTTGACAGCATGCCCTATTATCTGGCAGCACCTTTTGAAGCACTTTTTCGCAAACATCTCATAGCGGTTTACAGGGATTTGGGATTAGAGCCGCCCGGTTATCTTTACGATCCTGTTGTCAAACCTGCCCCGGGGGAAAAGAAATGGGAGGAGTATCCCCTATCGGGGCCGGTTTGTATCGTTCCCGGCTGGCATAAAGACGGATGTAGTTAATATGAAAAATGGAGCAGCGCTTGCTGTAGGCGGAGCTCCGAGTTTCGCTCGTAAAGTTCTACGTCTTGCCAGGCCTACGACGACCTACCCGGCCAATTCCCATTAGTAGGGGTGGCGAAGGTTGGTGGCTCGCTTTAGCGTTCGCTTGAGGCAGGTTTTGCAGCTCAGCTCAGGCTCTCGATTGGCCTTCCCGGCAGAGCTCACTTCCATGTTCGCGCTGCCGGCGGCGGACGTCCATGTCC
>JAKORA010000139.1 GCA_029778075.1 Bacillota bacterium | reverse complement strand
GTCACGGTTCGGGACACGGGGTTGGCCTTAGTCAAAATGGTGCCTACAATCGTTCCAGGGCCGGACAGGAGTACAGGGAGATCCTTTCCTTTTATTATCCGGGGACCGTGATCGAAACCAGCTACTAGAAAAGGTGAATATGCAGACCAAGGACAAAATCAAAACAGAAAGTTTTTCTTATTATCTGCCACCAGAGCTGATTGCGCAGGAGCCCCTGAAAGAACGTGACAGTTCGAGGTTAATGGTCCTCAGGCGGGACAGCGGCCAAATCGAAGACAGCAGCTTTAAAAAGCTCGCCTCGTATCTGGAAAAGGGAGACCTGCTGGTATTGAATAACACGCGCGTCATTCCCGCCCGTCTCCTGGGTCACAGGAAAGACAGTGGCGGCCGTGTGGAACTGCTGCTGCTGCGGCGGCTGGCAGAAGAAAAATGGGAAGCATTGTGTTCTCCAGGTAAAAGAGTCAGGCCGGGAGTCGTGCTTTCTTTTGGCGACGGGCGGCTGGAGGCCGAGGTCCTGCAAAAAACGGCAGCCGGCGGCAGAATAGTGGCTTTTCGGGCAGAGCAGCCGCTGGAGATTCTTCTATACGAACTGGGCCGCATCCCCCTGCCCCCGTATATTAAAAAACACCTGGAAGACAGGGAGCGCTACCAGACCGTATATGCCAGGGAGGAAGGTTCCGTTGCCGCACCTACTGCAGGCCTCCACTTTACACCGGCCATCTTTGAGGAGCTGAAAAACAAAGGCATCGATTGGGCCTATCTTACGCTGCATATCGGGCTGGGCACCTTCAGACCCATAAAAGACGAATATGTCGAGGATCATATCATGCATAGTGAATCTTTTGAGCTTCCTGCATCTACCGCCCACAAGATCAATACGACCAGAGAAAAGGGAGGCCGGATTATAGCTGTGGGAACAAGTTGCTGCCGAGTGCTGGAGACAATGGCCAATAACCGGGGAAGGGTCAGTGAAGGCCGTGGCGAAACGGATCTTTTTATTTACCCGGGCTATACTTTCCGGGTGGTCGATGCCCTGATAACGAATTTTCATCTGCCCAGATCCACCTTACTGTTGCTGGTAAGCGCTTTTGCCGGGAAAGAAAAAATTCTTGCAGCTTATGAGAAAGCAATAGAGTTGAGATATCGTTTTTACAGCTTTGGAGATGCCATGCTAATTATCTAAAGGAGAGCTGAATGTGCAGCTTGGGCCCTGCAGGTTTTAGCAGCGAAGCAGCGAGGCAAGGGCTGCCGATGGCTGTTTTCAAAGGAAATTTTGGTCAAAACAGGTCAAGTTTGACAATATCAATCAAATGTTATAAATTGTAACTGGAGACAGTTTTAATATGACCATTTCGTTTACAATTACCGCCAGGCAAGGCCGGGCACGTGCCGGTGAAATCAAAACATCACGTGGGGTAATCCGCACGCCGGCTTTTATGCCCGTAGGCACTCAGGCCACAGTTAAAGCAATGACCCCGGAAGAGCTTGTAGAAATTGGTGTGGATATTATCCTCAGCAACACCTACCATCTTTTTCTCCGTCCGGGAACAGATATTATCGCTCAGGCCGGTGGTCTGCATAATTTTATGCACTGGCAGCGTCCCATCTTAACCGACAGCGGCGGTTTTCAGGTTTTTAGCCTTAGCGCTTTACGGGAGGTGGCTGAAGAAGGAGTTACCTTCCGCTCACATATCGACGGTTCGACGCATTTTTTTTCACCGGAAAAAGCCGTGGAGGTGCAGAATATTCTGGGGGCGGACATTATTATGCCCCTTGACCACGTTGTTCCCTATCCGTCGGCTTACGAGGATGCACGCAGGGCCATGGAGAGGACTATCCGCTGGGCCGAACGCAGCAAGGCTGCTCATAAAAACACAAAAAACCAGGCCCTTTTTGCCATTATCCAGGGCGGGATTTATGCTGATTTAAGAGAGATGTGCTGCCGTGAGCTGGTCGGCATGGATTTCCCCGGTTATGCCCTGGGAGGGCTAAGCGTCGGCGAACCGAAGGAAATAATGTACCACTTGCTGGACGTATCCCTTCCCCTTCTTCCCGGGGAGAAACCCCGCTACCTGATGGGCGTCGGTTCAGCCGATGCCCTGCTGGAGGGCGTTTCCAGAGGAGTAGATCTTTTTGATTGTGTCCTCCCGACACGCATTGCCAGAAACGGGAGGGTTATGGTCTCTCAGGGATACCTGACCCTGCGCAACGCCGAATTTGCCGGCGATATGCGCCCCATAGACCCGGAGTGCTCGTGCTATGTCTGCCGCAATTACAGCAGGGCGTATATCAGGCACCTGCTTAAGGCCAACGAGATCCTGGGACTGCGCCTGACGACCTACCATAACCTTTATTTCCTGAGGGATTTTATGAGCAGAATCCGCCATGCTATCATGGAGGGCACTTTTGCCCAATTTTATGCTGATTTTTGGGCTCATTTTCAGGCAACCCCTTAAAAAGAAAGGAGCGAAAAGGCAGTGTCAATGGAATCACTTGCAGGTTTCTTACCGATTATTGTTGTGTTCGTGATTTTCTATTTCCTGCTAATCAGGCCGCAGCAGATCCAGCAAAAAAAGAGAAGGGAAATGCTGGCCAGCTTGAAGAAAGGAGATCGCGTCATATCCATCGGCGGTATTTACGGTATGATTAAAGAGATAAAAGACGATATCGTAGTGTTACGTATCGCCGACAACGTCAATATTAAAATAGCACGCGCCGGTATTGACCGTATTCTCACTGATGAGGAGTAAGGAGGCATAAATTTCCGGCAGGGGAAAAAGAACAGGAAATCCGGAACATAATGGGGTCGAATAAGGAGCACAAATTAAAAGAATATCTACAGGTAAAAAGGCATATATAAGCAGTAGATGGGCTGCCGCTGTGCTCGCAGGCAGTTCATTTATAAACCCACTGTGGAGGTGCGGGATATGAACAATAAGGGGCGCTCCTCTGTCCAGGGCGGGTCACTGCTTATTTCTTCTGTACCCCTTTTAATTTTTCGGGGTGTAGTGGTTACTCTTTTAATCTCTTTTATTTTTCTGGCATTATGCACGGCTATCATCTACCTTTCGCCCCTTTCGGAGTCTCTGGTCCCCTACTTGATTTTTGGGGGAACTCTTCTCAGCATTTTACTGGGATCCATTTATGTCGGGAAGCGGACAGATGAAAAAGGCTGGCTGCGCGGCGGCTTAACCGGCCTTTTTTATGTGCTTGTCCTGATTATCTTATGCTATATTTTCCACGTAAATTTTGAGCCGGGTTTCAACATTATCACTAAATTTTTTCTCGGTTTTGTCTTTGGAACGCTGGGCGGTATCCTGGGAATTAACGCCTGACGAACCGGCCTCGACATTAAAACTTTCCCCACAGGAGCAGAAAGCCGATGACAACAAAGGCTACCCCTGCTCCTTTTTGAATATACGCAGGAGGAAGGAAGCGGGCAAGGGCTCCCCCAATGAGCACACCCAGCAGGGAAGTCATGATCAAGGCAGCGGCTGACCCCAAAAACACAGCCCAGATAGGTCGGTCCTGGGCAGAGAGTAAAAGCACGGAGAGTTGTGTTTTGTCTCCCAACTCAGCCAAAAAGATTAGGGAAAAAGTGCTTAAAAAAGTTTGCCAAAAAAGCACAGAAATATCTCCTTTCCAAAAAACCGTTTTACTATTGTAATTTGCGGGTGGCCATAATATTCCAGTACATTATATCATGCCCAACCAGTTCTTCGTAGAGCAGAAAAAGCAGTTTTAATCCCGCCCTCACCTAAGATTTTACTCAGTGGAGTTGAGATTTAAATTCACCTTCCATCGCTCCCACATCTTTCCGCAGGGCACCGTCCCCTGCCCGGGCCTGGTTGAGACTGTCTTTTACCTTGACTCTGTAAAAGGTTATGTATAAAATAGTTATGTATAAAATAATGGTAATGATACCTGAAAGCAATTAAATTAATGCTTTAGTGCCAAGGAGGCCTGTTAAAATGCAGCATATCAGGACAATCAAAAAAGGAAACCTGCAGGAGTTGGAGCACAAAGGCTGTCGCGAATGCCAGGCTTCGTGCCAGTCGGCATGCAAAACTTCCTGTACCGTCAGCAACCAGTTCTGCCGGCAGGTAGAAACGAAAAGCTGAAAACAGCGTCAAAAAGTTACCGGTAATGCTTGCCGGTAACACTTGCTTAGAGCGGATCAGTTAAGGATGGAGGAACTGTTAATGGCCTGTAGTAATGGGCGTGCCGGCGATGTACATATTTTTAAGTACAGGGGAACGCAACTGGTTTACGATGTAAACAGCGGCTCACTGCACCAGGTGGACGACCTGGCCAGAGAGGCTATCGAGCTGCTGCGGGACAGAGATGAGAAGGAACAGGCCGCCCGCTATTTAAGCCGCAGATATCCCCCCGGCGAGGTAGAGGAAGCCCTGGAGCAGATAAATGCTCTGCGGAAAGAAGGGCTCCTTTTTAGCCCCGAGCCGCGCCTGCAGGAAGAAAAAACATCACCACGGGGGGTAAAATCCCTCTGCCTGTTTATCTCTCACAGCTGCAACCTGAGCTGCCGTTACTGTTTTAACCGCCGCGACGGCCGTGATCAGTCGCTCTCGCATATGACCCCGGAGGTCGGGAAAAAGGCGGTAGATTTTCTCCTGCAGTCCGAGGGAGGGCATTTCCGGGAAATAGATTTTTTTGGCGGCGAGCCCCTTTTAAATTTTCCTCTTGTAAGGGAGATCGTAGAGTATGCCCGGGAAAGGACCCGCAGCCGGGAAAAGGAATTCAGCTTTACCCTTACCACCAACGCCACGTTGCTGGACGAGCGCTCCATAAGCTTTCTGAACAGTGAAGATATCAATGTTATTTTAAGTCTTGACGGCCGCCCTGAGGTCCACGACCGGATGAGAAGCTTTAAAAACGGCCGCGGCTCTTACAAAACTACGGTGAAAAAGATCAAAAGGCTCCTGCAGGGCAGAGAAGGTAATAACTACTATATCCGCGGGACCTACACCCGTAAAAACCTGGATTTTACGAAGGATATCAGGCACTTTCTGGAACTGGGTTTCTTCTCCCTTTCCCTGGAGCCCGTTGTCTCCAGCGCTGAAGGCATCGGACTTAAGGAGGAGGACCTCCCTGCCCTGGAAAGGGAGTACGATCGGCTCGTAGACCTTTATCTGGAGTTTAGGGACAAGGGGACTCCCTTTCAGTTTTACCATTTCCTGCTGGATCTGGAGCGCGGCCCCTGCCTTTACAAGCGCTTGAGCGGCTGCGGTGCAGGAGAGGACTACCTTGCCGTTTCCGCCGACGGTTCGCTCTATCCCTGCCACCAGTTTGTCGGTGCGGATGAGTTTTATATGGGAAATATTAGTGACGGACCCTTTGCCTTTAACCGGGAACCGGGAGAGAAGCTGGCTGCCGCAGCCCACCGGAAAGAAGCCTGCCGGCAGTGCTGGGCCCGTTACCTTTGTGGAGGAGGATGTGCTGCCAGTTCCTACTTTGCGGCCGGCGATCTGGAAAAAACCTATGACCTGGGCTGCGCGCTGCAAAAGATCAGACTGGAACGCGCCCTTTACCTGCAGTCGCTGACTTAAGCATCAGAGGCGAAGTGGGCGCGAGCTATAGCAACCGCTTCAGGTCAGGTGACGGCCGTAAATAATAATGTGCAAACCAGGAGGCCTTTGAGGATTGGACCTTTTCTCTTATAGCCAGGAAGAAAGCATAAAGAAAGAAGGGCCGCTGGCCAGGCGCATGAGCCCGCGTTCCTTGGAGGAATTTGTCGGACAGGAGCACCTGGTCGGGGAAAATAAGCCTTTGCGCAGGATTATTGAGGAGGATCTGTTATCTTCCTTAATTTTTTATGGCCCCCCCGGCACGGGTAAGACAGCGCTGGCCAGGATTATTGCCGCTACCACCAGGGCCCAGTTTGTCCGTATAAACGCCGTTACCGCCGGTGTCAAGGAGGTAAGAGCGGTAATTGATGACGCCAGGAAGCTCAGGGGAGGCTGGGGAAGGAGGACCATCCTCTTTATCGATGAAATCCACCGCTTCAACAAAGCGCAGCAGGACGCCCTGCTGCCGGCAGTGGAAGAAGGGGTGGTTTACCTTATCGGCGCAACCACCGAAAACCCCTTCTTTTCCATCAATCCGCCCCTGCTGTCCCGTTCGCTGCTTTTTACCTTCGAAAGCCTGGCGCCGGAAGAAATAAAAACAATTCTCCTCAGGGCGCTCCGTGATGAGGAAAGAGGCCTGGGAAAATACAATGTACAGCTGGAAAAAGAGGCCCTGGAATACCTGGCGCAAATCGCCGAGGGAGATGCCAGGATTGCCTTGAACGCCCTGGAGTTGGCCGTAACGGCTCTGCCCAAAACAGGCCACAACAGTTCTGCGCCCGGCACAGTAACCCTGGAACAGGTGCGGGAGAATTTGCGCCGGCGCAACATAAAATATGACCGCGACGGGGATTACCATTACGATGTCATCTCGGCCTTTATTAAATCCATCCGGGGGTCCGATCCGGATGCCGCCCTTTACTGGCTGGCCAGGATGCTGGAAGCGGGTGAAGACCCTCTTTTTATCGCCCGCCGACTGGTCATCAGCGCCAGCGAGGATATCGGCAACGCCGACCCGCAAGCCCTGTGCCTGGCCGTAGCAGCCGCCCAGGCTGTGCATCAGATCGGCCTTCCCGAGGGGCGCATCCCACTGGCCCAGGCCACGGCCTATCTGGCCTCAGCCCCCAAGAGCAACGCCGCCTACCTGGCCCTGGAAAAAGCCTTGGCGGAGGTGCGCAACGCTTCCCATAAAAGGGTGCCCCCGCATTTGCGGGATGCCGGTTATAAAGGAGCCTCCAAACTGGGTCACGGCGTGGGGTATCTTTATCCCCACGATTTCCCGGGGCATTTTGTTCCCCAGCGCTATTTGCCCGAGGGTATGGAAAAACAGTTTTACTATCCTACCGAGCAGGGAGCGGAGAAGGAGATCAAAGAAAGGCTTTCCCACTGGAGGTCCTTAAAAGCGCAGGACGGAGTACATAACGAAGATTAAAGGATGGGAAAAATAATTAAAAGGAAATAATATATGTACAGCTACAAAACCATTGCAGATAACGTGAGAACCAAAATAGCCGTGGGTGCCTGCCGCTTTTACGCTTCACTTTCTTCCTGCCGCTCCGAGGAAGAAGCGCGTTCATTCCTCTCCAGAGTAAAGGAAGAGCTTCCCGGGGCCACGCACCATGCCTATGCTTACCGCCTGGGCATCGGCGATGCCCTGCTGGCCCGCTGTGATGACGACGGGGAACCGGCGGGGACAGCCGGACCGCCGATGCTAGCAGCCCTGGAAAAAGCGGAGCTGACCAACGTTATCGTTGTCGGCACGCGCTATTTCGGCGGAGTCAAGCTGGGCATAGGGGGGCTGATCCGCGCCTATCGTTCCTGTGCCGAAGCAGGACTAAAAGCGGCGCGTATCTGCATCAGGGAGCTCAAAGCCAGGGTATTGCTGCAGGTGCCCTACGATTACCTGGGTGCTGTAATCAGGGAAGTGGAGGCCGGGGGCGGCGAAGTGCTGACCTTTAATTACAGCCAGGATGTGGCATTGGAGATCCTGCTGCCTTATCGGGAGATGCAGCGGATTCCGGAACGCATCGCTGGGGTCACCCGCGGGCAGGCAGTAATAATGCAAGTGGCACAGGAATTTATGGCGGGGGATGAAGGCAGTGGGGTTTAAAACAAAAAAAATGGATCTGCAAAGGCCCGGTTTGCAGCCGGGAGAAAAAATAATGGTAGCCATGAGCGGCGGTGTGGACAGCTCGGTTGCAGCGCTCCTGCTGAAGGAAGCGGGCTTCCAGCCCGTGGGGGTAACCCTGCGCCTTTGGGTCGACCCTGCCGCCGAAGAAAGGGCCTCCGACGAATCCCGGGGATGCTGTTCACTGCAGGACATTTCCGATGCCAGGAGAGTTGCCGGTATCCTGGAGATACCCTTCTATGTCTTAAACATGAAAGAAGCTTTTAACGACAAAGTCGTCTCCTATTTTGTGCGGGAATACTTGGAGGGAAGAACCCCCAACCCCTGTATCGCCTGCAATCGCTATATCAAATTCTCCCTGCTGCTTCAGAAGGCCAGGGCTCTGGGCATTGGCTTCCTCGCCACCGGACATTACGCCCGGATCGTCTATGATTCCGAAATGGATGTGTACAGGCTCTTTCGCGGCGTGGACAGCAATAAGGATCAGAGCTACATGCTCTATACCATGAACCAGGAGCAGCTCTCCTCCGTGCTCTTTCCCCTGGGCGGTTATACGAAGGAGGAGGCGCGGGAGCTGGCAAGAGAGCACGGGCTCCAGGTGGCGGAAAAAAGAGATAGCCAGGAGATCTGTTTTATCCCCGACAATGATTACCGCAGCTTTCTGGAGAGGGAGCAGGCCGGTTTCCCACCCGGAGATATCCTTTCCACCTCTGGCAAAAAGCTAGGGCGCCACCGGGGGCTTCCCTTTTATACTATCGGGCAGCGCAAAGGGTTGGGGCTTGTGTCGCCGCGTCCCCTCTATGTTGTGGAGATCGACCGCCGTAATAATGTCCTGATTGTCGGAGAAGAGGAGGAGACCTACAGCCAGGGGCTGGAGGCGGAAGATCTGAACTTTATTTCCGGCAGCCCTCCCTTTGAGCCCCAGGAAGTGATGATCAAGATCCGCTACCGTGCTCCTCTGGTTCCGGCCACCCTTTACCCTCCGCAAACCTCCCCGCAGAAAGGGGAGGGGAGTGTAACCGCCGCCTCTCGTGTCCGGGTAGTTTTTGACAGGAAACAGAAAGCGGTAACGCCGGGCCAGTCCGTGGTCTTCTACCGCGGAGATGAAGTGGTGGGCGGGGGGATAATCGCCTCACGCCTCTAAAAAACCCATAATCTTTGCTGTAAAGAATAATACCCGGCTCCTGCAGTCCCCCCGGCTCCTGCAGATCAAAACTACAATTTAATTAATGAATTTTATTAATCAAAGCAGGCGAAATAACCCTGCGCCGAACTACCCTCTTTTGCACGGGGCACGTTTCGCTTTGCATTTTTCGTTCCGCCGGGCTGCTAAGCCATACCATTTTTCTCTAGATGGAACGGCAGTTAGCCGCATCACTTTTCGGGCAGGTGGGTATTTTTTTTTATTTAAAGGGAAAAAATATAATATATAAAAAATGAATTCCTGGAAATATTTTCAGGAAAGGAGTAAGATTTCCTATGCCCTGCCCGGTGTGTAAAAGTATCAATACAGGAAAAGTCGGCCACAATACTTACTATTGCGCCGACTGTCTGCTGGAGTTTACCGAAAACGGCGGAGAAATAGAGATATTCTATATCGACGCCGAAGGCTCTTCTTTGGCCTTGAAGGATAAAGAGGCGGCTTTGAAACTGGTGGAATCCATAAGGGAAGATAAAGATTTGCTGCCGGAAGAAATACTGGAAGGGCTGATCGTAAGAAGCTAACACGGCGAGGTAGAGAAAATTGGACGGAGTCAAGGGGATTATTATTATGCCGCTGCTTTTAGCCATCGTCGTAACTTATCTGCTGTGCCCCGTTGTGGATTATCTGGAAAAACAGAAGCTCTCCAGGGCGGCGGGGATAGCAATTATTTATCTTTTTTTTGCGGCACTCCTCCTGCTTTTTTGCCTTGACGGGATCCCCTCCTTGATAAAAGAACTGGAGCAGTTGGCCTCAGCATTGCCAGAATATACAGAAAAATTTATGCGCTATGTGACACGCCTGGAAAATCATTTTCAGCGCTATGATCTTCCCAGGGGAATACGTGACTCTATCAATGAAAGCACCCGGGAAAGCATTCGGCAGCTTCAAAGCGCATTAACCATAAACCTGGAAAAGCTCTCACAATTCCTGATGGTGCTTTTTCGACAGGCCTTTGCCCTATTACTCGTACCCTTGTTTGCTTTTTATTTTCTCCGTGACAATGCCCTGCTCAAAAGGCGCTTCCTGCAATTTATTCCACCTTCGTCCCGCCCCTTGATGGAGAGCGCCCTGCACGAAATAAACCAGACCCTGGGCGCTTATCTGCGGGGTCTCTTTATCATCAGCCTGTCGGTCGGTGCAATGATCTACGCGGGGTTGCTAATTCTCGGGGTGCAGTTCGCTCTTTTTTTCGGAATAATAAATGCCCTAACCAATGTTATTCCCTATTTCGGTCCCCTGATTGGCGCTCTGCCGGTGCTCCTTGTCGCCCTTCTGCAGTCTCCCGGACTGTTCTGGAAGGTATTACTCCTGCTTGTTGTTGTGCAGCAGGTCGAAAGCCAGTTGGTCACCCCCCAGGTCCTGGGCCGCAGCCTGCACTTTCATCCCCTTACGGTTATTATCGCGCTGCTTTTAGGAGGGCTCTACCTTGGTTTTTTCGGCCTGATTGTCATTGTTCCTCTGGCCGCCATTCTGCGCATTATTTTTCGCCATTTCTATCCGGTCATTCTTCGTGCTGTCAAGAAAAACTATGGCGAAGGGTGAAGGGTAAGGAGATCATGAGAGAGCGTTTTTTTCCTATATTTTTCCTTTCAAATTGACATCGAGAAAAATTGCCGATATAATTGTTTTGATAAAAAGCAGGAGGACAAAGATGAAAAGCAGCGAAATACGGGCCAAATTTTTAAATTTTTTCCAGCAGAAGGGGCATCTTGTGCTGCCCAGTTTTTCTCTTGTGCCAAGGAACGATCCCACTTTATTGCTGATCGGAGCGGGAATGGCTCCCCTTAAACCTTATTTTACCGGGAAGGAAACCCCGCCGCATCCCAGGATTGCAACCTGCCAGAAATGCGTCCGGACCCCTGATATCGATAAAGTGGGTATTACCGCCAGGCATGCTACTTTTTTTGAGATGCTGGGGAACTTTTCTTTCGGCGACTACTTCAAGGAAGAAGCCATTACCTGGGCCTGGGAACTGGTCACCCGGGTCTATAATATTCCTGAAGAGCGCCTCTATGTAAGCATTTATGAAAACGACGACGAGGCTTTTGCCATCTGGAGGGACAAGGTTGGGCTCCCGGAGTCCAGGATATACCGCCTGGGGAAAGAAGATAATTTCTGGGAAATCGGCCCGGGACCTTGTGGCCCCTGTTCGGAGATCTATTATGATCTGGGGCCGGAACACGGCTGCGGCCGCCCCGGTTGCGAGGTGGGTTGCGACTGTGACCGCTTCCTGGAAGTATGGAATCTCGTTTTTACCCAGTTTAATAAGGAGGCTGACGGCAGCTATACCCCTCTGCAACAAAAAAATATCGATACCGGTGCCGGGCTGGAGCGTCTGGCCCTCGTACTGCAGGGAGTAAGCAACCTTTTTGAGATTGACATCGTCAAGCCTATACTGGATTATTTTGCCGCTAAGGCGGGCATTGTTTACGGCGAGGACAGGAAAAAGGATGTATCGCTACGCGTCCTAACGGAACATCTGCGCGGCGTTGCCTTTTTGGTTGCCGATGGCATCATGCCCTCCAACGAAGGAAGAGGTTACGTCTTGCGGCGCATCCTGCGCCGTGCCGTCAGACACGGGCGGCTCCTGGAACTGGATGTTCCCCTCCTCAGCGAAGCTGTCCCGCTGCTGGTTGAGCTTATGGGTGATGCCTACCCTGAGCTTGTGAAAAACAAGGAGCAGATAATGCGTGTCATCAGGCTTGAAGAGGAACGCTTTAAAGAGACACTGGACCAGGGCATGGAAATGCTGGAAAATCACATCGCCTCCATGAAAGCGGGCCACGCATCGGTTCTGCCGGGCGAAACTGCTTTCAAGCTTTACGATACCTATGGGTTCCCCCTTGATTTAACCAGGGAAATCCTTGCTGAAAGCGGCTTTACGCTTGATGAAAAGGCCTTTAACGCCGCCCTGGAACAGCAAAGGGAAAGAGCCAGGTCCGCTATGGGCAACCAGGAGGCAGACCGGAAGCATCTTCTGTTCTCCTCGCTGGTAAAGGGAATGACCACTGAATTTGTGGGTTATGAGACATTGAGTGCCGAAGGAGAAGTAATCGGCATCATCGCTGCCGGAAGAGGAGAACTCTTGGCGGAGGCAGACTCTACGCTAGACGAAGAGGAGCTGTATCTGGTCCTGGACCGGAGCCCCTTTTATGCCGAGCGGGGTGGACAGGTAGGAGATACGGGCCTTATCACTGCAGCGGGAGGAGGGGTGGCCCTGGTAAAAAACACCCTGCCGGGGCCCGATGCGCAGATCCTGCATCTTGTAGAAATCAGGGAAGGGCGCATCCATACCGGCGAGAAAGTCCGGGCCGACGTAGACCGGAAACGCAGGCAGGAGATTGCCGGACATCATACGGCTACACACCTTCTCCATCGCGCCCTGAGGGACTCCCTTGGCGAACACGTGCACCAGGCCGGCTCCCTCGTGGCTCCCGACCGCCTGCGGTTCGATTTTTCCCATTTTGCCCCTCTTGCCGAGGCGGAACTGAATAAACTGGAAGAAACGGTTAACGCTCTTTTGCAGAATAATTTGCCTGTACAAACCTCTTATACGGATTTGAAACAGGCACTGGAAAAAGGTGCCATGGCTCTTTTCGATGAAAAATACGGTGAAAAAGTAAGGCTCGTCCAGATTGGTGACTATTCCCTGGAACTCTGCGGTGGCACTCATGTACGCTCCACCGGGGAAATAGGGATCTTTAAAATCCTCTCCGAAGGCGGTGTGGGCGCAGGCATTCGGCGTATCGAAGCCCTCGCGGGAGAAAGCGCCTACCGTTACCTTGCACAAAGGGACGGCATTTTAAAAGAAGTCTGTGCGCTGGTAAAAGCGCCTTCGGATAAGGTCACCGAAAAGCTCCAGGAAATCCTGGAGACTCAAAAAGAGCTGCAGCGCAAAATCAAGCATCTCTCACAGAAGTTATCCCAATACCACCTTGACAGTATCCTGGAAAAAGTGGATTGCTCCACGGGCATTCCTGTATTGAGCGCCGCTGTAGAGGCGGAAAATATGGAAACCCTGCGCGAATATCTCGATAATTTGCGGGATAAAATGGGGAGCGGAATTATTGTGCTGGGTTCCGTTAATGACCAAAAAGTATCCCTGGTGGCAGCAGTTACCCGGGATCTGGTGAAAAAAGGCTTTCATGCCGGAAAACTTATCGGTGAAGTAGCCAAGATTGCCGGGGGCGGCGGCGGGGGGCGCCCCGACATGGCCCAGGCCGGAGGAAAGGACCCGCAAAAGCTTCAACAGGCTCTTTCCAGGGTGCTGTCTCTGGTGCAGGAACAACAAAGGCAACAGCAGCAATGATTAAATATACCTGAACCAGAGAGAGGGGGATGGGAAAATTGAACAGAGAGAACACTTTTGACCAAACCATGAGATTCAATGTCAAAGCGGAAGAAGAAATAAACGAAGCCCGGGCGGTGCTGCAGGAAGTTTACGAAGCCCTCAAAGAAAAAGGATACAATCCGATCAATCAGCTGGTAGGCTATCTTTTATCCGGTGATCCTGCTTTTATAACCAGCTACCGAAACGCCCGCAGCACGATCCGCAAGCTGGAGAGAGACGAACTGCTGGAGGAACTGGTCCGGGTCTACCTGTACAAGGAACTGGAAAAAGAAAGGTGAGCTTTAATTGGAATACCGCCTGCTGGGGAAAACCGGCCTGCACGTCTCCCGGTTTTGTTTCGGTACATTAACGCTGGGTCCTCTCCAGGCCAACCTTCCCCTGGAGCAGGGGGCGGAGCTATTGCAGGAGGCCTACAGTTACGGCATAAACTTCTGGGACACGGCAGAGCTGTATGCCAACTACGACTACCTGCGTCTGGCGATCAAAAAAATTAAGGATTTGCCGGTCATTACGACCAAAACATATGCCTACGACCGCAAAGGAGCCCTGGCCTCGCTGGAAAAGGCACGACGCGAGATGGATGTGGATATTATTCCTATTTTTATGCTGCACGAGCAGGAGTCCGCATTGACCCTACAGGGACATAAAGAAGCCCTGGATTTTTTTTTGGAAGCAAAAGAGAGGGGATTGATTAAAGCCGTAGGGATCTCCTGCCATACTGTAGCCGCCGTGGAAGCGGCCGCCGACCTTGGTTGCCTCGATGTTGTTCATGCTATTGTCAACTTTAAGGGGATAGGCATCAAGGACGGGACCATCGAGCAAATGCTGCGTGCTGTAACCCGCGCCCACCAGAGCGGGCTGGGGATCTATGCCATGAAGGTGCTGGGAGGGGGGCACCTCATACCTGAAGCGGAAAAAGCGCTCCGTTTCGCCCTGGACCTGGAGGCGCTGGACTCGCTGGCTGTGGGGATCTCCAGTCCCGAAGAGCTAAGGGTAAACCTGCAGTACTTCCAGGGGATGAAGCCTCCGGAGCGGCTGGTACGGAAGCTGGCGCGTAAGAAGCGCCGTTTAAAAGTGGATGACTGGTGTATCGGTTGCGGCTCCTGTGTGCAAAACTGCCCCCAGCGGGCACTGTCTTTGCAGCACGAAGAAGGTCAACTAAAGGCCGCAGTCGACCCCTCCCGTTGTATACTCTGTGGATACTGCGGTGCTTTCTGCCCCGAATTTTGCATAAAAATATTTTGACTTCACCTTTAAAATCGGTTATTATGGCTTGGAAAAGAAGGACCTGGACTGATGAGGATTTTATGCCTGGATGTAGGAGAAAAAAATATCGGTGTGGCGGTCAGCGACCCCCTGGGTTTAACCGCCCAGGGCCTGGAAGTTATCAAAAGACAGAGCCTCTCTAAAGACCTCCGGAGAATCCAGCAACTGCTAAAGGACTATGATGTTGAAGAAATAGTGCTGGGGCTTCCCCTCAACATGAATGGAACGATGGGCGAAAAAGCCCGGGAAATCCTGTGCTTTAAGGAGAAACTGGAGGAAGCTGCCGGCATTACGGTGACAACCTGGGACGAACGTTTAACAACAGTGGCGGCACAGCGTGCTTTGCTGGAAGCAGATGTAAGCCGGAAAGGCCGAAAAAAGGTGATTGATAAGCTGGCCGCCGTTTTTATCCTGGAGAGCTACCTGCGTTACAGGCAGCGTGGCCAATGACAGACGAAAGGATGTTTGCGATGGAAAAACGCGAAGAAATCATCACGCTTATCGACGAAGAAGGAGAACACTTTGATTTTATGCTTATTGATTATTTCCAGGTAGACAACCTGGACTATGCCGTTTTGCTCCCCTGCGGCGGGAACCCGGCTGAATTCGAGGCTGAGGAATATGACGGCGAGGAGGCGGAGCCGGCCGAAGATGCAGGCGATGCTGTCATCTTTCGCGTCATAAAGGGTAACAACGGTGAAACCACCCTGCATACGATTGAAGATGAGGACGAATGGGATAAAGTGGTAGAAATTGCCTGCGAAAGGCTACTTTCCCTGGAGAACCAGGAAGAAAGCCGGCCGGATGAATAATTAAAGGCCGCGGTGGTGATTTTCCATGTTCAGGGCCAAACATTACCGGCTTTGGCTGGTTTTATTGCTGACAGCACTAATAATCCTTTCGTTGTCGGCCTATTGGCAGGTCAATACCCTGCTGCTGCCTGTCGGCACCCCAAACGACATGCGCCCAAGAGAGGTTAATATTCCCTTTAACTCTTCAACAGCACAGATTGCCAGTATATTACAGCAGGAGGGCATTATTAAAAGCGCCTTGCTGTTTCGTTTTTATGCACGTTATAAGGGATACGATCAGAAGCTTCAGGCAGGCAGCTATCTCCTTTCACCGGGAATGACCCTGGATGAAATCTTAAGCGAGCTGCAGCAGGGAGTGATACTGGAAAGAGGCGTCAAGCTTACTATTCCCGAGGGTTTTACCGTGGAACAAATCGCCGGCAGGCTGGAGGAAGAGGGGCTTGCAGACAGGGAGGAATTTCTCGATATATGCCTGGAATACCGCCGTGAGCCGGTTTTGGAGTTTATACAAGCGGCGCCTCCCGGCGTGGAATATCTTCTGGAAGGCTATCTTTTTCCTGATACATATGAAATCCTCCCGGATGTTACCCCCCAGGAGATAGTGGAGATGATGCTGCGGCGTTTTGCCATGGTATTCGACGATTCTTTCCGCCGGCGTGCCGCAGAGCTTGGTTTTTCATCCCACGAGATCGTTACCCTTGCTTCCCTCATAGAAAAGGAGGCCAGGGTGCCTGAAGAACGCCCCCTTATTTCCGCCGTTTTTCATAACCGCCTGAAATCGGAAAACATGCCTTTCTTACAATCCTGTGCCACCGTACAGTACATCCTCGGTGAAGTCAAGCCTGTCCTTACATACCAGGACCTGGAGATCGATTCTCCCTATAACACTTATCTTTACCCCGGTCTCCCCCCGGGGCCCATTGCCTC
>JAKORA010000138.1 GCA_029778075.1 Bacillota bacterium | reverse complement strand
GGTAGCGGGGGCATGCTTGTATTTTTGTTTAAAAGGAATATGGGCCCCGCTAATTTCGGATATTACTATCAGATCACGGAGATATAAAAGATCCCCTTCAATTTGCTGAACTAATGGGAGAAGCTGTTCAGACACAATAAGCGCTTTGGCCCGGCTGTCATTGAGATAATACTCGTAGTCCTTGGGAGTAAGCATGGTATTAACGGGAATCGGGATCGCACCGATCTTGATTGCGCCCCAGAAAGCTGCATAGAACTGCGGAACATCGAGCATAAGAATCATTATTCTATCGTCGAATTGTAAACCGAGTTCGCGCAAAGCGTTGGCCGTCTTGTTCGTCATCTTCTGAATGTCATTGTAAGTATAATTTTTGTACTCCGTATAAACAGCTATCTCGTGGCCGCGACCCTGTCGAATATTCCGATCCAGAAAATAATCTGCTGCGTTAAAAAAGTCTTTTGGTACTCCATGCATTTTTCTCCACTCTCCCTTTCATATATTTCAGGCTATAACACCCATGATCCCGCAACTATTCTTTACTTTATATTTACAAACAGCTATATATAACTGCCACACTTTTAGCTCCGCCCATTGGATTACTCCTAGCTTATTACTTATAAATATTTGTCTATTATTTGGTTATATCTAGATTAACATCTAAACCAGGTCAAGTCAAGAAAAAAACTGAAAGCAGCGGGGAAAATCCGCTGCCCGTTGCTTCTACAGGATTTAATGATTCTTCTTTGGATCACGGTTTGGCTTCGGACCAAGTGCGCATATCGGCTCTTTCCTTTTAACACCAGCATCCACCTTTTCAATATCGATGGCGGCATCCGGGCAAACCAGGGCGCAAATACGACAGGCGGTACAGCGCTCGATCCGCTTGGCTTCAACAATGGGGGTCCCGTAAACGCCCATTTCTCCGGACCAGTCTATTACCTGGGAAGGACACTTTTCCAGGCAGAGACCGCAGCCCTTGCACAGATCAGGAGAGATAATAAACTTTCCTTTCGGACCTTCCCACTTTATTTTGGTAAATGTCTTGGCCAAATGTTCCCAACTCCTTCAAACTTTTCCCGTTGATACGGGGCTTTTTAACAGGTGCCCTGCCGCCTCCCATCCCAACTCCAGGGCACGGTAATTCAAATCTTTCAAGGCTGGGTCGCGCTTTATTTTACCGGCCAGCCTCTTTTCCAGGGCCTTTTTAATGCTTTCCAGTTGCACTGTCTCTGTAAATTTCGCTACCGCCCCCAGGACAATAATATTGGCAACCCTGGGATGCAGCTTGTTTTGAGCCATTTCCCCCGCCGGCAGCCCGTAAATATATTTTACTTTGGAGGTAAGCTCCGGGAAACTCTGCCTCTGCTTCGTGAGCCGGCGTTCCGCAAAAGCCTCCGGCGCAATGGTATCATAACACTGCCATCCGATAACCTCGTCCGACACCTGGGGCGGCGCCAGCAGTGAGCTGTCATACAATATGATACTTTTCTCGTTCATGTATTCCTGCAAACGCCCCAGTGCTCGTCCGCTCAGGGCGACAATTAAATGGGCAATTTGAAACTTGGGGGAACCGATAGGTTCTGTTCCGATCTGGACGAAAGCCAGGGAAACACCCCCTCTTTGTTCGATGCCAAAGTTCGGGATATAAAGCGCCTCTTTGCCCTCTTCAAAGGCTGCCTGGGCCAGAATATCTGCTGCCGCCTGGACACCCTGCCCTCCCTCGCCTCCGATCACTATCCGCCTGTTACTGCCGGTCATAACAGCTGACCTCCTCTGTTTTACCCCTCTCCCCTGCTTTTCCTCCCCAGGGAGAAACCAGCTCCCCTACAGGGTAATACTCCGTCATTTCTTTTTCCAGGTATTTCCATGTATCCACCGCATTGGTCCTCCAGTTGGTCGGGCAGGTTGAAAGTGCCTCCACCACAGAAATACCGCGATCCTGGAGCACGTTTTCCAGTCCCCTTTGCAAAAAGCGTGACAAGTTCGGCACCCGGGAAACAGTGCCCCGGGCGATATAGGCCCCCTCCGGGGCAAAAGAAGCAATCATTTCGGGCCCACGCAGGGGATAACCTTCCCGGCCGGCAGTTCGACCTTCAGGTGTTGTCTCCGTTATTTGCCCCGACAGAGTGGTGGGAGCCATCTGCCCACCGGTCATGGCATAAGTAGTATTGTTTACAATTATCACCAGAATCCTGTCATTGCGCATGGTGGCATTTATCAGATGCTGGACACCGATAGCATACGCCCCTCCGTCGCCCATATAAGCGATACCGATAAGGTGAGGTCGCGCCCTTTTTGCTCCAACAATAAAAGGAACTGTCCGGCCGTGATGTGTCTGGACCGTGTCCAGGTTGAAAAAATCCCACGACAGCAGGGAGCATCCTATATCACAACCAAAAAGCACTCTTTCGGCTATATTAAGACGATCGACAGCCATACCCAGTGCTTTGAGAACCAGACCGTGGCCGCAACCGGGACAGAACTTATGCGGCTTCGTTTCTGTGCGCCAGGAAAGGGGCATGGATTCTTCAGACATTAATTCTTTCCTCCTTGTCCGCTTCTTCCCGCTCCCCGTTTAAAATGGCCCGGGCTTCCTGCACAACCTCCTCGGCGGTAATCCCCAGGCCGGGACGGAAATAGGTGTACATCTTGAAGTCGCCTTCCAGCTCACCGCCGACAGCGATACGGATCAGTTTAGCCAGTTGCCCCTGGGCCGATTCGACTACCAGAAGGCGGGGGCAGGTGTTCAGGGCATTTCTAAGAGCGTCATTAGGAAAGGGACGCAGGGTAATGGGCCGGAAAAAACCAACTGACAGACCCTTTTCTCTCAATTCCCAGACGGCAGCGCGTACGCTTCTCCCCACAATCCCATGAGCCGCAATAATCAACTCAGCCCCTTCCAGGAAACCTTCCTCCTTTTCGCTCAACAGAGGGGCGGCCCGGTAAAAATCGTCAATAATTGGTTTTAAGGCCTCGTAAAGCTCTTCTTCTACAGAAAAGGCATTGCGCCAGTGGGCAGGTTCCCGCTCTACTCCGGGAACACCTTCAAGCCCAACCAGGGGATATGGAGTCTTAAGCTCGATACCCCTTTCATGGGGATCGTAAAGTGTAACAGGCTCTCTCATCTTGGCCTGGTACCCATCTCCCAAAACCAGTGTAGGGAAACGGTACTCCCAAGCCGTAGCAAAAGCCTTGATAGTCAGGTCGTACATCTCCTGGTGGCTTCCGGGTGAATAGACAACCCGTAATCCTTCCCCGTTCCCCCCGAAAACCGACAGAAAAACTTCCTGCTGGGAATAAATGACCGTGGCGGTAGATGGCCCTCCCCTCTGCTGGACAACCAGGACAAGAGGGATGCGCATCATTTCCGCCATGGAGAGCGGCTCCTGAAAAAGCACCGTTCCCGGACCTGCCGTGGCGGAAAAACAACGTGCCCCAGCCATGATACCCCCCAGGGCGGCAAACCCTGCGGAGAGCTCATCTTCGGTCTGCAGAAACCCCCGGCCGTAACGTGGAGCCAGCCGTGACCAGTAATGCATGATTTCGTTCTGCGGAGTTATCGGATACCCGAATAAATACTCCGCTCCGGCGGCCAGCGCTGCCCACACCACCACTTCATTACCGTACATAAAAGCTCGCTTTTCTTCCTCTATGGGTCTTATTGAATGCTTCTCTTTTTGGGCAACAGATTTTTGGGCAACAGATTGGTTTGGCATCTAGATCTTCCCTTGCAAATACCGAAAGTGTTATTTTAGCTTTCCCCCATTGGTTCTTTTCTATTAAATTAAAATGCATTAATAATTAATAAGGTGAGACAATGAAGTGGACAAATCGTGGAAATTTTGGAAGTGGGTTAATAAGGAAGGTATATTACCTTGGGTCTGCTCCCGGAAATACCCGGCAATCGAGCCTTTTAATAAGGAAGGTATGTTACGCCCTGAGCGCCCATCTGTTCCCAGGCGGCCTGGAAGGAGCTCCGGGCGGCCTTTTTATTTTTTCGACTATCCAGAGGATCGTTAAAATAAACGGACTCCTCATCGTAGCCGGTCAGCAAAACGGCATGCTCCCGGTAGGTTATTTTTACCGGGCCTTGCTTTGTATGCCAGGTTTGAAAATCCGCGTCTTCTAACTCTTTAAAAAGAACATTTGCTACAACCCAGACGGGAACCCCTTCACTGATAAAAAGCAAAATATCCTGAAAATCGCATCCTGTCAGGTCGATGGTTTTTCCTGGCAGATACTTCTCCATCAACTTTCGCACCGGCCCGTGATATGCGCCGTAGCCGGGATCGCTGAGCTTATACATGCTTCCCACAAAACCGTAATAAGGGTTACCATGATAAATCTGCCCATCATTATCCCTGTAAAAAGCCGGTTCCTTTTCAATTTCCTCGGCCAGTGTCATTTTGTCAACAATAATGCCCGCGTAATGCAGCAGCATGGCCAGGCTGGTCACCTCACAACCTCTGGGCAACTCTGGGTTTTGAGAAATGACCGGGACTTCCAGAATTGCTTTTTCTTTAAGTCTATAGGAATGATGGAAGTAGCTCCCGCCGGCAGCGGCATAATTCCCGCTTTCAACGTACTGCGCGGCCTGGGGGTAAGGCGGAGAGGTTTTATTAAGACCGTAGTTCAAAGCTGTAAAACCCGACAAAAGAACACCCAGTAAAAGGCAGAGCACAGCGAACCAGCGGTGTGTCTGCTTCACCCTGGCGCCAGTTCTTCCTGTTAACTCAGACGCATCCGGGGGACGCCATGTTGTTTCACGGTATTTACGGAGGGCGCATTGAAGATTGTTTTGCAATACTTTTAAATAAGGGTGTCCCGGCGGGACCTCCCTCGCGGCGATGCTCAG
>JAKORA010000137.1 GCA_029778075.1 Bacillota bacterium | reverse complement strand
TTTACTGAGGTGACACTTCCAGCAACTCCAACAGACCGGTCATTACCGCTCCGGCCTCACCCCTGATGTTCAGGTCGGCAATGCCATCCAGGGGAGTTCTCTCCCTGTTGATGATGACCAGTTTGGCCCCTGAATTTTTAGCTGTTTCCGGGAGCTGCGCCGCGGGATAGACCACCAGTGAGGAACCGATGCAAATAAACAGATCGCAGGCCATACTGCAGCGCTGCGCCTCACGAAGCGTTTCAGCCGGAAGGGACTGTCCAAAAGATACGGTGGCGGGCTTGAGCAATCCGCCGCACTGGTGGCAGTTCCCTACTTCCTTTCCCTCTTCCAGAAGGTTATATATTTCTTTCCAGGGATAGTAGAAGTTACAGGAGAGGCAGCGCACCTCCCACATGGTCCCGTGGAGTTCCAGAACTTTGTCCGGGCTGTTTCCGGCTGCCTGATGCAGCCCATCGATATTCTGGGTAATTACTGCTGTTAATTTACCCTGCCGCTCCAGAGCGGCCACAGCCCGGTGGGCGCTGTTGGGCTGGGCGCCGCTGGACTCTTTCCAGTTTTCCCGGTAAAACTCCCAGAACTTTCGGCGAATAGCCGGACTGGCAACAAAATTTTGGTAGGTTAACTCGGAGGGATCAAAACGGCTCCAGATGCCGCCGGGACTACGAAAATCGGGTATACCTGATTCGGTACTGATCCCTGCACCGGTAAAAACCACGATATTCCGGCTTTCCTTAATCCAGCCGGCAAGCTGCATCAGCTTTTCTTTTTCTACCTTACTCAATCTGCGACCTCCTTTTTTTATTCGTATTTTAACTGTGTCCTTTAGTTAATGAAGCCCCTCATCTGTCTGCTCGCTGGAGATAATATCCTGGTAATCGTAGGTAAACTCAACCAGTTTATCAGCCATATAGATAGGTGCCTCACAGCGCAAAGCCAGGGCGATAGCATCGCTTGGCCTGGAATCTATGACTAATATTTGCTCTTTGTGCCTTACATAAATTTCGGCATAAAAGGTGCTGTCCATGATATCGGTGATGATTACTTTTTCTACGGTACCCTCAAGTTGCTCACATAAAGTTTTAAGCAAATCATGCGTAAGAGGACGGGGTGCCGTTTGCCCCTGTAAAACCAGGGCTATAGACTGCGCTTCAAAAGGGCCGATGGCAATGGGCAGAATTTTAGTTTCCTTATCATCACACAACAAGACTAAAAAACTGCCCCCCTGATCCAAGGTCACTGCTTTTATTTTTACCGGCAACAGCTTAAACATCCCCTCTCGAATTTAATAGACCAGGCAAAAATACTAAATTTTTTAAACTTTTAATTTAAATCCGGCACGCATGGAGAAGCTAAAGTTATTATAACAAAAATAATCTTTTTTGGAAACCACGTTATGTTAGCCGGGGCGCATAAAATGCTAAAAATCAGGCTTTAGGGCAGAGCCTGTTCAGGGGAACTAAGATTATAGAACAACCTCAGGTAATGTTGAATATTCTTTGTAACCAGAAATTCTTTTCTAACCTTTTCTCTGGCTGCCTCCCTCATCTCCTCAGCCAAAACCGGATTTCTCAGCAGCGTTAATACCTTTTCCGCGCACTCTTCTACCGTGTTCACCAGGTAACCGGTAACCCCGTCCTCGATCTGCAGCTTTATGCCCCCCACGTTTCCGCCTATTACCGGGGTCCCCTTCCACAGGCTTTCCGCCACGGTAAGCCCAAAGCCTTCACGGAGCGACTTCTGCAGTATTATATCCGAGGCTGTTTGAAAGGCATTAACCTCCAAGTCCGAAATACCGTTAAAATTGGTAACGACTTTAATGTCATAATCCTCGCCGGCCCGCCGTAGGGTCCTGTAAAGATAATCCCAGCCCTCCGGGTCATCGGAGGCCATGGAGCCAACCAGCGCCAGTTGAACGCTGGGAAAATCCTTTTTCACTATTTTGTAGGCATCGATCACCCCCAGGGGATCCTTCCAGGGATCAAACCGGGAAACCTGTGAAATTAACGGGCGGCCAGCATCGACGCCAAACCTGGAGGTAATCGCCCTGGCCTCTTCTTTATCAAGGGAAATATTTTTTAGGCTGAGAGGATCGATGGAGGGGGTAATAAACGTAATGTTTTTAAAGGCGGCCCCCTCCTTAACGTAATCAGGCATGGTGAAAATTACAGCATCATATTGTGCTATGTAATGGTATAAAAAGTCCCAGTACTCCTGATTGGGAAAAGAGGTATCGATATGGCACCGCCAGATCCATTTTTCATGACACTCCTTCCCGCGCCATTCGATTAAAGCAGCGGGCTGCGGATCATGGATGACAATGAAATCATAGTGCCAGTCTTTCATGTAAGAGGCGTTTATCTGGTTGTATTTAAGGTATATTTCCATTTCACTGCCGGAGAGTTCGCCCTCCTGCCCCTGCAGACAGTTATGAAACCTTTTGGTGACATTATAAAACTCCTCATTTCCCAGAATAGTCCACCAGTCAATATCCACACCCATATCCTGCATAAGGGGGACAAGGGAATGCAGCTTTTCCGCTACGCCTCCCCCATAAGCAGTGGCATTAATCATGGCGATCTTTTTCCCTTTCAGCTTATCAACCAAAAAATCGAGCTCAAACATGGTATCTTGCTCCATAAATCTTCGATAATCATTAAAATTCTTCTTTTTTACCGCTACCAGCTGCACAGCTTTATTTCTCCTCTTTCTTTTTTCATATATAATAATTTAACCACGACAAAGAAACCTTAAACAAAAAGCATGGCTACAACATCATAGAAAAATTAAAAGATGGTTATATTAAAGTGTATGAGAAAAATGGGAGCGACTATTTTAGATAAGCAAACGGGCAGGACTGAGTTCCGGGTCTTTGCCTTTAACAAAAAAAAAGTTGAACTCCTGCTTAAAAATGCGGCCGGAGAAACAGTTGTCCCTATGTCCGAGGAAGAACCCCATATCTATAGCGCCCTTATCGAAAATGCAGCCCAAGATACGTTGTACAAATTTAGAATCGATGGTGAAGGTGATTTTCCCGATCCATATTCCCATTTTCAGCCGGAAGGTGTCCACGGTTACTCTCAGGTGATCGATCACCAAAAATATCAGTGGAACGACCGGGACTGGAAGGGAAAAGACTTAAGCGAACTGATCATCTATGAACTGCATATCGGCGCTTTCACTCCGGAAGGGACTTTTAGAGCGGCAGCAGAGAGGCTCGACTACCTTTTGGAACTGGGAGTAAACACTATTGAACTGATGCCTGTCACCCAGACCCCCGGAAAATGGAACTGGGGGTATGACGGAGCCAATCTATTCAGCGTTAATAAGAATTACGGCTCTCCCGATGATTTAAAATATTTGATTGACCGCTGCCATCAAAAAGGATTGGCCGTCATACTTGATGTGGTTTACAACCATCTGGGACCGGAAGGAAACTATCTCCCTGCCTACGGCCCCTATTTCACCTTAAAACACGCCACTCCCTGGGGTGCTGCTGTAAATTTCGACGATCAGTACTGTGAGATGATGCGCTCCATGGTCCTGGATAATGTCCGTTACTGGTTAGAAGAATATCATTTCGACGGGTTGAGGCTGGATGCCATCCATTCCATCAAAGATGAAAGCCCCACACACATCTTGCAAGAAATATCTTCGACGGCTCAAAAAACAGCCGCGGCTTTAAACCGCCGGATATGGCTGATTGCCGAAACCGATGAAAATAACGTTAAAATCATTAACCCGCCGGATAAAGGAGGCTACGGCATTGATGCCCAGTGGATGGACGACTTTCATCACTGTGTGCACACCGTCTTAACCGGAGAGAAACAAGGCTACTATATGGATTACGGGCGGCTGGAGGATCTGCCGAAGGTCTATAAAAACTACCTCTACACCGGCGAATATTCGCAATTCTGGCAGAAAAACCGCGGCAGTGACGCTTCCCAAAACCCCGGTGCTCAATTTGTAGTCTCTATTCAAAATCACGATCAGGTGGGAAACCGGGCCGGCGGGGAAAGGCTTGGCGCCCTGGTGGATTTTCCTTCCTTAAAGATTGCAGCAGGATTGTTGTTTTTTTCTCCTTATATACCTTTACTTTTTATGGGTGAAGAATATGCCGAAAAAAATCCCTTTCTATTTTTTACCGACTATGAGGACCCCAAACTCAAAGCAGCGGTCTCTCAGGGAAGGAAAGAAGAATTTAAAGCATTTGGCTGGGATAATTTCCCTGATCCCGAAGATGACCGCACGTTTTACAACTCCAAACTTACACCCCGGGAAAGCTGGGATGAGCAAAATAAACAGATGTTTGCCTTCTACCGGGATTTAATCGCCCTCAGGAAATCCCACCCCGCGCTCAGCCACCTGGATAAAGACAACACTGAAGTAACAGTAGACAAGGAAAGTAAGCTAGTGGAAATCCGCAGGTGGCACGACCGCGTTGTACTTACAGCGCTTTTTAACCTGGGGGAGAACGATTTGCCCCTTCCTGCAAACAAGGGAAAACAAATTTTCAATGCGGGGTGGAAAAAATACGGAGGAAACAGGGAAGGAGACAGCGATGTGCTGGAAAAGAAAGGAATGATTGTCCTGGAATCCACAAAAGGGCTTTAGCCACAGGAGAGAATCATACTGCCGTCGGCACACTTTTCTGCAAGCCGGCAAAAAATTCCTCTATCTGCTGCGGCTCCATGGCATCAATGGCGCTCACCATGGAGGGGAAAAGAGGCGGATAAAGATCGTAAAGATATTCATACATTTTTTCCACCAGGTATTCTGTATCATCCTTTAGTTTCCCCCAGAGCCTTTGAATATGCTCCGTGGACATAAAAACAGCCTGGCAGTAATCGCGAAGCAGTTCCAGCACTTTTTTAACCTTTTCGGTACTCTCCGTCTCCGCTTTGTTAACAGCATAAAGCTGCAGCGCTTTCTCAATGGCCGTTTCCTTCCATTTGAAAACGTGCTCGATCTCATTGTATGCCGATGCCAGGTCAACCCCTTTTTCCCGGGCCAGACGCTCCATCCCGTATTTTA
>JAKORA010000136.1 GCA_029778075.1 Bacillota bacterium | reverse complement strand
CGGTTCCTGGCCACCGCTCGCCACCGCCCGGCCACCACTCACCGCCGCAGTCGGGGCACCACCAGAAGCCGTGTTCCCGATTGAAGTTAAGCCGCACCGTCCAGCCGTAGGCCTTGCAAATTAGGCAAACAGGTTGACGGCTTTTAACCTGGGGATCATACGCCACAAATTTCATCCTTCACAACCTCCGCTTGCTGGTTACCCGGATACCATTTTCGTTTTAACCAAGAAAAGACATCAATTCAATAAGGATCATCATCCGCGAAACCTACCATACATTCTTCCAGGCCCCCCTCCTCTTCCCGGGCTTCCTTACACTTGTGAAAGCCTGTATAATCTGGCCGCATAGGTATCCACCTGCCGCCTTCGTCTTTTACCCACTCGATAAGTTCACCGCAGTATTTGCAGAAAGAAGCCGGGGTTTCATTTGACCCTTCAATAATCTCTGTATTTTTTTCTTTACGGTTCTCCTTGGAGCAAGAAAAAATATCGTCAACATCGCCAATATCGCCAGAGGGCCCATTTTCTCGGCCTTTGCCTTTGACGATATTATCGACGGTATTGCTTTGTATCGTCGGTATATCGTCAAAATATCGTCGGTCTGTAACCCCTGATTTTATCGGGCTTTCGACGGTTTCGACGGTTTCGACGATATTTTCCGTAGCATCCAGGGTCCTCTCTAAAAAAATAATTCTTTTGTCCTGCCGGTCACGGTAGATTTCAACGCCGGCTGCCTGTAAGGTAGATTTTAATTCATTTAATTTCCGGCTTAGCGAATTCGCCGCTTTTGGCCAACCTTTTCCCTTAATGTTAATTTTTTCCTCCTCGGCTTTTTTCTCCAGCTCCTCCAGTAGCGCGGAAGCAGTGCCTCTCCATGTTTCGCGCTCTTCCATTAATGCCATAACCGCGGAAGCTACAGCATTATTACTTACCGCTTCTTCGTTTTGCATTGCTTTATTGTCTCGGTATGCCTGGAGAAATTCTTCCGGGTTAGTTCTCATGGCCTTTGTTATAGCAACCCCCCATCTGGTAAAGTCGGCCATATCGTAAAGGCCCGTTAACCTGATGTCAGGGTAAAGCTGCATTGCCCGGGCCAGGGTATCAAATATGCCTCCCAATATCCAGGGCCTTGCCTCCTCAAACCTTCGCCAGTATTCTCTTTCCTCCAGCCGTTCAGAAGGGGAGGGAGGTTCCAGCGGGAAAAGCACCGCGCGCCTTAGCAAGTCCGGCCTGGTTACAACGTTATTGATTCCATTTATAATAAAGCACCGCTTAAAGTTGTAAATAATATCGTCATCATCGGTATATAGCGCTCTTTTACTATCACCATCGCCTGTTACAGCGCTGCATATTAAATCAGAGAGGTCCGGGCTTATACTAGAAAGATTGTCCAGCAAGCAGCTATAATTATGGGCCAGGTATTGCATAAACTCTTTTTTATCCTTGTATGCCCGGCAGGCCGGCGCTGCGCTTGGATCTACAATCGCCCTCACCGTCTTTGCGCTTGTGGTTTTTGTGGCGCCGCCTGGACCGTAAAACACTTTTACAACATGGGGAATATCGGGGATAAAGTCTGTAATGACGCTAACAAGGAGAAGTAATTTATTTTTTTCATCTTTCAAATGGATAAACTCAAACAACTTCCAGGGGTCGCCGCCGGGAAGTGGTTCTACCTGCGCCTGCATATGGGAATATCTTTTAAAAAGTATAGGAGGCTTACTATCCACCTCCCAGCATCCAGAGGATACCTTAATCGCTCTCCATGCCTGGTCTCCCAGGTCATAGTAAAAACTATCTTTATGGGGGGCGGTTCTTACATGCAGCCGGTACTGCTTTTCTGATTTCCAGGCCAGGGCTGCAATAGTATTTAACGCTGCGCTTAACGCTTCGTTATTTGGACCGCGATTTGTTTCCTCCAGAAATTTGCCGGTAAGCCACATTTTAAAAGACCGGCTTCTAACGGGCCAGTTTTGCTTAAATTCGCCAACAGGCACACGTGCAAAAGGCGTTTCGTGTTCGTCCCGGAAAAGCTCGGCCTGCTGTGCTATTTTTAAAAGTTTATCGTGCTGGGTTTCCTCTTCTTCTTTTT
>JAKORA010000135.1 GCA_029778075.1 Bacillota bacterium | reverse complement strand
GTACCAGTATCCGTTGAATGGGCAGGCTCAAGGAGAGAAGCCCAGGCTGGTAGTGCGAGCCTGGGGCACGCCACTGCAGGCAGTTACCGGCGAGGTGCTTAACTTGCTTAAAAAGTGCGGCTACCGGGCCGACAGCATTAAACCGGGCCATAGCGAACCGTTATTGCTTGATGAAGAAACCGGCGTTATATTGGGTTTGCTATTAATGGCGGTTAAGCCGCTATCGCGGCTGAATCGCATTGAAGAAATAAAAGCGGCGGTCTCCGCTATGAGCAGTGAGGAAGCCTATTACTGGTACAGCCGTTGCACCAGCGGAAACAGCCGGGAGCGGACCTGCCGTGCTTTCAGAATTATGGTTTCGAAGGAGTAGGATGAATTGTCCAGACCCGATGTTTTAATTGAAAAATGGTTACCGATAGCCGAATTAGGGGTGGAGAGCCAGAGAGAAAGAGGTGCTTCTAGTGCACTGCCTCCGCTCTATTTTTTACACGTTTGGTGGGCCCGGCGACCTCTCACTGTTAGCCGAGGTGCCATTTTGGCCAGCCTGTTGCCCCAGTGGAGTGAAGATTGGCCCGAAGATATTAAGGAAACATTCCCGGACGAAGAAAGCTACCACAAATGGTTTCTGCGCGTGCTGGGTATCCTGGGAGACCCGGTGACTGCGCGTAATTTAATTGAAAAAGCCAATGAAAAAAGTGAGCGTTTGCCGGGTAATCCCTACGGCTACTCACGGGCTTTCACCCGGATTGCATCTGATCAAGACATAAAAACTTTATGGAAGCTGGTTGAACATACATGGGGCTTCAAGGAGATTAGTGTTTGTGATCCCATGGCTGGAGGGGGTTCTATCCCTCTTGAGTCTTTACGATACGGTTTTACCACATATGCCAATGAGCTTAATTCTGTAGCATCGGTTATATTAAAAGCTACTCTAGACTACCCAGCCCGTTATGGCAAAGCTTTAGCCGGTTATATTCGCAAATACGGACAGCTTTGGGCTGACTTGGTTAAAGGAAAACTTAAACAATATTACCCCGTTCAAGAAAACGAAATTATCCACGCCTATATCTGGGCCCGCACCGTGGCTTGCCCCACCACAGGAAAGGCAGTCCCTCTTTCTCCCAACTGGTGGCTACGCAGGGGAAGTGACCCGGTAGCCGTAGAGCTTCTCTGTGAGCCCAATAGGACGGAATGCCGGTTCAAGATTGTTAAAAGGGAAAAGGATATTAAAAAAATTAAGCCGGACCAGGGCACTGTCAACAGGGGTGTGGGGATGTCCCCCTGGACTGGTGAGGCGATCGATGGCGATTATATCAAAGAAGAAGCACAGGCTGGACGGATGGGACAGCAGCTTTATGCC
>JAKORA010000134.1 GCA_029778075.1 Bacillota bacterium | reverse complement strand
TGCTTTTCTAGCGATGAAGATTACCTTTATTAACGAAATTGCTAACCTCTGTGAGAAGGTGGGGGCTAACGTCCAGGACGTGGCTAAAGGGATGGGGCGGGATGGCCGGATTGGCCCGAAGTTTTTACATCCGGGTCCCGGTTACGGCGGCAGCTGTTTTCCCAAAGATACCTTGGCTTTAGTAAAAATTGCCCGGGAATATGGCTCTCCGGTAACTTTAGTGGAACAGACGGTGAAAGTGAATGACGCCCAAAAAAGGCTGATGGTGGCGAAAATAATGGAGGGTTTAGGCAGCTTAGTGGGCAAACAGCTTGCCATACTAGGCCTTGCCTTTAAACCTAATACCGATGATATGCGGGAGTCGCCAGCCCTTGTGATTCTTAATGAGTTGGCGAAACATGGGGCAAAATTTAGAGTTTTTGACCCCAAAGCGATGGAGGAAGCAAAATGGTGCTTAAAAAATCTTGAAGACCGGATTACATACTGCCAAAATGAGTACGAAGCGATTAAGGGTTCTGATGCCCTGGTCATCCTGACCGAATGGAACCAGTTCCGAAGTTTGAATTTATCCCGCGTGAAAGAACTCCTTAAAGAGCCCTACTTTTTTGATCTTCGCAATATTTATAAACGAGACATGATGGAAAAGGCCGGTTTTTACTATTTCGGGGTCGGACAAGGAAAGAGGGACGAATGGAGCGCCGGGCAGCAACAAGTGGCGGCTACCGAAGAGTAAATAGATTAGAGAAGAAAAGGAGACTTTTAATTGGTTGAGTTGCTCTCCCTGTTTAAAGAGAAATTTCATATTTCCTCTTCTCCACTCAGGATGGTTAAATCCCCGCTCCGGATCTGTCCTTTAGGGGCTCATGTGGATCACCAGAAAGGACTAGTTACCGGGATGGCCTTAAACTCGGCGGTCGAGATGATCTATACCGCCAATGACGAAGGTTATGTCCAGGTACAAAGTTTGGATTTTCCTGACGAGGAGAATTTCCATGTTAATGATGTTCCGGGGATGGTCCCTGGGTTCTGGGGGAATTATTTGCGGGGCTCTATTCTAGCCCTAAAAAGGAATTTTATCCTGAAGAACGGGATTAAGGCGCTAATCCGGGGGAAGATCCCCATCGGTGGTTTGAGTTCTTCGGCGGCGGTGATGACGGCCTA
>JAKORA010000133.1 GCA_029778075.1 Bacillota bacterium | reverse complement strand
TACCTCACTGCTGGCCTCAAGACATGTGCACAGCGTGCTGGTAGGAGAAGGGGCTGATGAGCTTTTTGGCGGGTATTTCCGGGAACTCCAGGATATAGCAGACCCTGCCGCGAAAGAGAGGATCGCCAGAAAGCTGCTGGATATAGCCTACAATACGGCCCTCCGCAGGCTTGACCGGGGGTGGATGTCCAACAGCATTGAATACTATGCGCCCTTCCTGCACCCGGCCGTGGTGGCCATGAGCCATAAGCTTCCCATGGAGCTTAAAATTTATCAAGGGGAGATGCCGGTGGAAAAGTGGATTCTCCGGGAAGCTTTCCGGGATCTGCTGCCCCGTGAAATAGCCGACCGCCCCAAATTAAGATTTTCCCGGGGGGTCGGTGTGGATGACCAGGTGGATGGACTCATTCCGGAGAAGATCGGGGAAAAGGAGTTGCAGGAGAACCCTGCAAGCAGCGGCGGCATCTCCTTAAGGTCCCCCAAGGAGCTATATTTTTATAAGCTCTTCCAGAGGTATTTTCCGGAGGGGTATGAAGGGCTCATGGCACGCTGGGATCCCTTCAAATAGAAAGGCTTAAGACATATTTATAAGGTTTATAAAGGAGGAGGCCTGCATCTTGAAAGTTACCATCTGTCAAACAGCTCCGCGGCTGCTGGATGTAAAAAGCAACCTGGAAGAAGTGATCGCCAAAATCCGTTATGCCCGGGAAAAGGGCTCCCAGCTGGTTGTTTTCCCGGAGCTGGCTCTGACCGGCTATTTTGTGGGTGAACGTTACCATGAGGCTGCCCTGCGGTTGGACTCACCCGAGATCAAATCCCTGGCGGCAGCCTCTAAAGGTACGGCTGCTGTGGTCGGCTTCATTGAAGAGTCGCCCTCGATGAACTTTTACAATTCTGCCCTGGTGCTCGTTGACGGGCAGATAGTTTTTGCCTATCGCAAGCTCAATCTGCCCAATTACGGTGTTTTTGATGAAGGTAAAATTTTTGCGACGGGCAAACAGCTCCGCACCTTCAAGTTGCACGACTTTCATATTGCCGTGTTTATCTGTAACGATGTGTGGCATCCCTCTCTGCCTTATCTTGGTATCACCCAAAAAGCCGATATCTTCGTCACCATTATCAACTCTTCTGAAGGTTCCATGGGAGCGGAATTCAGCAATATGGAAACCTGGAGCATAATCAACACTTTCTACTCCCGCATTTTCGGTATCTACGGTATCTGTGCCAACAGGGTGGGCGAAGAGTCCGTGGGCGGCCGGCGTAAAAACGATTTAACGGTCCTTCCTCCGGGCAAAACAGGGGATCAGGCGCGAGAGGGCACGGCCTTTTCCTACCGTTTTTGGGGCGGCAGCGAAATTGTAAATCCTTTCGGCAGAACCATCAGTAAAGCCGCGCTCTACGAAACAGATGAAATAGAAGCGCATATCTCCCGTGAGCTCCTGCGCCAGAAAAAGATTTTACTGCCCTATGTTAAAAATGATGATCCCTATTTTACTTTCCGTGAATTGAAGCGCATTTTATTCAGGCCTGACCGGGGCCAGGCCGGGTTTTACCATACTACAGGCAGTTGAAACTGATCGAACCCATATTAATACTGTAATAATAACTTAACGGTTTTCAATTGATTAGTTATGAAAGCGATACTTAGAATATCGGGCTGACATACTTCCCCCCTATGAAAAAAGGACAACCGCCTGATTGGGGGGAAGTTTTCATCATTTAATTTTTTAAATAGAGAATTTTCAATCACAAAGCCGATTAAAAGGTTTTTTACTTGGCGTAATAAAATAAACTCCGCTAAAAAAATTTTCCAGAAGGTAAAGAAGAGTTTTACAGCGAATTATAAAATAGAGTTATTAAAAAGGCGAAGCAGTAAAACATACAGTTTAAAAAGGCTGAGGTAGTAAAACATACAGTCCGGCCGAAGCACTAAGTAATTAAGCCGGCCTTGAGCCGGATTAATTAAGCTGTTCCGGGATATTTTTGATGTTATTAATGCCTGATATTATGTGCACTACTGGTTGTCAAAACTGTTGGACTATTTTGTAAAAGGGGAGGTGAAAGACCTGTGAAGCAGATCCTGATTAACCTGGAACGCTGTCTCGGCTGCAAGACCTGTGAGCTCGCCTGCGCTGTGGAGCACTCGGCCTCAAAGGAGCTCTTTGGCGCCATTCGCGAAACCCCGCCTCCTGTTTCCCGGGTTTATGTGGAGAAGGGGCAGCAGTACAATTTTCCTCTGCAGTGCCGCCACTGTAGCGATGCACAATGTATTAAGGCCTGCATTAGCGGCGCCCTGTGGAGGGATGAAACAACGGGGCTTGTAAGCCACAGTAAGGAGAAATGCGTTGGATGCTGGATGTGCGTGATGACCTGCCCCTTTGGTGTAATTATCCAGGATCGGGAAGCAAAGATCGCCTTGAAGTGCGACCGCTGCCCGGATCGGGAAATCCCCGCCTGCGTAGCATCGTGCCCAACAAAAGCGCTTTCACTGGAAGAAGTGCCGTTATATGCTAAAGGGAAAAGGGAGGAATATCTCACCAATTTCAGAGAATAGACGCTTTATCTTTGTTAAGGAGAGGAGAAGATATGGATAAAAATAAATATGCTCAGAAAAGTATCGACCCGGCCACCCAGGCCATGTTATCCAAAGCCGAGCAGGCCGGCGTAGAGGTTGCCTGGGAACGGCTGGAAAAGCAGGAACCCCAGTGCGGATTTGGCCTTCTCGGTACATGCTGCCGCAATTGCAATATGGGACCATGCCGCATCGATCCTTTTGGCAACGGACCGGACAAAGGGGTTTGCGGTGCTGATGCCGATACCATCGTTGCCCGTAACCTGTTGCGCACCATTGCAGCCGGGGCGGCATCCCACTCGGATCACGGACGGGATGTTGTGGAGACCCTTCTCCATGCAGCCGAAGGCCGGGCGCCGGATTATGAGATTAAAGACGAAGAAAAGCTTCTGGCCCTGGCCAAAGAGTTAAAGGTTCCCACCGACGGACGCTCCAAGCAGGAGATCGCTTTAGATATCGCTGTTAAAGCTATTGATGAGTTCGGTACCAGGAAGGGCACCCTGGAGCTGCTGGAGCGTGTACCTCCTCAAAGGAAAGAAAAATGGGAAAAGCTCGGGATTGTGCCCCGCGGCATAGACAGGGAAGTGGTGGAAGTTATGCACCGCACCCATATGGGCGTGGATACCGACTATGTTAATCTGATCTTGCAGGGGATGCGGGCCGGTTTAGCCGACGGCTGGGGAGGCTCCATGTGGGCGACCGAGCTGTCAGACGTGTTATTCGGCACCCCCAAACCTCATAAAGGTGTAAGCAACCTGGGAGTTTTAAAGGAAGACGAAGTGAACATTGTCGTTCATGGGCACGAGCCGACGCTCTCCGAAATGATCGTCCGTGCGGCGAAAGACCCGGAGATCATTGAATTTGCCCGCTCCCAAGGGGCCAAAGGGATCAATGTCTGCGGCATGTGCTGTACCGGCAACGAACTGCTGATGAGACACGATGTGCCTATTGCCGGCAACTTCCTGCAGCAGGAGCTGGCGATTATAACCGGAGCCGTGGAGGCCATGGTGGTTGATGTGCAGTGTATCATGCCCTCCCTGACGGAGGTGGCCCGATGCTACCATACCAGGATCATTTCCACTTCACCGAAGGCGAAGTTCCCCGGCGCGCAGCATGTTGCCTTTAACGAAGAAAAAGCGCTGGAAATTGCCCGGGAAATAGTGCGGATTGCCGTCGAAAATTACCCCCGGAGAAACAAAGAGAAAGTATTTATTCCCGCAGAAAAAATGGAGTTCGTGGCCGGGTTCAGTGTGGAGACAATTCTTTCCGCCCTTGGCGGCTCCCTCGATCCCCTGCTGAATGCCATAAAGGAAGGGAACATTAAAGGGATTGCCGGTATAGTGGGATGCAATAATCCCAAAATCAAGCAGGATTACGGCCATGTTACCCTCGCCGAAGAGCTGATTAAACAGGATATCTTGGTCGTCGAAACCGGTTGCGCCGCCATCGCCTGCGCCAAAGCCGGGCTGCTTTTACCGGAAGCCGCTGCCAAAGCCGGTCCGGGGCTGCGCGCTGTTTGCGAAGCGTTGAAAATCCCGCCTGTGCTGCACATGGGCTCCTGCGTGGATATTAGCCGCATTCTGGTGGTAGCGTCGGCAGCGGCCCGCGCCTTGGGTGTCGATATATGCGACCTACCGCTGGCTGGGGCGGCCCCTGAATGGATGTCCGAAAAAGCTGTAAGTATCGGCGCCTACGTAGTTGCTTCGGGAATTTTTACGGTGCTGGGAACAGTTCCTCAGGTGCTGGGAAGCAGCAACGTGGCCGCGCTGTTGACAGAAGGGGCCAAAGATGTCGTCGGCGCTTCCTTTGCCGTGGAGGGAGACCCGCTTAAGGCCGCGGAGCTAATAGTGAAGCATATTAACGAAAAGCGCGCCGGACTGGGGCTGGCTTAAAAATTGGGCTTTTATAACGGGAGAAGTGATGAAAATGCTCAGTACAAGGTATGCCATAATCGGCAGCGGCCCTGCTGCTTTATTTGCCGCTGAAGCCATCCGTAAAAGAGATGCAGAGGGGAAGCTGTTAATGTTCGGCGCTGAAGGGTACCCCCCTTACTCGCGGCCCCTTACCTCCTATTACCTGGCGGGCCTGGTGCCCAAGGAGAAACTGTTTCTGCGAACAGCGGATTTTTACCGCCAAAAGAAAATCGAGTTCATCGCCGCAAAGGTCACGGAAGTAAAGGGGAAGGAAAAAATCCTTGCTTACCAGCCTCTTAATGAAAAGGAAAAAGGTGAGGCTTCCCAAACCCATGCCGTGCGGTTTGAGAAGCTGCTTATCGCTTCGGGCGCCGATCCGGTAAAGCCGGATATTCCCGGAATAAATATGGAGGGGGTATATACTCTTCGCACCATTGATGATGCGGAGGCCATCGCCCAAAGGGCCGGGAAAGGGAAAAGAGCCCTGCTATTGGGAGGAGGGCTGGTGAGCCTCAAGGCGGCTTACGCTTTACACAAACTCGGCCTGGAAATTACCCTGATAGTCTCTTCCAACCGGATTCTTTCGCAGATGCTGGATAAAGAGGGGGCGGAAATAGTTGCCGCCCGCCTGGCGGAAAATGGCCTGGTAATGCATTTCCAAAGCGACGTAAGGGAGATACACGGCAACGGCGCGGGAGTAAAGGGGGTTACTCTGGCCGACAGTCGAGAGCTGGAAACCGACCTTGTTATAGTGGGCAAAGGGGTTAAACCCGTTACTTCCTTTCTGGAAGGCAGCGGCCTGGCGGTGGAAAACGGCATCCCCACAGGCGAGCAGTTGCAGACCAATCTGCCGGATATTTATGCTGCCGGAGACGTAGCCCTTTGCAGGGATATGGTGCTGATGAAACCGGCCAATAATGCTCTCTGGCCCAGCGCTGCCGAACAGGGGGAAATCGCCGGTGCCAACATGAGCGGAGAACAGCTCTCGTATAGCGGTTCGATAAGAATGAATGCTACAGAATTTTTTGGGTTGCCGGTGATCGCCGCCGGTTTGGGCACGGTGCAAAGGGGCGAAGGTACCCCCTGGGAAATCTATCAGGTCCAGTTCCCCCGGCATGCCCAGAAGAGGGAGCCGCGTTACCTGAAGCTGGTGTTCCAGGAAGAGCGCCTGGTCGGATATGTTTCCATCGGCGAAAACCGTAAGGTAGGGAGGCTAACCAGCCTCATTACCGGCCGGCAACCTCTGTCTCGAGATCGCAAAGAGCGACTGATTAACGGAGATCTGTCTTATTTGTAATATTTCCCGGCTTTTTGGGAATGTTTTCCAGCAGAACGCTTTTTGCCAGGCGTTCTGTTTCTTTTATGAAGAAATCTTTAACAATATTCCACTCAACGTTGTGTAGCATTTCTATGGGTGGAGATTTTTCTGCATCCTCAAAATACTGCAGGCTGCGAAAAATATGATAAAGAGAATAGGATTGATTCGAGTATTTTTTAGGAAACAGATTTAATAGTAGTTCTTGAAGAGATATGCATGTGTTACAGATAAAATAGAGATCGATAAAATCTTTATTGGTGCCTCTATTTGCGATGGCAACAACTTTCATTAGAGCAATGTCCTTTATATCTGCCAAAGTTACATGCATAAACGACTGTGCTGGAAAGAGCAGTGGGTATGGATATCGTAAAAAGCTTATTTTCACATTGTTTATAAAGCCGTGTAGAGAACCTGCTGTAGCCGAAGATATCTCAAATTGTGTTTTTGCCGATAAACTATTCGCCAGTGTTTCCGGATGCAGCTCGGCTGAAAAAAAATCAAAGTCTTCCGACTTCCGATGGCCCAGCTGTAATGCTGCAGCTGTCCCCCCGGCCATATATAAGCCCTGTAACAAGTTATTTTCGCTTAGCATGGCCAATAAATCGATT
>JAKORA010000132.1 GCA_029778075.1 Bacillota bacterium | reverse complement strand
GTTGATGGCAGCCAGCCCAATGCTTCGTTCCAGCAAGCTCCCGCTCAAGGCATACTCACATAACTCAAGGGCTGATTTTTCTTTAAGCCGCCCTGCGTCGCTCACCGGCGGCCCGGAGGCATGATCATGCTCAAAAGTTGTCGAGGCCAGACCGCAATACCGGCTCCAAACCGCCGTCCAGAAGGGGCCTATTCTTACTTCTCTTACAGGAGCATTTTCTTTCAAGGTAGCAATTATTTCTTCGAGTACTTTCACGAGTTCACCCCGCTAATTATCAATATTTCAATATTTCCTCCCAAATATCCTTTATTTTCCTGGAAACCGTTCCATCGCTGTACTCCACTACCGGCAACCCTTTGACCAGCGCCTCGGTTACAACCCTGTCAAAAGGGACTTTACCCACTACCGGCACAGATTGGCCCTGGCAGTATTTTTCTATTTCTCTCGTATTTTCTTCATCAAGATCACAACGGTTAATACAAACAAGAGCGGGCACGCCAAAATGACGGCAGACTGCCAGCACGCGCTCCAGATCATGAACGCCCGACAAAGTTGGCTCGGTAACCACCAGCGCTACAGATGCGCCGGATAGCGAAGCAATAACCGGGCAACCGATGCCCGGAGGCCCATCCGTAATGATACAACTCCGGCGTTCATCCTGGGCTATCTCTTTCGCCCTGTTCCTGACCAGGGTAACCAGCTTGCCGGAGTTCTCTTCCGCCACACCCAGGCGGGCATGGACCAAAGGCCCGTAAGGAGTATGGGATATAAACCATTTCCCGGAAACCACTTCTGCAAAGTCTATGGCCTTTTCAGGGCAGGCGTGATAGCAGAACCCGCAGCCTTCGCAAAAAAGGGGGTTAACCCGGAAATCCTCAGTTATTGCCCCAAAACGGCAAAGCTCACGGCAGAGCCCGCAGCGGCTGCACTGTTCCTCCCGGATAAAAGCCTCCCTGGAAACTTTAAATTCATGGGTTTCCTGTAGGACCGGCCTCATGATCAGACTGAGGTTGGCGGCATCCACATCGCAGTCTGTAAAGACAGCATTGTTGGAAAGGGCCGCAAAGGAGCCTGCAAAGGAGGTTTTACCGGTTCCCCCTTTACCGCTGATTACGGTAATTTCTTTCATCCGGCCTCCGCTCCTTTCTTCTCTGGCTCAAGCCTTCCCCTGTCAACAAAAGTCAATATGCGCTTCCATAGCTCTTCAAATTTGCTACGCCATTCGTCAGAGTGCGGGACTACCGCCTCACCCCGGGCATAAAGGCGGGCCAACTCCCTGTCCCAGGGGATATGCATCAGGATTGGAACACCCTCTTGCCTGCAGTAATCCTCTACGCAATTGTTACCGATGTCAGAACGGTTAATGAGCACGCCGACAGGAATCGCCATTTTTTTAAGCATCTGCACAGCAATATCCAGGTCGTTTAAGCCAAAGGGAGTGGGCTCGGTAACGAGCAGGCAAAAG
>JAKORA010000131.1 GCA_029778075.1 Bacillota bacterium | reverse complement strand
GAGCCGGAACTGAATGAGATTCCCATCGCCGTGATGGTGGAACTGGAAAAGAAATACCGTAACGGTGCCAATTGGTTCTACTGGATTGCAGGCTTGTCAGCCCTGTCCGGTATCCTGATTTTAATCGGTTCTTCTTTTATCTCCGCTATTACTCTGGGCAGCATTGAGCTTATAGTCGTCCTGGGGAAAGATTTCCCCGCTCTGGCTACTGTTGCTGGCATTGCCGGAGTGGTGATTATCGGAATCTTTGCCCTCATGGGGTACTTGAGCAACAAGGGTTTTGGCTGGGCATATATTATCGGCATAATTCTGTTTTTCCTGGATACCCTGCTGCTCTTATGGTTTCAAGATTTCTTCGGCCTTGCTTTCCACGGACTTGTTCTCTACTACTTAATAACTGGTGTCGCAGCCTTTTATAAACTCAAGAAACTGCTTCCCCGCAGCTAAAAGTGGGCCTGTTGCCGAGGGCAACAGGCCATTTTTACACTAGATACCTCTGAGTACGAAATATCTTTCGGTATGGAACTTATTACCGCGAATTTTTGCAGGAAAGACAGCGATTTTTGTCGAATAATGTCGGAAAGCTCAATCCAGAAAGGTTGCTGTGGTAATGAAAAAAGCCCTGATTGCGGTTCTAGTCTTTTCCATTTCTCTTAACCTCTTGCTCATTGCTGCCATAGCAAATCAAAAATTAGGCATTCCCGTAGCAGAAGCCATTAAGAATATCAGCGAACCAGGTACATATGGCCCCCCGGCAATGGAAATCGTCGATGGTGATGCCACCATCACTGCCACAGATGTTACTTTGCAAAATCTTTTGATCACTGGCAACTTGCTGCTGACGGACCAGGTTAATGCCGGAACTGTTGACCTCAGCTCAGTCCAGGTGCAAGGAGAAATTGTCATTGCCGGCAACGGGTTTACTTTAAGGCTGCACGATTGTCCTGTCAAGAAAATTACCGTCCAGGAGCAAAGCCCTGGAGTAAAACTCATTGCCAGCGGCACTGCCAAAGTAGACCAGGTCGTTGTCGCTGCTGAGGCCTCCCTGCAGGAGGATGGTCTGGCTGAAGGTGCTTTGGGTTTTTGCAATGTCCAAGTCCTGACCGCTGAAAAAGTTATGCTGGTGGGAGACTTTGATACTGTCGATCTCACTGCTGCT
>JAKORA010000009.1 GCA_029778075.1 Bacillota bacterium | reverse complement strand
TAGAATTGAAGTTACGAGCCCTGTTCTACCATAGACTGGAAAGATAATAGAAGCGGCCTTTTGATTTTATATGAAACAAATAAGATACTTTACTTTTCAATGGAAATCCGTTATAATTAAATAAACCAAATAATTCTAGTAATGACAAATAATGACAAATATATGGAGTGGGTGAAATGCCCAGAAAATGCACTATTTGCGAACACCCAAAAGTTGAGGAAATAAACAAGGCCCTGCTTGAAACGCAAAATATCGCAAAAGTTGCGAAACAATACGGCGTTAATTATCATGCCCTTTACAGGCATAAAGACCATATCCCCGCTATCCTGACCCAGGCCCAGGAAGCCCAGGAGGTAGCTAAAGCGGATAGTCTACTTGCCCAGGTAACCGAACTGCGAGACAAAGCCCTTTCCATCCTTGACAAAGCAGAGCAGGCAGGGGATTTGCGGACGGCCCTGCAGGGGATAAAAGAAGCTAGAGGATGCCTGGAACTGCTTGCCCGGCTGCAGGGAGAACTACAGGAACAGACTACAGTTAATATCCTGATTAATCCCCAATGGTTATCCTTGCGGACGGTGATACTGCAAGCCCTGGAACCATACTCGGAGGCCCGACAAACCGTTGCCCAGGCTTTACGGGAGGTGGAAAGCAATGCTGGCTAATGACTTGGCGCAAGCTTTAGACCCGGTTGTTTTCGCAAGGGAAGCCCTGAGATTCAACCCCGACTCCTGGCAGGAAAGGGCGTTAAGATGGAACGGGAAACGGTTATTGCTGAACTGTTCACGTCAAAGCGGAAAATCGACCACGGCGGCTATCCTGGCTTTGCATAGAGCGTTATTCTATCCCGCTTCCCTAGTGCTGCTGGCAAGCCCTTCCCTGCGGCAGTCAAGCGAACTTTTCAGGAAGGTGCAGGATTTACTTAAATCCCTGCCACAAGAACAACAACCCGAACTGGTAGAGGATAACAAGCTGTCCTTTACCATGAAGAACAAAAGCAGGATTGTATCTTTGCCAGGAAGCGAAGGAACCATAAGAGGCTTTAGCGGTGCAAACTTAATTATTGAAGATGAAGCGGCCAGGGTACCCGATGACCTCTATTACGCAGTACGTCCTATGTTGGCAGTATCCGGTGGCAGGCTAATCTTAATGTCTACTCCATTCGGCAAGCGTGGCCACTTTTTTAAGGAGTGGACGGAAGGCGGCGACACTTGGGAGCAGATTAAGATAACGGCTCATGACTGCCCCAGGATAAGC
>JAKORA010000130.1 GCA_029778075.1 Bacillota bacterium | reverse complement strand
GCTCTGAATTGCGCAGCAGAAGTTGTGACTTTTGAGGAAATAACTACTCTATAGACGATGCGATTTCTTGCCCATGAGAGCTGTGATTTTGCAGTAGTTCGGGCTTTGCAGAGTGAGGGTTTTGACGTGCTTGCGGTCTGTGAGGTCTGTCCCGGAGCGGGGAACTGACAGGTTATCGAGTTAGCTAACGAGGAAAAGAGTAACATTTTAACCGAGGATAAAGACTTGGGGCATTTTGCTCATTTTTCGGGGACGCAGGTCCTGTGGGGAGTCTGATTGTTGCTAAACCCACCTGTTGACAAAAGGAGGTGCAAGATGCTCACAGATAAAGAAATGATACTACAGGAGTTAGAGGAACTTCCAGAGGATTCCCTACCAGAGGTGCTTGACTTCATCCGTTTTCTAAAAGAAAAACATGCTGAAGCGGGGCTGGAGTCGGCCTTATTGAGTGAGAGAGTGTTAGGTAGAGACTGGTTGCGGCCAGAGGAAGACGAGGCAGGGCAAGATTTGTAAAGGGTGATGTGGTAGTTGTTCCATTCCCCTTTTCCGACCTCAGTCGTGCCAAGCGCCGCCCGGCTCTCGTGGTGGCGGAGCCGGAAGGTGAAGACCGGATCCTTTGCCAGATAACCAGCCAGGCGATTCACGACCAATATTCGATTATACTTGACGATCGGGATTTCGAGAGTGGAGGGCTTAAGCGTGAAAGCCGTATCCGTCCCCACCGGTTATTTACTGCCGATACGCAACTGATACTTTACCGCGTCGGTCACCTTAAAGGTGAGAAGCTGGAATAGATTATTAGTTGCATAATTGGGATTCTGAGGGCGTAAGCCAGCCCTCTTCACCAGCACGGACAGCTTACGGCAGGCTATAGGGGGAAACCCCTATGACCCGGCAATAAGGGGGAAGAAGGGTCCCCCTTATAAACCCCCGGAAAAGCAAAAAATTAGAGATAAAAGAGTAAAAACCACTGGTGGGGAAATCATCCACCAGTGGATGCCTGGTAAAAGCGCTCAGGCATGACGGAGAGAAGGGAAAAACCTCCGCGTTGTCTATTCCTGAATGCGTTAGTCACCCCCTCAGCCGTCATTCCTGAATGTTTCTATCAGGAATCTAAATAATAGGAGGGAAAACCTCTATAAATTTTTCCCCTCTCCCTTGACGGGAGAGGGTTAGGGTGAGGGTGTCTTTCCTTCTAGGTTTTCTTTTATCCTTTCCAGAACACCTTCTATATTTGT
>JAKORA010000129.1 GCA_029778075.1 Bacillota bacterium | reverse complement strand
GTTTTATGAACCTCTTATCTTCCTTTGATCCGGCGCTTTGGGGAGAAAATTCACCTCACTGCTACAGCAGCATAACAGCAGCAGTTTATGATATAATTGCTAAGGGAAAGACAGAAAAACATCTTTATAAATGAGGGCCTTTCGAATTATAATTGCTTCAAGCCGGGCTTCAAGCCGGCCGGTGTTCACAGCAGCATACAGGAGGGCTATTAATGAAAAGTAACCGCATGGAGAGCCGTGCCGCACGGGCGGAGACGGCCAGGGAAACTCTGGAAATTTTAAAAAAAGGAAGTTATACGGGTCCAGGCAACAAAGAGGTAGCTTTATCCGAGGCAATGGATTTCGCTGTCAAAAACTCGCAACTCATTACCCCGGAAATGGAGGGGGAGTTGGAGGAAAAACTGCAGGAGGTGCTCTCGGAAACAGGGCAAAAACCAAAATCCGTTATTGAGGTCACCGATGAGACCACCTTGGCAGCGGCACGCCGCCTGGTGCAGCAGGAGGGCTTCCCCAAAGTTGTCTGTTTAAACTTCGCCTCAGCCGTAAACCCCGGGGGAGGTTTTTTAGATGGGAGCAGTGCCCAGGAGGAAAGCATCGCCCGGGCTACCGGCCTCTATCCGTGTATTGCACAGTTCAATGTGATGTACGAAACCAACCGCAAGTATCGTTCTGCCCTGTATACCGATCACATGATTTACTCGCCGCAGGTGCCGGTATTCCGCGACGATCGGGATCAACTGCTGGAGCAGCCTTTTTTTGTCTCTATCATTACGGCTCCGGCCGTAAATGCCGGCGTCGTAAAGTCCAGGGAGCCGCATAACATTCCCCGCATAGAGGAGGTAATGGTCACCCGTATCGGGAAGATTCTGGCTGTAGCGGCCGTTTACCGGTACGATGCCCTGGTGCTCGGGGCCTACGGCTGCGGGGTTTTCCAAAACAACCCCACAGATGTAGCGGGTTATTTTGCCCAGTTTCTCGGACCGGGAGGCCGTTTCGAGAATGTCTTCCGGCACGTGACCTTTGCCGTACCTGAAAAGGGCCGGTCAAAGCATAACCATCATGTTTTCAAAGAGGTTCTTTCTTTTTAGCACATCCACCTGACGGTAAAGCACAGGCTTCATGGGGTGTCATGTGGGTATCTAATAGCCCATCTCCTTTAATATCCTTGACAAAGTACGCAGGCGTTCGCCGATTAGTTCATCATCGTTACTGAGCGCCTGCCGGAATAATTTAATGTCTTCATCAATTTTTTCATTGTCTGTACATACAGCCACAGTCATGGCATCACCCTGCAGCCCTACCCTGTCGATCACAGGCTTTTCCGGATCATATAGTTTTTCATACCGGTAAGCCTCTCTAAAATACTGCAGTGCCCGGCAGACAAGAATTGCCAGGTCCAGCACCCGGTGAAGCGGCAGCTCCTCGGACTGCCTGGACCATTTCTCACCTGTGTATCTCCACACTTTGGCCGAAATATCTACCCTGCCCCGGTCGTTCCACTGTGCCAAACCCAGCGAGAGGCCTTTGGCATCAGAATTGTAAGCGTATCTGCCATCGACATTTTCATAGTTCTCCGATACAATAACCGGCTTATGCTTTAGCGTTGTCGGTATCTTCATTTTAGCGCCTCCAGATAATTATTAGTAGTTTACTAAATTACTAATCTACTAAATAATAATAACCGGCTTTACCGGTCCTGTCAAGCAAATAAAAAAGCCCGGGATATTGCTCTTCTTTAAAAGGAGGTTCGGGGAATTGTTCCGATAGGAGTTATAGCGAATCCTAAAATTTTATTCAGTTGTTATCCTCATTTATTTTTAGCTGATAAATCTTTTTCGCCTTTGAACCCCAGTAACTATAGAAAACAGCAACTACTGCAAATAGGATAAGCGGTACTACACGAAATAAAGCAAAAGGCAGTTCAAAGGAGAAAGCGGACCAAAAAGCTTTTCCTGTACGGCCCCACAAACCCGGAGTCAAAAATGCCAGTTTAAAAGGAGCGCCACGGGCGGAAAGCAAAACCACAGATAAGTAGACAATAAAACATATAACATTCACCATACAAATGTTATATAAAATTTTATATCGAGCGGCGGCTGAAATCCTATCTGAAAAAATATCTGTTCCAGCCTTCTCACTCATTGGCAAAAAATATTGATACCCGCTGTTTTTTGTACCACAAACATGTCTCCAGCCTGCGTCTTCAAATAATGAGATATAGTTGTCAAACTCTTTCCTACTTTTAAAAATCCGGTAATCGATTCTATAATTCAGATTTTGCGGCTTATCGGACTCAAAATGATAAAAACCAAATGTGGTGTACTTTTTCAAAATATGTCCCTGTGCAGCCATATCATTCAAATATTTTTCTTCTTCATCAAAATCCCAAAACAACTTAAATTTCTTCACATTTTTCATCTCCTCGAATCTTGTTATAAATATCGATCATATGCTTTAACCTCTGTGATTCCAACTGGAGTACACGAGTACCTTCTGCAGTAATCCGATATATTTTGCGTCGTGGATCTGAGGAAGGCACAGATACGATCAACTTCTGCCTTAAAAGATTATCAAGTGCACCGTACATTGTACCTGCTGCGATTCGAACGCGTCCACCACTTAATTTCTCTGCTTTCTGCATCACTGCATAGCCATGTCCCGGCTCAAGCAATGAAAGTAGAATATAATATGTTGTTTCTGTCAGTGGCAGGTATTTTTCCAAATTCATTTTTCCCCTCCTCGCTTCAATTCAACTGTATAATTCGGTTATATATGTTCAACTGTATAGTTAAACTATACAGTCTAACTGTATAGTTTAACTATACATAGTTTAGCTGCATATGTCAAGAATAGAAACAAAAAAATATTAAAAATTTAGCCATTTTCAAAAGGCAGAAAACACCAATGCCCTCTGGCCGGCTCGTATTGTTCCATTCCATAAGCGATTCCTAAATACCGAAGATTAAAAGCCGCCTTCCCGGCGGCTTTACATTTTTTAATATTGTTTGGTTGTTTTTATTTTTACTTTGAACCTCCGGGCCTTTCTTCAGGCAAAAGTAGAAACCCCTCCTGTTGATAACAATCCCAAAGCCTTGCATCCCAACAGCCCACAGTTATAACTTCACCTGCAATTTGCCTTGAAAGAACAACGGCGCTGGCC
>JAKORA010000128.1 GCA_029778075.1 Bacillota bacterium | reverse complement strand
TTCCGGCAGTATGGGACCTTACCGACAGTGCCGGAAATAACGCTTACGGAAGCGTAACAGATAAAATCGGTCTTCTAACTGAAGCCATGTTCTGGAAGTACAGCGAACAGGGACTTCTTGACCTGGACGACTGGTGGTGGCTTATAACTCCGTACGCCGGCTGTTCGGACTACGCGCGGTATGTCAGCACTGACGGCACCCTATACAGCAGCTGCCCGTACTACTGCATCGTGGGCGTTCGGCCGGCTTTGTATGTGGAATCTGAAATCGAAGTCGAAACTGAAAGGACGAATCCAGGGCAGGCTATACTACGAGTTGCGAAAAGGAGTGCCGGTGGATAGTAGGGGGGAACTACAGAAGAACCGCCAGGCAGGGGTATGTTTTTACCTGCCGTTGGTGGAGGACGGGAAGAACGTGGAAGAGTTTGAAATCGTGGGAGAAAGGCAGGTGACGCTAAATGACATGGAAGATCATGCAGGGGGACGTTAGGGACAAGCTGGCTGAAATACCTGAAAAAAGTATTCAGACCGTTGTCACCAGTCCCCCATATTGACTGGGGGTTGAGGTCGTATTTACCTGATGGGCACGAAGATAAAAAAGCTGAATTAGGTCTTGAAAAAACGCCTGAAGAATATGTGCAGAACATGGTTGAAGTGTTCCGGGGCGTGTGGCGGGTGCTAAGGGATGATGGGGTGGTTTGGTTAAATTTGGGGGATTCTTACGCAGGAAGCAACCAGGGTGTAGGCACAAAAACCCTTACTGCTAAACAAGCAAGCAATAGAGGCACAGTGGCATTGACACAAGCAAAAAAAAGCGTTCTGGCTAGTGTGGAAGGCTTAAAACCTAAAGACCTTGTCGGCATCCCCTGGCGGGTAGCCTTCGCACTACAGGCAGACGGGTGGTATTTGCGGTCTGCCATGCCTTGGCTGAAAGGATCTGCCATGCCGGAAAGTGTAACAGACAGGCCATCATCGGCAATCGAATATTTTTTCGTGCTAACAAAAAACCAGAAATATTTTTATGATGTTGATGCGGTGCGGGTGTCCCAGACAGAAAGCAGTATTAAGCGGAATAAATATGGGCAATCAAAAGCGGCATGTAATCAAATAAGCGTATCAAGAGAACAACTGCCTGGGGAAAAGTTAAATTCCACAGGCCACAACCGCCGCAACTC
>JAKORA010000127.1 GCA_029778075.1 Bacillota bacterium | reverse complement strand
CGTTATTTGGACCGCGATTTGTTTCCTCCAGAAATTTGCCGGTAAGCCACATTTTAAAAGACCGGCTTCTAACGGGCCAGTTTTGCTTAAATTCGCCAACAGGCACACGTGCAAAAGGCGTTTCGTGTTCGTCCCGGAAAAGCTCGGCCTGCTGTGCTATTTTTAAAAGTTTATCGTGCTGGGTTTCCTCTTCTTCTTTTTTGGCTTCTTCTTCTTGTGCTGCCAATTCCTTCCTTAAACGGTCAACTTCCTGTCTAATTGTCGTTTTACCGATCCCCAGGGGCTTTAATATCTTTGCCAGCCGATCAATCTTTAAATCCCGGTCAATGCCGCTTACAAGTCTTGCAACAAAGAGCGTGGCCTCCGCCCGGACCTCTTCGCTGTGGGGGTCCTGCTCCAGCTGAGCCGTTACCAGATCCAAATAATGTTTAGCTTTTTGAACCGCCTGCAGTATATACTCCTTAAATTGTTCCTGCCCCAGCTCCCTTAAAAGGTCATTTAAGTCTTTGCCGTCAGGCAGGTTAATTATTTTGGCCGCCGGATAAAACTCTTTGGCCAGCTCCAGCGCCGCCTTACGGCCAGGCTCGTCGCCGTCGAAGCAAATATAAAAGCTGGGGACCTTGGCAAGCTGCTCCCGCTGTTTTTCGCTTAACCGGGTTCCCAGGGAACAAAGCGCCGGCAGGCCGGCCTGAAGCAGGGAAAGATAATCAAAAACACCTTCCACCAGGAAGGGGGGCTTCGGAATTTTGTATATGGTTTCGACACCTAAAAGGGGCTTCGCCCAGCCGGCAGGGTAAAGGTATTTTCCGCCTCCCCTTTCGCCGGGTTTATGAAAGGCTACTTGGATCGGCTTACCATATTGATAGAAGGGAATTACAATTCTGCCGTGGGGCATATACCAGCTGCGCCCGTCCTTTGTATCAATCAGCAAGCCCAGCTGCCGCGCCGCCTCCTGGTCCTGCGGCTTTTTCTGGCTGCAAAATCCAAAACCATGCTGTTTTATGAAATCATCAGTAAAGCCACGCCGCTTTAAATATTCCCGGTCCTGGTCGCGCAGGTTCTTGGCCCAACAATTAAGCCGTTTGCTCATTTCCGTTTGACGGTTAAGCTGCTGCTCATACTCCTGCCGGGCCTCTTCGCTTTGCTCCGGCCAGGGAACACCTGCCCGGTCAGCCAGCCACCGGGCCGCCGTTATCAGGTCCCAGCCTTTAACTTCCATTACCAGGTCAATCGCGGTCCAGGATCTCCGGCAACCATGACAATAAAGATATTCACGATTCACCTGGCAGGAAGGGTGTTTGTCTGCATGGGCCGGATCCGGGCAGTTAATCATATTGCCGGCCGTAACGTGCAGGCCTAGTTCTAGCACCAAATCATTGCAATTTATCGATTGCTTTATCTGCTCGAACACCATCATTTGTTAATGCCCTCCATCCAAGACAATGCACAAAAGATCCCGGAGAAGAAAATCTGTTTGTCTCTCTCACTAAAGGCCAAGTCCCGTAACAAATTCTGCAAACTATCTAGAAAATCGCGAAATTGGCAATTTGAAAAACAACCGACTGTCAGCAGTTGCGTTAAAAACTTGTTTTTCAGGTCTTCTTCTGGTATAATG
>JAKORA010000126.1 GCA_029778075.1 Bacillota bacterium | reverse complement strand
TCATAAGATCAACTCCCATCAACTTCAAATATTATTGCAGCGGAGAAGCCGGCTCCGAAAAGCGCCGCTTCACGCGGTCTTAAATAAGTTTATCATAATTTTCCCGCCGGGGATGGCGCAATAAGCTATTAGATGACTTCTTCAATTTGCTCTCCACGTGACCCCAAAAGTGGGACAAACAGGTACGTCCCCGGCGTCCCAAGAAATAACCCACCTGCCCAATCACAACTCTACATTTACATGCCTCCCCTGCCTGGAATTGTAGTAAATTCAACTAATGGCATTACCTGAACACAATAATTAAGCGAAAGCCGGTTGATTCGGGAAAACGGCCATCCCGAGTTCCCCTGTAATGCGCATACATACTTGTAGGTAAAACAGATGAAACTCCCAACCGGGGAATCCGGTTGGGAGTATAAAAGCGGATCCATAAGAACATTCGGAAGATAGTTTAAACAGTGCTAGAATGGTGTTCTGTATCCGTTATAACAGGCGATATTCTGGTCCAAAAAAAGCTGCTGTATCTGCTCCATCTTCTGGCCAGGTGTTTCTTTGTAATCCCGGTAGGGATAGGTTAATCCGAGCTGCGTCCATTTTGAGTCACCAAGCCGGTGAAAAGGAAGGATATTGATCTCGTACACTCCTATTTCATTGAGAAATGCGGCGGTTGCTAAAATGTTTTCTTCGTTGTCGTTGTAATTCTCAATTATGGGCATCCGAAAGACCAACCTACCGGACCAGTCAGACCTTGCCAGGGCTCTAATGTTCTCGTGTATCCTCCTGCAGGAGACACCGGTTTTTTCTTTGTGTTTTACCGGATCCATGTGCTTCAGATCTATAAACGCAAATTCAACCATGCTCATCGCTTCCAGAAAAAATGCTGTTTCCGCGTAAGCAGAGGTCTCTAAAACAGTGTGAATATAGCTTTCTTTGCATCTTTGAAGTAATTGTAAAATAAACCTTTTTTGAAAAAGAGGCTCACCGCCGGTAAAAGAGACGCCCCCTTCCGGCCCCCAGAACCGACGATCGCGTTTTAACACCTTCATTAGCTCGGTAACGGTCATCTCTTTGCCGGATATAATTAACGCTTCTTTTAAGCATGCTTTAACACAATCCAGGGTGTCACATGTCCGGCATAACCGGCGATCTATCTCCAGGGGTGCCTCGCTATCATCGGAGGTAAAGGCAATTGCATTGTGCGGACAGGCATCTGCACAGCGGGTGCAACACTGCTCCCGATGCACGCAATTAACTTTTTTAAACCTGACCTGTGGCTGCAGCTCCATCCCTTCCGGATTGGCACACCATTCACAGCAAAGCGGGCAGCCGCTTAAAAAGACCAGTGTCCGGGTTCCCGGCCCGTCATGAACGGAATGGCCTTGAATATCGAATATTATACCCGTCTCTTCCATCCTTGGTTAAGCCTCCTTCTAATTAATTTGGTTTTATGCGGAATCCACCGGTTTCTCTACTGAATGGGGGAGTAAATAAGCAACTATTGTCGAAGCAGCAAAAGCGCACAGAGCAAAGATCACCGAGTTAAAGTAGCTGCCCGACAAATCAAACAGGTATCCGCCCACAAAACTGCCGAGAGCCGGGCCGATACCCATCACGATCAACGTTGCCAGTCCCCAGATTTTGCCCAGCGAGATCCGGCCATAAATCGACCCGGCATAACCGGCTACTCCGCCCGGCTCGATTGCCCAGTATATCGCAAACAAAATACAAGAGATGATCCCGGCGACAAACGCTTTTCCGGTCAGGAGTAAGAGAATACAGGCGACAATGCCGCTTAAAGGAGCAATCACCAGAACCTTTTTTCTTCCCTCCGGTTCGCAGCTCGACCTTTTTACTATCCGATCGGCCACTATCCCCATCAAAGGCATGGTAAAGATACCGGCAATGCCGATAGCCACGTAGAGGTTGGTTGCCGTATTTAAATCCAGCTTGACATCCGTAACCCAGAAATTGACAACCTGGGTCCAGATCAGGAACTCCGCGATCATGCTGGTTAAAAATGCCATAATAGCACCCCAAATGGGGTAGGTCTTAAATGCTTCTTTAACTGACCAGACAAATTCCCCCGCACCCGGGGCATCTCCGGCGCTCTCCGGCAGCAAGCCAAACGGCTTTATGCCGTAATATTCCGGGTTACGTTTGGCGACGAGCGCCGCCACAACCAGGGCGACAAAGACAACCAGGGCCAAACCTTGCATCGCCTGTCGCCAGTCAGTAGTTAAGAGAACGCTTTTTACCCCCAAACTTAATACGACCTGGGCTACAGGGGCACCCATGAAAGCCAACCCCCACATCGTCGCATACCGGTCGCCGACGTACCATTTCCGCACTGAAACAGTTGAGGATACCCAGAGCATCCCTGTTCCGATACCAGCCAGTATCGCATAAACCGCTAGGTAAGCATAGTAGCTTTCGACCAGGCTGGTTACATAAAAACCGAGAGCACAAAAAAGCGCGCCGAGAGCATAAGCAGGCCGGGTGCCCCATCTATCGATGATCATACCGCTGAAAAAGGCGGTGATTGCATAAACCACCATCATCAAAGAATACCCTAATGAAGTTTGGGCCACTGTCCAGCCCATGCTTTCCTGCATCGGCCCCAACAGGACCGAGAAGGTTGACCTGTAACCAAAAAGACAGAATACAGCAAGCCAGGCGGCGAGAACTACCTGGTAGCCCAACTTTCTGCTTTCAGCATTAGACATATCGCATACCCCCTTAAGCTTGAATTAAGTATATAATTTTCACAATGCCTTACCGTTTCAAATCAATGCAAAGTGGAGGAGTGCCGCGGATTGCGGCACTCCTCCATCCCTTGGTTTCCTACTTGGCCTGATACATCTCGCAGGTAACAGCGTGAAGATCAGCGTAGGTCCAGGGATTCCTTTTCTCATCAGCTTTGCAAACGCCGATGCCTTCATCGTCTTTATCAGCAAAACAAGCGCAATTTTTACATTTCGGCAGCGAAACATACTTTTCGCAAACCGGTGTATCGATTAACACTCTCTCATTTCTCAGTCCACAAATCCCCTTGGCTACATCAATAGGGATAAAGTTCCGGCAATCACTGTGGTTTAAACCTTCTGCTTTTTTAGCCAAGAAATTCTTCTCCTTTCTTTTTTTGCTCCGTCATTTAACGGTGTGCTTCCCGTTTGCCCCGGGCGGTTGCCATAGTGCATCCGCCCGGGGTTTAAAAACGGTTAGATTGCTTCGTACTCGGTGCGGGCGATCACTTCATCCTGGATATGCTTACCCAGCTCGACCCAGTACTGGGTAAAGCCGGCCACCCTCACCAACAGATCCCGGTAGTTTTCCGGATGCTTCTGGGCATCTTTTAATACTTTGGAATCTACGATGTTGTACTGGATATGGAAGCCGCCGGCATGCATGTATGCGCGGGTCAGCTCAAGCAGCTTCCTTGAACCTTCAAGACCTTTGATAGCAGAGGGGTGAACTTTTAAGTTCATCTGCGAGTTCTGAGATTGTGAATGGTCCCAGCAAGTTGCCGAGGTGAACAGCGCGTAAGGCCCGTTCCGGTCCGTGCCCGGGTAAGCAGACATGGAAGCGTCGGCAAACGTAATCCCTTCCAGGCGCCCGTCCGGGGTCGCCATCGTTGCTGCGCCCTGTGGTCCGTGCGTGGACACCGAAATCTGGCAGGCGTAGAGAGGCCTGGCATACAGGGATTGGTACTTGCGACACATCTTACAGAACCACTCTTCGTATTCCTTCAGGATAGCATCGACATACTCATCCGCATTGCCATATTTCGGCGCCATCAGGCAGGCACTGTGGATTTCATCGTATTTATCGCCGCCTTCTTTTTTCTCCTGGGTAGCAAGCGAGTAACTGCCGATCTCTTCAGCAGTTTTGAAGCCAAAGTTGTCGACCATGGCCTGCTTGATTTCCTCGAGGGTGTACTTTTTATCTTCGTAGACCAGCTTCTTCAGCGCGGCAAGGGAGTTGACCATGTTGATGGTTCCGGTGCTTTCTACGTTATAGGTAGCGTTATAACGATAGCCCATGTTGCCGATATGATGGCCTTTTTCCAGGCAATCGGGTTTTAGCATCGAATGGAAAATCGACATGTTGTTCTTGCGCCAGATGTCGTGCTGAATGTTGTTACATCTGCAAAGACAGTCTACGGTTATTTCGTAGTACTCTTTAAAGACTTCCCAGAGCTCTTCATAGGTCTCCAGCTTCTTGTTGTGCGGCGGGTAGATCTGGAGGCCGCTCATATGATCGTAGCCATTAAAGAGCACGCACTGGAGCACTTTAGGATTGGAAATAAAGTGCACTCCGACACTGGTCGGCTGACCGGCTCCTCCAGGGATATTATATTTCTTGCCGTTTAATGTTAACTCATGCCAGGCACAAGGCGAAGTTTCCAGGCAGCCGCCGATGGCCCAGGCCCGGGCTTCTTCGACAGTCATCCCCTCAGCCTGATACTGATCGAGGATGAATTCGTGTCCTACCCGGAAATTCATCCAGGCGGGGTAGCCGGTACCGGTCTTGTTGCACTCGATTGCCTTCAACAGGAAATCTTCAGGAAGTTTAATATCGTAGAGGACTGAAAGTGTCGGCTGCGGCGTTTCACATCTCATCGCCGCTTCGAGAATGAGCATCTCCAACTCGTTCGAAGCAGGCAAGCCGTCCTTGGTCAGGCCACCCATGCTGAGATTGTTAAAGGTGTTGCCGGAGAGGACCCCACCGACAACCCCCATCGAAGCAAAGCAGTCGATGCAGGTAAATTTCACCCGGTGACATTCCAGCAACTCGATCGTCTTGGCCTCATCAATCCGCCCCGCCTCCATATCCTGCTCCCAGAAGGGATAGAGAACCTGCCCCAGCCTTCCCGGAGACAGACCGGAAATCGCGTCTTCGTTGAGCACCGCAATGTGAATGGTGTAAGTCAGCTGAAGCGCCTCGCGGAAAGTGCGTGGCGGGTTGGTTGAGATCCACTCCAGGCATTCGGCGATCTCTTCATATTCTTTCTTTTGCACTGCGTCATCGGTCAAGCCAGCCAGGCGGCGTGCCTCTTTAGCGTAGTTGAGAATCCAGGTTTGAATCCCCTCCAGAACAGTGATCACGGCCTGGTAAAAGTACAGGCGATCCATACCGGCGATTCCATCTCCACCGGCATGACCGGCAACCTCGTCGATTTTCTCCTTGCACATATCAATAATCCCGCCAAACCCGTACTGCAGCGGGTAATAATAGTTGGCCACTTCACGGCCCTGGGGGAGGGTATAGCCGGAATCAAACATACAGATGACGCTTCTCATCACCTTTTCTTTAATGTCGTATACCGGAACCATACGCTCATATTTATTGCCCAAATCATCAACCGATTGATTTACCCAGGACCGGGCCAGTTTGAGCATAGCCGGAACTTCTTCATCGCGAATGCCAAACTTACCCGCAATAGAAGTAACGTTGCCAAAATCCTCTGTTACGTTGCCCCCGCCGGCTCCCCACTTGGTAACCTCGTCGGCACTGGCGCTGCCTTTATCCAGGGCTGCCTGATAAAGCTCATCTTCTTTGGCCATAAAATAGCCTTCAGAGAGCCAGGGCATGGGGAAAGAACCCCGGTAATAACGCGCTTTACCCATTACCAGCAGCTCGCCGGGCCAGATCGTGGGGGTAAGGTGAGAAAAGGCACATTTAAGCGCTTCTGCCCTGCGGATCACCGGAATTTCGTGCTTCAGCTCCTCGTATTTCCGGGTATACCAGTAGGGAAACTCAACCGTCGCTGAAGATAGTGTATCGTAGTACAGGTCTCTCAGCTTTTTTGCTCTGGGCGTAGGCTCTTTCTTAACTTCACGTTCTACCATCTCGTCCGGGGATTTTCCCCCGTACTCGAAACTCATCGGGATACCTTTTTCCTGTAGAATTTCTGCTAATGTTTTAGCCACTGAGTCTCCTCCTTGGATTAAATTTTTACTTTCCCCCAAAAAGTTCCACGCACTGACGCTTCCAACCGCTTCCGGTTATCCCCTCCCTTTTTATATTTGTTTAATTTTGTCGCTCTTTCAACACTGTTTTTAAAATTACGGTTGCTTGAATTTATCATAGCAACCTCATACATTGCTGAAAATTCCCCATCCGGCTTAGTTCAGGATGATATTTGAAACCAAATACGTAAACAGTAGCACTAAAGTATAATAGGCTTAGTACTAAGGGACTAGAAAACTTCTATAGTAGTAATTTTTAGTAAAAGGGATTTGCATATTTACCGTGAATACATTCAGTAGGCAAAGCAAGGTATCATAAATAAGGTGCTGGTTAGAGAATGGATTTGCTAATCAGGTTACAGGCCATACAGGACCTCCTTTCTGAAAAAACCGGGTTAAGCCTCACCCTTTATGATCATAAGCTGCAAGAAGTTACCATCCCTTCGGGAATGCCACAGCACTGTCTCCAAACGGCACCCCACCATAAAGAGTGCCTGAGTTATATCTTCAAAAATTTTGAACTTGCCCAACAGGAAGCTGCTCCTATAATGGTTAGCTGTCACAAAAAACTGCATGTTTTTGCCTTCCCGACAGCCATTGAAAAAGCCGGGCAGAAGCTTTTTCTTATTGGCGGCTGTACTGCAGATCCGAATAAAATAGAAGAACACCTGGATTTAATCACCGCCATTTATGGGTTGCCTCTTAAGATAACGCGTGATAAAGAACAATCTTATCCTGCCACTCCGGCAGAGGTTTTAAAGTTGCAAATTGTCTACGGGTTGACCCGGCAGGAAATTAACATTTTAATTCTGATCGGCAAGGGTTATTCAAACCAGGAAATCGCTTCAAGATTGTACATCAGCATGAATACAGTAAAAACACACGTTTCCAATATCCTACGAAAACTGGGAGCCGAAAACCGTACTGAAGCGGCGCTTTTTGCCTTTGACAGGGGGATAATCCAGGATGACAGTTCTCACTAGTAAAAATCAAGGTTTCTCTATCTTTAGTGTCTATTTAATTTCAATTTTAATAATTATGTTTTTATTGATGTTCCTGATGACCGCCTTAAACACTATGACTATTTTTTCCCGGCTGGACGAACATATCAACAACTTACTCGATCGCTCTCTAGTTGTCGCCTGGCAGGAATATGACACCTTTTTCCAAAAAACCGAGTCTATACTCAGGCTGATGGCCCCAACCTTCGATCAAAAAAGTAAAGATGAAATGGCTGTAATCATGGATAGTCAACCGGACATTGATTTCTGGCTTGTCTTTGACCGGAACATGAAAGCTATTGCCGGAAATTTAGACACCGCAAACCTGCCCCCGGAGTTAAATGAGCTGGCCGCCTCCAGTATAGCCCGGAGAATAACCATCCATACCTCGGAGGCGCTTCCTACAAAATATTTTGCAAATTCCACGCTGCAGCCGAAACATGATTTTTTGATTGAGCTAAAAGAAGGGGACGAAGGCGATTTCTATGTTCAAGATAATAAAAAGTTGTTCGCCTGGACCCTGGTCCGGGCCACCGCTGTTCCTGTGGTTTCCGCAGGCGGTTCCATCCGCGGCTGCCTCGTGGCCGGTGATCTGGTCAACAATGATCAACTGCTCCCGGATAATTATTCTAATAAAATAGACGGTTCCTACCTTTCTATTGGAATCAAGGGTGTCAGGGTGGTCAGCAATATCGAGTCGACCTCCCAGTTGTTTTTTTTAGGAACTCACCAACACGATGAGCTGGTTAAAACCGTTACGCAGGGTCAAAGATATTCCGGCGAAGCGCTCATGGAGCCGGGAGATATTCACCTGATCGCCTCCGAACCGATCACCAATGCAAACGGTGAGATTGTCGGAGCGCTCAGCGTCGGTGTTCCCTCAAAAGGGATCGCCACGGTAAAGCAAGACGCCTTTTTTGCCATCCTGCTTTCCCTGGCAGTCTGCTTAATTATTGCCCTGGTTACCGCAACGTTCCTGGCACGGTCCCTCACACGGCCGCTGGCTTCTTTAACGACGATGACCAAAAATATCGCCGAAGCCCAGGAATTGATTACACCCGGGCAGCTCCGGGAATTTGAAAATAAAAGCGCCTTTCGCATAAAAGAAATTAATCATCTTCTTCATTATCTACAACAAATGGCCAAAACAATCTATCAAAAATCTATGGGGGAAAAAGAATATCTTGCTGCCCTGGAAGCCGAACAATGCAAATTACAGCAGTTGACTAAAGAGCTGCAGGCCTCCAACATTCTGCTGGAAAAAAAGGTGAGTGAACAGACCAGCGAGCTCAGACAAGCGGTTATAAATTTAAAAGCGCTGGATGAAATGAAAACAAAATTCCTGGCCAACATGAGCCATGAGCTGCGCACCCCGTTAAACTCCATTATCGGTTTTGCAGAAATGCTTCATGACGAAATTTTTGGCGAGCTCAACCCGACGCAGAAAGATTATACAAATATCATTTTGAACAGCGCCAGAGACCTTTTGCAGATCATCAGCGACATCCTGGACATTGCCCGTGTAGAACAGGGCGAGCTTTCTCTGGACAAAGGATTTTTCAGCGTAGACGAGCTGGTTTCATCAATCATAACCATTATCAAGCCGCAAATAAAATCCAAAGACCAAAAGCTTACAGTCCGGATAGAGCCGGATCTGCCCCATCTTTATGGCGATCAGGTAAGAATCAAGCAGGTTCTTTATAACTTACTCTCCAATGCCCACAAATTTACCCCTCCCGGGGGCAAGATCTCCGTAACGGCCGATCTGATAAACAGTCAGATCAAAATCAGCGTCAGCGATAATGGAATCGGTATTGAAAAAAAACATCTGGACCATATCTTTGATGAATTTTACCAATCCGAGACTTTGTACGAAAGTAAATATGAAGGGGTGGGGCTGGGGCTGCCGCTCTCTAAAAAACTGGTGGAGCTCCATGACGGAAAGATTGAACTGGAAAGCAAAGTAGGCAAGGGAACCACCGTCTCTTTTACCTTGCCAGTTTCAAAACAGGGTTCTCAATAGATGGGAGGGTTGTTTAGTGAAAAAAAATATTCCTACCGTGCTGGTTGTGGAGGATAATCCCGACCATATGCGGCTGGTCACCGACCTTTTAACAGCACACGGTCTGCAGGTTGTCCAGGCTGTAAATCATGACACCACTTTTGAAGCACTGTCTAAAAAAGAGCCGGACCTGATTTTAATGGATATCTCTTTAAAAGGAACCAACGGGCTGAGCATTACTAAAAAAATTAAAAGCAACCCGGCAACCGGCCATATTCCGGTGATCATTTTAACCGCCCACGCCATGAAGCAGGACCGGCAGCAAGCGCAAGAGGCCTCCTGCGACGGTTTTGTCACCAAACCGATAGATACAAGGGGATTTATCAAGCAAATTTTGGATTATATCAAGCCTAAAGACAGTACCGGCGGCAAAGTGTCGCCGGGAGGGACGCCATGCTAGCGGGAACAAAAGTTTTGATTGCCGAGGATGATCCTAACAGCGCCCGCCTGATCTCAGATTACCTTGCGGCTAAAGGCGCACAAATCACCTGGAAAAAAGACGGTAGTGAAGCCCTGGAAGAAGCGCAAGCCGGAAACTACGATCTGCTGATCCTGGATTTGCGCCTGCCGGGCAAAAACGGTTTTGTTGTAGCCCGGGAAATTAGAAACGACGAGCATCTTTTTGATCTGCCCATTATTGTAACCAGCGCTTTCCCCGACGAACAGAACCTGCTGCTTTCATACCAGCTGGGAGTAAATCTGTTTTTAAGTAAACCCGTCAATCTAAAGAAGCTTTTCCTCCATGTAAAAAGCCTGGTCACACGCAAACATAAGCTGGAAAACAAAATGTTGGAGGCACTGTACAGGTTAAATAATTTCTGTGAGGAAAAGCTTAACCGCCCGGGCCATGCCGCGCGTGTGGAAAATAACTGCCTTGCTTTGGCCGCAGCCTGCAAGCTGGAAAAACATATGGCTTCGCTTAGAGTCGCCGCTCGTTTGCACGACCTCGGGTTAATTTTCACCGGCAATAGCTCCGAACATGGACCGGTTGGAGCTAAAATTACGCGGATATTCGGGGTTAATCAAGAAATTGCTTATTTAATTGAAAAGCATCATGACAATATAACGCCGGTCGCGGAGAAACGCTTAGATGATATGTTATACAGTTATCTGGAGATCCTTAAGCTTGCTGAAAAAATCGAGGAGACCTACCGCAACTCCATTTCTTGCTTTTATCAAGACCAGGATAAAGGCTTCCTTAACCCTGAAGTAATTCCGGTAATCTCTAAACTAATTGGTGCCGGCTAAGAACCTTCTTCAATTAATTTACCCGATTGAAAGTTAAAGCAGCATACAATACCTGACCTGAAGCAGGATATACTAACAACATATCAAATAACTTAAATACCGATAAAAGCGTACCGGGTTTGCTGATGCATGTTTTTTGCAAGTACTTTTTCCCTGTTTTTGCAGACACCTTCTGCAGCAGCCACCCAGGGAAATTTACGTGTAATTTTTCATCAAAGAATTTTTGATCCGGTAACTTTGCCCATCAAAAATCAGCAGATAACTGTGGTGCACTAGGCGGTCGATTAGCGCCGCCGTCATCTGCTCATCATAGAAGATGTTTACCCACTTACTGAACTCAAGATTTGTGGTGATAATCACGCTCCTTTGCTCATAGCACTCGGAAATTACCTGGAACAAAAGCTTTGAACCGCCCCGGTCCAGTGGGACATAACCCCATTCATCGCAAATCAGAAGCTCTGCTTTTGACAGCTTTTTCAGTAACTGGCCAAGTTCCCCCTTCCTTTGGGCATCATTAAGCAAGTTTACCAAAGCAGCGGTGCGAAAAAAGCGGACTACCCTGCCCTGCTTGCATGCTTCAATGCCAATGGCTGTTGCCAGGTGAGTTTTGCCCGTTCCAACGTTGCCGTAAAGGCCGTAAAGGATGAGATTCTTCTTTTTACCGATAAAAGTGGCCTCTTTTAAGTCGGCAACAGAGAGCTCCGCAGGCAGCTTAATCTCATCAAAGCAGTAACCTTCGAAGGTTTTCAGGGTGTAAAAGCCGGCCTGCTTAATTAAGCGGTTTTTCATTTTGCTTTCCCGGTAGGCCAGCTCTTCTTTGAGCACCTTGAGCAGGTACTCCTGATGACTTTCAGC
>JAKORA010000125.1 GCA_029778075.1 Bacillota bacterium | reverse complement strand
TTTGCCGTGAACTTTTTGACTTCGCTTCACAAGTCGCTCCGCCCACAGCAAATCGCTGCTTCCATAGAACGGTAGCGGGGGCTAAAGGAGAAAACTGAGAAGCTATGACAAGGATATCCGTGTCCGCCGGGCCATCTCAAGCCCTCGCTTCGCTGAACCTGCTGGCTCAAGCTGCACAATTCCGCTCGCCCCAACCTTTCGCCACCCCTGCGGAACATGAAGCGGGTTCTAAATAGTGGTATTTTTAATTGTTTTTGTGTCGGCGGGGCTGGCAGGGTCGTCTTTAGCCCTCGCTTTGCCGTGAACTTTTTGACTTCGCTTCACAAGTCGCTCCGCCCACAGCAAATCGCTGCTTCCATGGAAAGGTAGTGGGGCTAAATGAGAAAGCTAATAAGCAATTTAATAATAGACGTGTCCGTTATTTTTGTCATTCCTGGCAGGAAGTAGAGTGACTAAAGGCGAACAAAAAAATAACTCCTATGGAAAGAGGTGCTAATTCCGTGAAGAAGGTTATTATGTTTACCACCCAGACGTGACCGCACTGCCGCACGGCGAAGGTGTATCTTCGCGATAAGGGGATTGATTATGAGGAGAAAGATGTTAACGTCGATGCAGCAGCAAGGGACGAATTTCTGAAAAGGGGCTTAAGGGGTGTACCTTCTTTTCTGATTGGCGACGAAGTGGTAGTGGGACTCGATAAGGGAAAAATAGAAGAGCTTTTAGGCTTGTAAGCCCCTTTGCCAACCCGGAAGGCGTCAACCGGCAGAGTAAAAGAGGATGAGCTCTGCCGGTTATCATTTTACAGCTTTTTTTTTCAGCAGGAAGTTCTTTTCCATTGCTTTGAGGCAAAAAATAACGCATAATTATAGTTAGATCTCTCGGCAAATGAGCATAAATTTGCACTTTTGAGGGCTGATTATTGCTGCCGAGTCATTGTTTAATGAGGTTATGCCGCATCTACCAATCCGGTTAACAGGGGGCATGTAAATTGTTAAACGAAGTTCGGAGAATTTTTGTAGAGAAGCGCAAGGGTTATGATATTGAGGCGCAGGAGCTGTACAGGGATCTAAAAGAGAATCTGGGTATCAAGGGGCTGGAAGCCGTAAGAGTTGTCAACCGCTACGATGTTGCCGGAATTACAGAAGAAGAGTATGCCCGGGCCCGCCGGATTGTCTTTTCCGAACCTCCGGTTGATCTGGTTTATGACGAGGTCTTACCAATGGATAGCGAGGAGAGGGTTTTTGCCGTGGAGTATCTGCCCGGTCAGTTTGACCAGCGGGCCGATTCAGCCGCCCAGTGCCTGCAGATCCTCACCCAAAAGGAGCGTCCGCAAATTCGTTCTGCCAGGGTAATCATGTTGCGGGGAAAAATCTCAGCTAACGAGTTTGCCAGGATCAAAGCGTACTGCATTAACCCCGTGGAATCCCGTGAAGCTTCGCTGGACAAACCGTCAAGCCTGGAGATGGAGACAGCGGAACCGCCGGAGATTGAAATTCTGGAGGGCTTTAACAATAAATCGCCCGACGAACTTCAGGACTTTCTGGAAAGCAGAGGACTGGCCATGAGCCTGGAAGACCTGTTGTTCTGCCAGTCCTATTTCAGGGATATAGAAAAAAGAGAGCCGACCATTACCGAGATCAGGGTGCTGGATACCTACTGGTCAGACCACTGCCGTCATACAACCTTTAACACCAAAATTGAAGAAGCGAACATTGCCCCGGGCCGTTTCAGCGGCCCTGTCCAGGAAGCCTTCCAAGAATACCAGGCTTCCAGGAACTACGTTTACGGCGCCGGGGAGAAAGAAAAAGATATTTGCCTGATGGATATTGCCCTCATGGGTATGAAGGAACTGAAGAAAAGAGGACTTCTGGACGATCTGGATGAATCGGAGGAGATCAATGCCTGCAGCATTGTGGTCAAAGCAGATGTTGACGGCAAAGAAGAAGAATGGCTGGTTATGTTCAAGAACGAAACGCATAACCATCCTACCGAGATAGAGCCTTTCGGCGGTGCGGCTACCTGCCTGGGAGGGGCTATCCGGGACCCCCTTGCCGGAAGGGCTTACGTTTACCAGGCTATGCGTATTACAGGCTGCGCCGACCCCAGGAGGCCTATTGAAGATACTCTTCCCGGTAAACTGCCCCAGCGCAAGATAACGACCACTGCGGCGGCCGGCTACAGTTCCTATGGGAATCAGATTGGCCTGGCTACGGGCCAGGTGGCGGAGCTGTACGACGAAGGTTTTCTGGCCAAGAGAATGGAACTTGGCGCCGTTATCGGCGCCGTCCCCCGCAAATACGTGCTGCGGAAAAGCCCGGTCCCGGGCGATGCCGTTATCCTGGTGGGCGGAAGGACCGGCCGTGACGGCTGCGGCGGCGCGACGGGCTCCTCCAAGGAGCACACCACCGAATCCCTTCTTACCAGCGGGGCGGAGGTGCAAAAAGGTGACCCGCCCACGGAAAGAAAGCTCCTGCGATTGTTCCGCAACCCCGCTGCCAGCGTGCTGATCAAAAAGTGTAACGACTTTGGGGCCGGTGGCGTTTCGGTGGCCATCGGAGAGCTGACCGACGGATTGGAGATCAATCTGGATGCCGTGCCCAAAAAATACCAGGGTCTTGATGGCACCGAGCTGGCCATTTCCGAATCCCAGGAGCGTATGGCGGTAGTGGTGTCCCCTGAGAATGTGGAGCTCTTCTGCCGCCTGGCCGAGGAAGAAAACCTGGAGGCTACCGTTGTAGCCCGGGTTACCTCGGAGCGGAGGCTGCGGATGTTCTGGAGAGGCTCGCCCATTGTAGATATAAGCAGGGATTTTCTTAATACTAACGGAGTAAAACAAAAAACAGCGGTGTATGTGCAGCCCCCTGTGGAGGAAGAAAATTATTTCCGGAACTTTCCCGGGAAAGCGGCCGCGGGGCTGCCCGATTTAAAAGAAGCCTGGCTCGCCAACCTGCAGGACCTGAATGTGTGCAGCCAGAAAGGGCTGGTGGAAAGGTTTGACAGCACCATCGGTGCGGCCACGGTGCTTCTGCCTTTGGGCGGCAAGTATCAGGATACGCCGGCGGAGGGGATGGTGGCCAAGTTGCCCCTTCTTTCCGGAGAGACAACCACGGCGACGGTTATGACTTACGGCTACAATCCCCAGTTGGCCAAGTGGAGCCCCTTTCACGGCGCCCTGTACGCCGTTGTGGAGGCGGTGGCCAAAGTGGTGGCCTTAGGTGGAGATTACCGGGGAATCCGCCTTACCCTCCAGGAATATTTTGAAAAGCTGGGCAAAGAGCCTTCCCGTTGGGGTAAGCCTTTTGCCGCTCTTTTGGGTGCCTTTTACGCGCAGAAGAAACTGGGTATCCCGGCCATCGGCGGGAAAGACAGCATGTCCGGCACCTTTATGGATTTGCATGTGCCGCCGACCCTGGTGGCCTTTGCCGTCAATACCGTAGATGCCCGCCATGTTGTCTCCCAGGAGTTCAAGGGGGCAGGCAACCCTGTCGTCCTCGTGCCGCTGGGCAGGGACGAAAATGAGCTGCCCGATTTTGCCGCCATGCAGAGGAATTTTAGCCAAATAAATGCCCTGATACGCTCGGGTCTGGTTCTGGCCTCTCATACCATAAGGACAGGCGGGCTGGCGGCAGCTATTACCAAGATGGCCTTCGGCAATCGTATCGGGATGGCTTTCAGCGAGCCGGTTGACCCCGTCAGCCTCTTTTCTCCGGAGTACGGCTCCATTGTCTTGGAGATGGAGCGTAACACCAACCTTGATGAGGCTTTTGGCCCGGTCGAGTATAAACTGCTCGGCTATACCCAGGAGAAAGCGGCTATTTCTGTAAACGGCCTGGAGATTCCCCTGGAAGAGGCTTATGAGGCCTGGCAGAAACCGCTGGAAAAAATATTCCCTGCCAGAGCGGCATCAACGCCGGCACCGCCGGCAGAACGCCCCTACTTTAACAAGAGATCCCCGCGCCGTGGAGCAGCTTCCCCCTCCATCGCCCGGCCGCGAGTATTCATCCCCATTTTTCCGGGAACAAATTGCGAATATGATTCTATCAAGGCCTTTGAAAAGGCCGGCGGCCTGGTGGACACTCTGGTCTTCAGGAACCTCACGGCAGCGGATGTAAAGGAGTCTATTGAGGAGATGGCCAGGAGGATCGCCCGTGCCCAGATTGTCATGCTCCCCGGCGGTTTCAGCGCCGGGGACGAGCCGGATGGGTCGGGGAAATTTATTGCCGCCCTGTTCCGGAACCCGCGGCTTACCGAAGCGGTCATGGAACTGCTTAAACAACGGGACGGCTTAATGCTGGGGATCTGCAATGGCTTTCATGCCTTGATTAAACTCGGGTTGCTTCCCTACGGGGAAATTATCGATATAAGGGAAGATTGCCCCACCCTTACTTTTAACACCATTGGCCGGCACGTTTCGCGCATGGTGCGCACCAGGGTTGTTTCTACACTTTCACCGTGGTTCAGCAACGTTGAAGCCGGAGATATCCACACTATCCCCGTCTCTCACGGGGAAGGAAGATTTGTGGCTCCGCAAGAGACCATCAATGAACTCTTTGCCGCCGGGCAAGTGGCCACCCAGTATGTTGATTTGGACGGCCGCCCCAGCAACGACCCGCGTTTTAACCCCAACGGCTCCTGCGAAGCCATTGAAGGCATCACCAGCCCGGACGGCCGTATTCTGGGGAAAATGGGACATTCGGAAAGAGTAGGGTCCTTTGTGGGCGTCAATGTTCCCGGGGAAAAAGAGCAGGGCATCTTTGCCGCCGGCGTTAATTATTTCAAATAAAGCAGGAAAAGAGAGGCCTCGTTCCAGAATAGGTAAAGCACCAACTACACCCATAGGAACCCAGGCCTCTCAAGAATTAAAAAGCAACTTAAATTGAACTTTGCTGAATTTGAAAAAGCTGGTTTGAAATATTACCTTAGATACATTTTAACGAGCAATGGTCGAAGTCCTTTTTCTTTCCCTTGTCAAAGTCAACGATTTAGGGTAAAATAAGAGATGGAATAGGGAAAACAAAATATATTTAATTTGCATAGTCCTTTATAGTCCTGCGTGGAGAGATGGCTGAGTTGGACGAAGGCGCTCGCCTGGAAAGCGAGTAGACGGGGCAAAACCTCGTCTCGAGGGTTCGAATCCCTCTCTCTCCGCCATTTTTTATCTAAATTTTGGCCGTGCTGGACGGGGAGGTAGCGGTGCCCTGTACCTGCAACCCGCTATAGCAGGGTCGAACTCCTACCCCCGGCCCTTAGCCTTGCAGGGTTTGCCCCCGGTAAGTGGTGAGGAAGCTCTGGTCCTGTGCGGCGCAAGTCCATGAACCCCGTCAGGTCCGGGAGGAAGCAGCGGTAAGTGGAACATTGCGGGTGCCACAGGGGTGCTGGAGCAGAGCAAACTGCCGGGGTTCCGCCTGGGGGGCGGGGTCAAAGGTAGGTGCACGGCCATTAATTCTAAAGCTAAACCGCCAAATCGCTCGATAAGAGAACGATTTGACGGTTTTCTTTACTTTATTATATAATGCAGGAAAAAAAGTTTGCATAGCGAATTACTGATGTAAGCTTTTCCCATATTCCCATATTTAAATTGTCAATGCTAGCTGACATTTGCTGATATTTAAAGAGGTGTTTCATTTTTGCCCGTATCCAGACCGGAAGAAACCAAACCTTATACAGCTCTTTATCGCCGCTGGAGGCCGCAACTTTTTTCCCAGGTGGTGGGGCAGGAGCATGTCACCCGCACACTGCAAAACGCCCTGGCCGGCAACCGTGTCGCCCATGCCTACCTTTTTTGCGGGCTCAGGGGTACCGGTAAAACCACTATGGCCAAACTTTTGGCCAAGGCCCTGAATTGCCTGGAGGGCGTTAATCCTGAGCCCTGCAATCGCTGCCGCTCCTGCCTGGAGGTTATGGATGGGCGCAACATGGATGTACTGGAAATCGACGCCGCCTCCAACCGCGGCATCGACGAAATTCGCGATCTGCGGGAAAAAGTACATTATGCCGCGGCCCAAAACCGCTACAAGGTTTATATTATCGACGAAGTGCACATGCTTACCAACGAGGCCTTTAACGCCCTGCTCAAGACGCTGGAGGAGCCGCCGCACGGGGTGGTCTTTATCCTGGCCACCACGGAGGCCCACAAGCTTCCCCTGACTGTCGTCTCCCGCTGCCAGCGTTTTGATTTTCACCTGCTGGAAGTGCCGGAAATCGCCGGATTTTTACGGGAAGTATCCTCCGCAATGAATTTTGCCGTAGAAGATGAGACCCTCTACCTGCTGGCCCGCCTGGCAGAGGGCTCCATGCGGGATGCCCTGGGCTTCCTTGAACAGTGCCGCGCTTTCGGGGGCGAAAGGATCAGTTATGAGGAAGCCCTGGAAATACTGGGCCTGACGGCGCCGGAGACGGTTTTCAACCTGCTCCGGGCAGTTGTGGATGAAGATATTGCTGCCGGCTTTGCCACCATTAAAGACACGGTTCACCAGGGACGGGACTTATTCCGCTTTATAAAAGAACTGGTTCTCTACCTGCGCAAACTTGTTATCCTACAGGCCGGCGGTGATGAAGAGGAGATCTTGAAAGATGTCCCCGGCATGAAGCCATATCTTCTTGAACAGAGGGATAAATTTGATCATGCCGTCCTCCTGGAAATGCTGGAAATTTTGCAGCAGCTGACCTACCAACTGAAAGGCTCCTCGCAACCCCGGTTCCTTCTGGAGTTGGCTTTTCTGCGGCTGGTCCGCGCCTATCGCTTCCGCCACTACCTTTCCCCGGCGGCTCTTTTAAGCCGGCTGGAAGAACTGGAAGAAAAGCTGGAGTCTGCCGGACTGGGCGGCCTGGCAGGCCGGGAGACAACAGTTGTCGGCCCTCCGACACCTTCCGGCCGTCCCGCTGCAGTTGAAGGGTATAAGCCGGGCCTTAACGCTGATAAAGCAACGCCGGGGAAAAAACACTCTGCGCTCTCTGCGCCTCCGCCTCCGGCGAAAACGGCGCGGCAGGTGGAGAGGCAACAGGCATCACCCCGCACCCCGGCTGAAGAGGGAACTGCATCAGGTAAACCGGAGGCAGATGCCCGGGGCGCGGTGCCGGTGCTCTCTCCTGAACAACTGCAGGAGTTCTGGGAGGAGAGGTTGCTCCCCGAGATTAAAAAACAGCGCAAGCTAAGCGTTCATGCCCTGCTGTTGGAAGGGTCCCCCCTTAGTTGCGAAAAGGGAATATTTACCATATCCTTCCCCTCAACACACAGTATTCATAAGGGAAGAATAGAGTCAAAAGAACACAGCAGCTATATCGAATCCCTGCTTGAACGGCTGCTGGGAGTCAAAATACGGCTGAAGGTTGTTTTACAGGAGAATACGCCGGAGGCTGCTCCTAAAGAAACAGGTGAAAAAAAAACAGGCTCTACCGTGAAAAACACCGTGGAAAATGAGGATGACGATTTTTTTATCCGCCAGATGCTGGAGCTCTTTAACGGTCGGCTTATAGAGACCGGCGTAGAAAAATTGGCTTCCCGGGATTTCTGGTCCTTCGGCCTTGATGAAGCCGGCCATGAGCCACCGGAAGACGAAGAGGCCCCCTTTTAATAATGCTAAAATGTTGAAAGGAGAACATTGAGATGCCGAACGGCAAAATGGGTAAGATGCTCAAGCAGATACAGAAAGTGCAGAACGAAATGATGAAAATGCAGGAAGAGGTGCGCGGCCGGACGGTTGAGGCAACCAGCGGCGGCGGAGCCGTACGCGTTGTTGTCAGCGGCGCCAAGGAGTTGTTGGAGTTGCATCTGGATCCCCAGCTATTGCAGGAGGACGATCTGGAGATGCTCCAGGATCTGATTATCAGCGCCGTCAACGAAGGCCTTCGCAAAGCCGACGAGATGGTCAACACCGAGCTGCAGAAAATAAGCGGGAACCTGGGGCTGCCCAAGGGCCTCCTTTAAAGCTTAAAAGGAAAGGTTGAGCTAACACAATGCTTTTCCCCCCAGCCCTGAACAGATTGGTGGAAGCTTTTCGCCGCTTGCCGGGCATCGGCCCCAAAACGGCCCTGCGCCTGGCCTTTTTTGTTCTCTCCATGGATAATGAAGAGGTGGAGGAGATGTCCCGGGCCTTGATTGAGGCCAAACGCCGGGTAAAGCACTGCTCCCGCTGCCGTAACCTGGCAGAGCAGGAACTCTGTGCGATCTGCCGCGACAGCCGCCGCGACAGCTCGCTCCTTTGCGTTGTCCAGGAACCGCGGGACATTATGGTCATTGAAAAAACAGCGCAATTTAAAGGCCGGTATTTTGTCCTGCACGGGGCCCTTTCTCCGGTGGAGGGCATCGGGCCGGAGGAGTTAAAGATACCGTTGCTCCTGGAGTTGCTGAAGGAAGGAGAGGTCAAGGAGGTCATTATCGCCACCAATCCCAACGTGGAAGGTGACGCGACGGCCTACTATATTGCCGGCGCCGCCAAACACCTGGGTGTCAAGATAACGCGTATCGGCTTCGGCCTGCCTGTCGGCGGGGATCTGGAATATGCCGATGAGCTTACCATGTCCCGCGCCCTGGAAGGGCGGAGAGAAATTTAAACCGGGTACGTGCCTGTCTACATCAAATAAACTCCTTTCATTTTTCAAATGTTTGAGAAGGAGTAAATAAAGTACTTTTAGGAAACATGGTTTATTAGGGCAAAAGAATGTCCTGTAGGCCATGTTTTTTATGTATTAGTTTTAAGGGATAAGGAATAAGGAGCAAGGCCGAAATTAAGATAAATCAATGGATTGGAAGATTGAATGGAAAAGAAAATGAAATGAAAAATGGACAAAATCCCCCCTTAATCCTCCCCCCTTAACCCTTTTCTCTAAAAGCACTTTATTTTCATTTTTTGCCCTAAAAATTGAGGAATGAAAGGACTTTAGGAAGTAAGGAATAAGGAAAAAGGAATTAAATGGGAAATTGGAAGAGAATAACAAGCCAGTATTTTCAAGGGTTTGAGGGGTGTTGGTGAAAGGAGTTTATTTGAAAAAGGAAAGAAGTTTGTTTGGGTTACATATTTGTTTGTATAAATCAAATAAACTCCTTTCATTTTGCAAATTCTTTTTAAAATGCAAATAAAGTTATTGCAGGAAACATGGTTTAAAAGGGATAAGGAATCTCGGTTAAGCCATGTTTTTTTATTAGAAATTCTCATTAGAATAGAAAAGAGAGATAAGGCTTAAAGTCAGTGAAATCAATGGATTGGAAGAAATGATGGAAGAAAAAATGGAGAGGAGAAATGGAAATAAAACTTCTTAAACCTTCCCCCTAAACCCTCAATCCTACAAGCACTTTATTTCCATTTTTGCCCCAAAAATTGAGGAATGAAAGGACTTTAAAGAGTAAAGATTAAGTGAATAGGAATTAAATGGGAAATTGGCAAGGAATAACAAGCCGGTGTTTTCAAGGGTTTGAGAGGGATTTGTGAAAGGAGTTTATTTGAATTTTGATGCGAGTTTGTTTTGATTACATATAGTTAGGATTAAGGAAAAAGGGGTAAGGAAAATAGGAAATATTTTAGGCTTAAAATAGGGC
>JAKORA010000124.1 GCA_029778075.1 Bacillota bacterium | reverse complement strand
TTTACATATACGTCGGAGACTTTTATTTATTTTTTTTATTACGTTCCTGATAATGGTTGCTCTGGTGTTCCGGCTTGGTTGGGTGCAGTTCGTGATGGCCGGGGATCTGGAGCAGAAGGCATGGGAGCAGTGGAACCGCAGTATACCGACGCGTTCCTCCAGGGGCAACATTTACGACCGCAACGGTCAGCTGCTGGCAGGAAGCGCTACAGTGGAGACCATTGTCGCCGTCCCTCCCCAGATTGAGGATCCTTCATTTACGGCCAGGGCCCTGGCGCCTGTTCTGGAGATGGATGAGAAGCGGATTTACGAGCTCATTACCCAGAAGCGGGCTGCCGTCTATATAAAACGAAAGGTGGATGAAGAAGTCGCCAAGGAGGTCAGGCTGTTAAACCTGCCGGGTATTACTTTTACGCATGAAACGAAGCGCTTTTACCCCAATGGGAGTCTTTTGTCCCAGCTTTTGGGTTTCGTGGGCATGGACCAGGGATGGGCGGGCCTGGAGATATATTATGAAGACCTGCTAAAAGGCAGAGACGGACAGATTGTGTTCCCTACAGATAACCTGGGAAGGGAGATTCCTGGGGTACGCCGCTATATCCCTCCCAAAGAAGGGATGAATCTGTATCTGACCATTGACGAGACTATTCAGTTTATCGTTGAGCGGGAACTTTCCAGGGCCATGATCGAATATGAGCCGGAAAGGGTAATGGCTTTAGCGGTGAACCCGAAAACAGGTGAAATCCTGGCTGTAGCTTCCAAGCCGGATTTTGATCCTAATAATTATAGCAAATACAGTAAAGAGTACTGGAGATTATACCCCATAACAGATACCTTTGAACCCGGTTCCACTTTTAAACTGGTAACTCTGTGTGCCGCTATTGAAGAAAATATTTACAACGAAAACGAATCTTTCTTTTGTTCGGGCTCCGTTACCATAGCGGGGCATACTATCAGATGCTGGACATCGCACAAGGGAGGACATGGTTCCATAAATTTCCTGGAAGCTGTCCTGGGTTCCTGTAACACTGCTTTTATAGCCCTGGGGGAGAGGCTGGGTCCGGAGAGGATGTTTGAGTACATACGTGCCTTTGGCTACGGTGCCAAGACCGGCCTGGATTATCCCGGTGAAGGAACAGGTTTGATTTTTAGACCCGAACAGATCGGTCCCCTTGAGCTGGCTACTTCATCCTTCGGTCAGGGGGTTTCGGTAACCCCCCTGCAGCAGGTTATGGCTGTTTCGGCTATTGCCAACGGGGGACGCCTGCTGCGTCCTTATGTCATTGGAGAGATCAGGGACGCCGATGGGAACGTTGTGGAGAAGAGAGGCCCCGAGATTGTCAGGCGGGTCATTTCAGAAGATACAGCGAAACGCGCCACAGCCATTATGGAAGAAGTGGTAAACATGGGGAGCGGCGCAAATGCTGTTATTGAAGGTTACCGTATTGCCGGTAAAACCGGTACGGCTCAAAAGGTTGGCCCTGGTGGAGTATATATGCCGGATGAATTTATTCTTTCTTTTATCGGATTTGCTCCCGCAGAAGATCCCCAGATCCTGCTTTATATAGCGGTTGATGGCGCTAAAAGGGGGCCCCAGTGGGGTTCACAGGTGAGCGCTCCTCTGTTTAGGGTCATTATGAAAGATGTTCTCTCCTATTTGGAGATTCCTCCTGCCCGGCCTGCCGGCGAGGAGGAAGTAAAGTTGATCGAAGTCCCCGAGCTAAAGGGGAAGACTGTTGATGAAGCCGGTGCGCTCCTGGATAACCGTGGCCTGCTGCTGAAGCTGGTGGGGAAAGAAGGAATTATCAAGGATCAGACGCCCAAAGCCGGCGCACAGGTCCCTCTGCATACAAGTATCATTGTGTACCTTGATGATCTGTGGGATGAAAACAACCCAGAGCATGTTTTTACACCTGATCTGAAGGGTATGACGGTAAAAGAGGTTGGGGAGGTTTTAAGCCGTTTGCATTTAAAAATGGAGCCCGTCGGTTCTGGAGTCGTAGTTAAGCAGGAACCGGAGGCCGGGACTAACCTGCGAAAAGGATCGCCGGTCAAGGTTCATTTCTCCTCGCCTCTCCAGTAATAACAGGAAATTTTTGGCTGTTTACATAAGGGTTAAAGTACGGGTATATAATATAAAGATGGAAAATTTTTAGG
>JAKORA010000123.1 GCA_029778075.1 Bacillota bacterium | reverse complement strand
CGTTCTACCAGGTTGGCGGCACTTATCAGCGCTATCGGTGCCTCTATTTTTTTGCAAAACCTGGCCCTGCTGATTATGGGGGCACGGCCTTATTCTTTTCCCAGCCCTTTTGCTTCCAGGGTATATAAAACATCGCTTTTTACCATATCCAGGGTGGAGTTGATTATTCTAATAGTATCATTTCTCTTAATGCTGGGTTTAACTTTTTTGATTCAGAAAACAAAGATAGGCATAGCCATGCGCGCCACTGCCCAGGATAAGGATACCGCCAGCCTCATGGGTATTAATATTAACAAGGTTATCACCATTACTTTCGCCGTGGGCTCAGCCCTGGGAGCTGCAGCCGGTGTCATGGTCGGAATTTATTTTCGCACCGTTACTCCAATGATGGGACTTATGCCCGGGTTAAAGGGCTTTGTGGCTGCTGTTCTTGGAGGAATAGGCAGTATTCCCGGGGCGATGCTTGGTGGGCTTTTACTGGGAATTGCCGAGGTTATGGGGGCTGCCTATATTTCTTCGCAGTACCGCGACGCTGTGGCTTTCGCAATCTTGATTATTGTCCTTCTTTTTAAACCGTCAGGTTTAATTGGGAAATCTTTGCAGGTAAAAGTATAATATGCAATGGAGCAGCGATTGCTGCAGGCGGAACTAACTCCGCCTTTCTCTCGTAAAGTTACGGCTTGCTTGAGTCCCCGACGGCCTACCCGGCCAATTCGCATTAGAGGAGGGTGCGCAAGTTGGTGCTCGCTTCAGGGTTCGCTTGAGGCAGGTTTTACAGCTCAGCTCAGGCTCTCGATTGGCCTTCCCGGCAGAGCTCACCTCCATGTTCGCGCTGCCGGCGGCGGACGTCCATGTCCGCCGGGCCATCTCAAGCCCTCGCTTCGCTGAACCTGCGAGCTCAAGCTGCACATTCCGCTCGCCACAACCTTGCGCCACCCCTGTGGAGCATGAAACGGGTTCTATATTGAACTTTTTGACTTCGCTACACAAGTCGCTCTCGCCACAGCAAAGCGCTGCTTCCATAGAAAGGTAGCGGGGTCTAATCGAGGAACCTGTAAGCTCAGCATGAGCATTTGCTTAAGCCAACAGCCAAAATTCTACCCCTTATCACGTTATTGTGATATAATTATAGGGTAAGAAGGTGACAGATGTATTGATCAGCGCTTACTATTTGCAGATAATCATACTGGTAGGAATAAATATCATTATGGCCGCCAGTTTAAATTTGATCACCGGTTTTACCGGGCAGCTGTCCATAGGGCACGCTGCTTTCATGAGCATAGGAGCATATGCTTCTGCTCTTGTTACCCTCAAAATGGGTTTTCCTTTTATTGCCTCCCTCTTATGCGGCGCTCTGGTAGCCGGTTTTTTTGGAATATTAATCGGAGTTCCAACGTTAAAGCTTAAAGGGGATTACCTGGCCATTGCGACCCTCGGATTTGGGGAGATAGTGAGGATCGTATTTCTTAACCTGGAAATAACCGGCGGTGCGGTAGGCTTGCGGGGAATACCCAAAATTACAACATTATTATGGGTTGTTATCGCTGTCTTGCTTACACTGTTTTTCTTGAACCGTATTTTAAAATCCAGGGTTGGCAGGGCATTTATTGCTATACGTGAAGACGAGACAGCAGCCGAATCCATGGGTATAAATACAACCTATTATAAAATTGTTTCTTTTGGGGTCGGCGCCTTTTTCGCCGGTCTTGGAGGCGGGCTTTTTTCGCATTATTTTCAATACATCCATCCCGGCAGTTTTGGCTTTTTGCGCTCTATTGAACATCTGTGCATGGTTGTGCTGGGCGGGCTGGGAAATTTATGGGGTTCCGTTATCGGTGCAGCAGCCCTTACCGCTATTCCTGAATTTTTAAGAGCAAGCGCCGACTACAGGCAGCTGTTTTACGGAGCGATACTGGTTATCATGATGAGAGTAAGGCCCCAGGGGTTGCTCGGTGAAACCAGTGTCAGTAGAAGTTTTTTGCGGGGAGAGTCAATTTTAAAAAGGATGAATATCAATAAAAAAAGTGGACTGTAAAATTATTCATCAGGGGATGACGAGATTGTCTGGAACGATGCCATCAAATAATAATTATATCCTGGACGCAGTCAAAGTCAGCCGTAATTTTGGCGGGTTAAAGGCAGTAGATCAGGTGGATTTTTCCGTAAAAAAACAGGAAATAATGGGATTGATCGGGCCCAACGGAGCCGGAAAGACTACGTTGTTTAACCTTTTTACAGGCCATTACCAGCCCTCCGGAGGAGAAATTTACTTTAAAAATGAAAAGATTAGCGGGTTGAAACCTTATCAGATTACAGCGAAAGGGCTGGCCCGGACCTTCCAAAATATACGCCTTTTTTCCAAGATGACAGTCCTTGACAACGTGCTTATCGGCAGACATACCAAGACTGCTTCAGGGCTGATTGGCGCCATTCTGCGACGGCCGTCGGACAGGCGCGAGGAAGCGGAGGCCAGGGACGTTGCCATTTCTTTGCTCGAGTTTGTAGGGCTTGAAGATAAAAAAGACGAGCAGGCCGGCAACCTATCCTACGGTGAGCAGCGGCGGCTGGAGGTGGCCCGCGCCCTGGCGGCAGAACCCGAGCTTTTGCTGCTTGACGAGCCGGCTGCAGGTATGAACCCCCAGGAAACGATCAACTTAATGAAGCTAATTTCCCGGATCAGGGATGAGATGAATAAAACAATTTTGCTGATTGAACATGATATGAAAGTTGTCATGGGGATATCGGAAAGGATCGCCGTCCTAAACTACGGAAGGAAAATCGCTGAAGGGACGCCCGCGGAGATTCAGGGAAACGAGGATGTCATTCATGCTTACCTGGGTGTTTCTACCTAACTTTTAACTATTGGGAGGCAAAAAGATTGCTGCAGGTAGAGAATCTTTCCACCTTTTACGGGAATATACAGGCTCTGAAAAGTATCAGTCTCAAGGTTGAAGAGGGAGAAATTGTTACATTAATCGGTGCAAATGGGGCGGGGAAAACGACAGCGCTGCTGACCATTTCCGGCTTACTTAAACCTGCCGAAGGGAGTATTTATTTCTGCGAAAAACAGATTCATAATGTGCCTCCCCATGATATTGTTAAAATGGGTATTTCCCATGTTCCAGAAGGAAGGCGCATTTTCCCCCGCCTTTCTCTGCTGGAGAATCTGCTCATGGGAGCTTATATAAGGAAAGACAAAAATGGCCTGCATAAAGATATAGATATGATCTTTGACACTTTCCCCCAGCTTAAAGGAAGAGAAAAGCAGCCGGCCGGTACTTTAAGCGGCGGAGAGCAGCAAATGCTGGCCATCGGGCGAGCCCTGATGTCCAGACCGCGGTTGCTGCTCCTGGACGAGCCTTCAATGGGCCTTGCTCCCATAGTCGTTAAAGAAATATTTCGTATTATCGAAGAGATTAACCGACAGGGAACTACCATTTTACTGGTCGAACAAAATGCTCTGATGGCCCTCAGCATTGCCCACAGGGGTTATGTTCTGGAAACCGGCAGGATTGTATTGGATGACGAGGCTTCCTCCCTGCTGCATAATGATCAGGTCCGCAAAACTTACCTCGGTGATTAAGCCTCCCCTGGATCTCACTCAGTTGAGTGCTAAAATATTTCTAAAATATTCTGAAAGTAAAGTTAAGTTTTAAAAGTTCCGCCGTAAGAGTTCATATTGCAAAAGATAATAGAGGAGTTGGCCAGCCAATAGTCTTAATAGTATTCAGGGCCAACACTCCCTGGTAAAATATTTTCCACTCTAGATTCAAGGAGGTAGTAAGCTTGCAGTTAACACCGCTGGAAGAGTTGAAAAGGCGAGTGCAGGTTTTGCAGTTTAGATTACGTCAGGAGGACCTGGACGGCGCTCTTTTAACGGAGAAGATGGATCTTTATTATTTTGCCGGCTCCATGCAGCAGGGCTTTTTATTTGTACCGGCGGATAAAGAGCCGCTATTCATGGTTAAGCGGAATCTAAACAGGGCGAAGCAGGAAAGCACCTGGGAGAAGGTGTTGCCGTTACAAAATTTTAAACAACTGGCGGAATACGTAAAAGACTATGCCTGCCGGGACTTAAATAGACTGGGACTGGAGCTGGATATCCTTCCCGTAAACCAATATCAACGTTTGCAGGAGCAGTTTCCCTCTGCAACCTTTAAGGATATCTCCAACTTAATAAAGGAGATCCGGATGATAAAATCCGACTACGAAATAGCTTTTTTTCGCAAAGCAGCAGAGATATCGCTCCAGGTCAACCGGAGAATACCGGAGCTGCTGAAAGTGGGAAAACCGGAAATACAGGTTGCAGCCCAAATCGAAAGTATTTTTCGCAATATGGGGCACCAGGGGCTTATACGCATGAGAGCATTCAACACGGAAATGTCTTATGTACATGTCTTTTCCGGAGAAAACGGTTTCTACAGTTCTTTTCTGGACACCTGCACCGCAGGGAGAGGGTTGACTGCGGCATGTCCTCAGGGGGCGGGGTGGAAACCGCTTGCTCCACATGAGCCTATTGGAATCGACTATGGCACTATATATGAAGGATACATTCTGGATGAAACACGCCTCTTTTCGCTCGGCCCGCTGCCTCCGGAGCTGGAGGAGGCTTTTCTTATTGCCAGGCAGATCCAGGAACAGGTGATTGCCAGGGCGGCCCCCGGGGTTTTTTGTGCGGATTTATATCATCTTGCCCTGGAAACAGCGGTAAGCCGGGGACTTGGTGATTACTTCATGGGTTACAGGGAGGCACAGGTAAAATTTATCGGCCACGGACTGGGGCTGGATATAGACGAATATCCTGTCTTATCCCCGGGATCAAAGCACGTTTTACAGCCCGGAATGGTCTTTGCCCTGGAGCCCAAATTTATTTTTCCCGGGAAAGGTATGGCCGGGCTGGAAAATGTCTGGCTTGTTACAGAAAAGGGTGTCGAAAAAATTACCTTAATTCCCGATGAAGCAGTAATAGTGAGCTACTGACATTCATAAGAGAAAACAGGAGGAGGCTTACTTGTAAGGGGGAGAGTTCATTTTTTTATGCTGTTTTAATCCTGTAAACTTCATGAAATTCGCCTGGAGCGGGGCGCTTGTTTGCAGCCTCGCTTTTTCTAACTGGTTGCATGCAACAATGTATCTTCATGGCTAAAATGGTTAGAATAACAGATGAGTGAAACAACCAAACATTACCTGGATAAGGAGACAATAACTAGTGAATGTTGTGAGTTTACAGGAGAAAAGAAGAAGAAAAATTGAAGAAAACCTGCACTTATTTCAAGAACATTTCTGGGAGTGGGTTTTTGCCTATCGCTGGAAACCGTGCCCGGAATGTACGCGCCTGCTTATCCGCATGTGGCGGCAGGAGAATCTCTGGTCTCATCTTTGTGGGGTTTGCAGTTCTTATTTTTATTACTATCAGGTACTTTATGTGCGGGCTATAAAGACAGTATGCCGGAGGGGAGAGAAAATCCCCACTTTTAAGGAGTTGGAAGAGTGGTATTTTCAGCAGGAGCATGAATAAAATAAAAATAAGATAACGAAAAAAAATTTATTATCACCTTAACGCCGGATTCTTTTAAGAAAACCGGCGTTTTTTAAAGGGATATTAAAGGCTTTATATCCCCCGGTTATTGACCTATACTTACCTTTAAAGCTATTATTAGCAATTTATTAAAATACCGTAATTTAAAGAGATAAACAACGTTAAATTACGATAGTGGCTGATAATCCTCACTATTTCCCCGAAAAGAAATTTGCATATACAACAGTACCGTGGGGTATAATAACATTAAGGTCAAAGAAAGTCAAAGTATAAAAACATCGGTATCAGGAAAAGCCTAGCTCAAGGACAGGATGAAAAGGGGAGGAAAAATGAGCAATCTTGCCGATGGCATTGAGGATTATCTTAAAAAACTCCTTACTTTAAGCCCTTCAGGTTATATCGATCTTAAAAGAAAGGAACTGGCCGGTAAATTCAATTGTGTTCCTTCACAGGTTAATTATGTTCTGGAAACTCGCTTTACATTGGAAAAGGGTTATCTGGTTGAAAGCAAAAGGGGTGGAAAGGGGTTTGTCCGGATTAGAAAACTGCAAGCTTCTCTGGATAACATCCTGGATATGCTATTTCAGGACATAACCTCGGGAAGGATAAGTGACGATCGGGCCAGGGGGTTGATTCAAAGACTTTATGAGTTGAAATACATTTCACTCCGGGAATCAAGACTAATGGAAGCAGTATTAGACGGCCTGGCCAATGTTAATGATAAGTCTTTGCAGGAAACGTTGCGGGGCAGGTTGCTCAAGGATATGATACTGATGCTTATAAAACTTGCGTAGAGTATACTAAAAGGAGGAAGAAGTTATGCTTTGTGAGAAATGCGGGAAAAGAGCTGCCTCTGTACATGTAACCAAAAT
>JAKORA010000122.1 GCA_029778075.1 Bacillota bacterium | reverse complement strand
GTACGCCCTCCTCTAGAAAGACTGATGCGACGGTAACGGCCTCTTCGGCAGCAACACGCTCCTCGTCCCGGAGAGCGGCCGGCTTTTCATGGGCCGTCTCCTCTTCTTCTGCTTCTTCTGCTGCACTTGCTGCCTCGGCAGGAGTCTTTGCCTCCCACTCCGGGATTATTTCTGATACGTTGAGCAGCTCGCCGTGAGCCTTCAATTTTTCCAGGCAGCGTGGTACAATCCCGGTTATGATGTGGTATCCCAGCACATGCCCCATCTCGTCCACACCTTCCTGCCGGAAAGCAAAGATATCCTGCAGGACGATGCTGTCGTTTTCTATCCCTACCACTTCGCTGATCCTGGTAATCCTGCGGCTGCCGTCGCTGAAGCGTGTCTGGTGGATGACCAGCTCAATGGCGGAGCTTATCTGCTCCCTGATCGCCTTTAAGGGAAGCTCCATCCCCGCCATGAGCACCATGGTTTCCAACCGGGAGAGGGCGTCCCGGGGATTATTGGCGTGCAGGGTAGAGATGGAGCCATCATGCCCGGTATTCATGGCCTGCAGCATATCAAGAGCCTCCCCGCCCCTGACTTCGCCGATGACGATGCGGTCGGGGCGCATGCGCAGGGAGTTTATAACCAGCTCACGAATAGTGAACTCTCCCCTGCCTTCAATGTTGGCCGGGCGGCTCTCCAGGGTCACGACATGATCCTGGCAGAGCTGCAACTCCGCTGTATCCTCAATGGTTACAATTCTCTCTTTTTCAGGAATAAAACTGGAGAGAACATTCAAGGTGGTTGTTTTGCCGCTTCCGGTCCCGCCGGTAACGATCATATTGATACGCGCCCTGACGCAGGCTTTTAAAAACATAGCCATTTCCCGTGTCATTGTCCCAAATTGGATTAAGTCTTCCACGGTAAAAGGATCGGCCGAGAACTTCCGTATCGTCAGTGACGGGCCTTTAAGGGCCAGAGGCGGTATAATAGCATTGACGCGTGAACCGTCCGGCAGGCGTGCATCCACTGTGGGCGAGCTTTCGTCAATCCTTCTCCCCAGAGGAGTAATAATTTTGTTGATGGCGTGCAGAACATGATCGTTATCACGAAAAGTTATATCAGTCTTGATAATGCTGCCGTTCTTCTCCACATAGACATTGTCATAGCCGTTTACCATGATTTCGGTTACGGTCGGGTCTTTCAGGAGTGAGTTTATCGGCCCGTAACCCAGAATCTCGTCCAGGACATACTGGATAACCTTCTGCTTGTCGCCCTGGGAAAGATGCCGGTTTTTTTCCTCCAGCAGTGACACCAGGGTGTCGTAGATCTGCTCCGTAAACTGCCTCTTTTGAAAGGCATCCAGCTTTTCCAGATCAATAGTATCGTCTATGCTGTCGATGACCCGGCGCAGTGTTTCGGCAGCAAGATCGTCCAGCTCTTTTTTCTTGCTTAATCCCTGCTCCCCGGCAGGACCCTGGGGCCTGTTCACGCTGGCCTTTGCAGTTTGTTTGGAAAACACCGGCTTTACCACCTTTAACGATTTATTTTCCGAAGCTATCTTTATACTTTTTTTATGCCAAATTCTGGTAGTATATATAAAAACCCGGCCAGGCCGGGGATCGGTATAAAAAACCGAGGATAAAAACTCCCCTGTTTCGGCAACCTGGCAATCATGGCCCTTTGGGAAGGGCTTTAGACCCATGGCTTTGCGTCCCATCCTTTCGAATGGTTTGCCGTTATCGTTCAGGTCATTATTCAGATATTGTATCGCTATTGCTCAGGAGACGTTTCGCAAAAAAATCTGGTTGGACATCTCCAGCGCACTGATGTATGACTCTCTAACTTTCCTCTCTTCCAGTTCCAGCAGTGCAGTCTTGCGGGAAAGTTTTTCCCAATCACCTGTTTCATAGGCCAGGACCAGTTCGTAGACATCCCTAAAGCGGCTTTGGCCGCCCAGCAGGGCGAACTTGATATCTTCCGAAATGGGCAACGCGGAAAGAATATCGTCCAGAGGCTGATCCAGGAAAGCATCGATCAAGGAAAACATTCCCATTATAAAAAGATCGGAACTGCGGTCTCTAAGGCCGACAGCGGAAGCGATCAGCTCACAGAATCTTGCCCGGCAGATAGCCGTAATGATCAGCTCATCAGGCTTATTTTCCCCTATGCTCTTGAGAGAGACCAGGGAAAGCCACTTGTAAATCTCTTTTTTACCCAGCAACACCAGGGCTTGCTTAATGGAATGGATCTCGCTGTAAAAGCCGAAGGATAGTGAGTTAATAAACTTGAGCAGCTTGTAGGAAAGGGACACATCTGTTTTAATCAGCATCTCCAGTCTGTCAAAATCTATGTCCGGTTTGTTGATTTCCTGGAGGATCTTCAGGTAGGTAAGCTTGAAACTGGGAATATCACGCCCGGTAAGGATGTGCGGCCTGCTGAAAAAATAGCCTTGAAAATAGGAATAGCCGTATTCCACCGCCTGCTCAAAATCCTCTCTGGTTTCCACTCGCTCCGCCAGGAATAAAGCGTTGCGGGGCCCGATTCTCTGGACAAGCTCTCTTCTCTCTGCGGCCGGAGTAGTCAGGAAATCAACCTTAATTATATCAGCAAGACTGATCAGCGGCTTGAACTTTTCGTGGTAAACAAAATCATCGAGCGCCAGAAGATAACCGAGCTCTTTAAGCTTCCGGCAGGCCTCCAGTATTTTCTCATCCGGTTCGATATCCTGCAAAATCTCGACCACGATGAGGTCATTGGGAAGAAGCGTGGCCACATCATTCTCCAGCAAGTTCCTGGTGAAATCGATGAAGGCCTTCTTTTTCCTGGTAAGGGTCTCTAAGCCTATCAGCAGAAAGCTGTTGGTGATGACCTCCGAGGAAGCCTGGTCACCGTCCAGGGCGGAGTAAAACTTGTCGTTCCCCGAGCGATACAGCAACTCGTAGGCGTAAACTTCCTGCCGGCGGTTGAAGATCGGCTGTCTGGCCAAGTAAATTTCCATGATGCTCTCCTTTTTCAAACTTATCTAATAAAATAATTCGTGCCATTTACATTCATTGATGGTGAAGCACGGCTTCATGAAAGTCTAATTAAAACCTACCATAACAAACTTCTTATCCCGTAAGTTCTTCCCCCCAGGCAACGGTCAGCTGCCCGCCCTGGTAGCGGACCCTCATGTTCTGATCCTGGTAGTTCTGCGCCAGGTGACTGGCCCGTGGCAGGGAGGCAAAGTACGTTAAATTGCGATCGTAGATGTTCAAGGTGGGGTCAACAGGAATCCAGCCTGTCCTTGGCGTGTAAAACTCAGCCCAACTGTGACGGTAGCCTTTCAGGGAGAGAGTTTCCCCGGGAGCTACATTCCACATATCCCCCCGACCTCTGGGATCCGCGTAGCCGTTTACCAGCCGGGCCGGGATCCCTTCTGCCCGGCAAAGCGCTACAAAAAGAGATGCGAAATCTTCGCAGACGCCGGAACGCCCCCGCAGCGCGCTGAGTGCTCCCTGGTTGCGGTTGGGGCTGTTAAGATCGTACTGCAAATAGGAGATTACGAAGCTAAAAAAGGCACGGGCTTTTTCCAGATCACTTGTTAAACCGGAAGCTATCTCCCGGGCCATCGCCACGATCTCGG
>JAKORA010000121.1 GCA_029778075.1 Bacillota bacterium | reverse complement strand
CTCCTATTCCTTCTTTTTTCGATTTTCCGGTCTCTTAACCGGCTTCATTACTTTGGATAAGTAATGGCGCAAAGTTTAGAAATCCCTCGGTATAGGGTATAATTATTGGCTATTGGCACAAACCGACAACGAATGGAGCCTCTTTAAAAGCGGGAATCGAATACTTTACGCCCTGTTAAACACCCGGTCGAGCTCGACCTCCAACCCGTCAAAAGTAAAGGATCGGGCTTTTTCTTTCTTGCGGTAAGTCGCACTTTGTTTGATATTCCGGCCCGCAAATTGGTAGACAGTAATCTCCTGGTTTAAGGGGTTTACAATCCAGTATTCTTCAACCCCGCATGACAGGTAAAGATCCAGTTTGGTAATCAAATCTTTCCGCTGTGTATGCTCGGAGATGATCTCTACCAGCAAGGTGGGCGTCCCCTGGTAATAGTCGTTCGCATCCAGCTTTTCTTCGAGATCGCAGATCACCATCAGATCGGGCTGGACCACATTGATATACTCAGGATTCCGGCGGAGCGTTATATCATAGGGCGCAACCAGAGGCCGGCACTTTTTCCCGGCAAACCAGTGATAGAAAATAACAAAAAGCTCGGTTAAAACAATCTGGTGCGCGGTTTTGGGTGAAGCTAAAAGATGGATCTCCCCGTCAATATATTCATAGCGCTCCTCCGAATTTTTCGTCAGCTCCAGAAATTCTTCGTATGAGGCCTTCCACGGGCCATCCCCATAAGAGACCACCTTTTCCGCCACCCTTCTCCCTTGTTCATTCCCGGCTGCGGACTGTTCTTGAAGCGCCGTTAACTTGGCCACTGCCCGGCCATTTTTGGTAATAACAATCTCTTCCCCCGCCGCCAGTTGCAGATACTTCCCGAAATTATTTTGGATTTCGGTTGATGTTACAACCATGACCTACTCTCCTCTCCGCGGTTTTAGCCAATTTAGCTAAAATTATTTTAGATAATATTCCATCTTATGTCAAGCTGATGAAATTCGACAAAAAACCGGGGGCCTAAGCCCCCGGTTTTTTGTTTTTCCGGATAAGATTTCTTTCCCTTTATTTATAAAGAATCAGTGCAATGAACTCCAAAGGTTCGGAACCGGTATTCTTTAGGCCATGGCCTTCCCCGGCGCCGGTAAAAGTGACATCGCCGGCCTTCACGGCGGTAATCGTCCCGTTGTCGTTAAACTCGCCCGTCCCCCTAAAAATATAGTAGGCTTCGCCTTCGTTCTCGTGGACATGATACCCAATCGAGCAGCCGGGCTCCAGCGTGTTG
>JAKORA010000120.1 GCA_029778075.1 Bacillota bacterium | reverse complement strand
TTGCTCAATTTCAGCCTTTTAACTGCCGATCTGTTCAGAGGAGCACCCTGGCTCAGCAGTTCTTTTTTGGGTTACGATCCTGTGGGGGGGGCGCGTTTTTACGGTATCGGCAATGAATATATGGGCATATTGGTTAGTTCTTTTATCCTGGGATTCGGTTCTCTGCTCGTCCTATGTTTAAAAGCGGCGAAGACGGCAGCAGAAGAGGAAAAACAAAACGCTGCCGCCTGGATCCGGACAGCCGTTGTCTGCCTTCTGTGGGCCTTTATTGTATCTTCTTTTTTGATTCTTTTTTTGATGGCTTCGCCGGTATACGGTACCAACTTTGGAGGAGCAGTTACAGCAGGTATTGCCCTGGCGGTGACCGTGAGCTGCCTGCTCTCTCTTTTGAAGCAGGAAGGATATACACTGCTGCCTTTTTCCCTGGGCAGGGCAAAAACGGCGAAAAATATCTTTTCCTTCCCCCTTTCCCAAAAGCTTCTGCTGCTTGTATTTTTTATGCTGGTGACCGGAGTTTTGCTGTACTTCCTCAATGATTCCGGCTCCGATGCCGCTGTTTCACACTTGGGCCGGACCCTGGAGTTGGTTCGCAGCGACGGGTTGCAGGAACTCTGGAACGTCGTCCTGCGCAAAATGCAGATGAACATGAAGCTGCTTCGCTATTCCCTGTGGAGCAGGGTTCTTTTCATCTTAATCTTTCTTATTACAGCTCTTTATTTCTACCCGGTCGGGCTAACCAAAAAGATCTTTGAAGATAAACCAGGGTTTAAAGCCTCCCTGGGGGGGATAATTGCCGGGAGTTTTACCGCTTTTCTCGTCAATGATTCCGGCGTCGTTGCAGCGGCGACAACCATGCTTTACGGCGGGCTGCCCTTACTTTTGTTCTGTTTTGAGGAGGTATTTCATTATGGCGTTACGAGGTAGAGCTGACGTGAATTAAAGTATCTTTATAAAAAATATGTTTCTGGCAGGAAATCCGTGGTTTGACATGGAAATATAGTCAAATATTATTGGGTAATATTTAAAGTAAATATGCAGAAAGGAAGGAAATTCCCTTGATATCCCTGGACAGTAAAACCTTACCGGCAAACATCAACATTCACCTGTTACCCACCCCAAAATTTAAAACTGTTCTCGTAACTGTGTTACTGCAGCAGGTTTTGGAGAAGGAACTTGCGGCCCAAACAGCTCTTATACCGGCAGTCCTTGAACGCGGTACCGGGAAGTACCCTTCTTTTCGTGACCTAAAAATTCGCCTGGAGGAACTCTATGGGGCAGAACTGGGAGCCGATGTGAGTAAAAAGGGAGAAAGGCAGATTCTCTCCTTTTCTCTGGAGATGGTTAACGATAAGTTTGCCCCGGGAGAAAAATTGCTCCGCCAGGGACTCCTGATACTGAGGGATGTCATCAGCGATCCATATCTAGAAAACGGCGTTTTTAAAAGGGATTATGTTTATCAGGAGAAAGAGCAGTTGGCCAAGGAGATCAAGGGGCTGATTAACGATAAGGTCAGCTACGCTCTGGAACGCTGTATTCAAGAAATGTGTTCTGCAGAGCGGTTTGGTGTATATAGATATGGAAGCATCGAGGAGTTAGAGCGTGTCTCGGCCGAGGGGTTATATGAATATTACAGGTCTCTGCTCAAGGAAAACCCCATTGATATTTTTGTTGTGGGGGAAGTTGATCCGAAAGAAACCTTTGACCTGATCCAGGAGACTTTTAATTTCCCAAGGAGCGGCGAACCCGTCCGGTTCCCCCCTGTGGAAGTCCATAATATCCCCGGTGAAGTCCGCTATCATGAAGAAAGGCTTCCTGTAAACCAGGGCAAGCTAACGCTGGGTTACCGTACCAATACCTCTTACCGCGATGAAGACTATGTACCTCTGATGTTTTATAACGGGATCCTCGGCGGCTTCCCTCATTCCAAGCTCTTTCAAAACGTCAGGGAAAAAGCCAGTCTTGCCTACTACTCTTTTTCCCGCCTGGAGAAGCACAAGGGCATTCAATTGATCGGCTCGGGTATAGAAGTGAAAAACTATCAGCAAGCCCTGGAGATCATCCTGGAACAGGTGGAGTTGATCAGGAAAGGAAAGATAACCCGGGAAGAGATGGAAAACACCAGGAGGGCCCTGATTAGCATGTATAAAGTTGTGGGAGACAGCCCTTACAATCTGGTTAATTTTTATATGGACGGTTTGATCGGTGAAAGAGAAGAAGGGATTGACTATTTTATCCGTAAAATTGAAGATGTCAGGGAAGACAACGTGGTGGAGATAGCCCACAGGGTCCACCTCGATACCGTTTATTTTCTCCGCTCGCAAGGCGAAGAAAGGGGCGAAGAGAGTTAAAATGGTTAAAACTCAATGGCAGATAAAAACGAACGGCACCATCGATGAAAAAATTTATTATGCACCGCTGGAGGGAGGCCCGGAGCTTTATGTCCTCCCGCGCAAAGGTTACAATAAAAAATACGCTATTTTTTCCACACGTTTCGGCTCGATAGACAATGCCTTCCTGGTCCCGGGCAGCGGAGGAAATGATCAGGAGGAGATTGTTCTTCCCGATGGTGTGGCCCATTTTTTAGAGCATAAGCTTTTTGATGATGAAGAGGGCAACGTATTTGATCGTTTTGCCGCTTATGGCGCTTCAGCCAATGCCTTTACCAGTTTTACCCATACGACCTACCTTTTTTCCAGTACCGATTATTTTAACGAAAACTTAAAGCTTTTAATCAACTTTGTGCAAAGCCCTTATTTTACCGAGGAAAGCGTCGCCAAGGAGCAAGGGATTATCCAGCAGGAAATCCGTATGTACCAGGACAATCCCGACTGGCGTGTATACTTTAACCTGCTAAAGGCCCTGTACGAGCGCCATCCCGTACGCAATGACATTGCCGGGGACTTTGAAAGTATCGGAAAGATCACCAAAGATCTTCTCTACCAGTGTTACAATACTTTTTACCATCCACGCAATATGGCTATTTTTGTGACGGGAGATGTTTCTCCTGACGAAATCCTGGAGCTTGTTGCAGAGAACCTCTCCAAGCGAGCTTTTCCTCCTTTTAAAGAGATGCAGCGCCTCTATCCGCAAGAAAAAGCCGCCGTAAAAGAGAAAAAAGTTACCCAGGAGCTGGCTGTTTCTCAACCTGTTTTTAATATGGGTTTTAAAGACACTTACACGGAACTCGAGGGCAGGGAGTTGCTGTCCCGTGAACTCGCCACCGAGCTTCTTCTGGAGATGATTTTCGGCAAGAGCGAGCCGCTTTACACCCGCCTTTATGAAGAAGGGCTTATTGATGAGCACTTTTCCGCCGGGTATACAGGGGAGTGCTCTTACGGCTATACTCTGCTGGGAGGCAGGACAAAGGATCCTGATAGGCTTCATGCCGAACTGCTGGAGGGAATTGCCAGATTTAAAAAAGATGGGCTGGATATGGAGAGCTTTACCAGGCACAAGCGCAAGATGAGGGGAGAATTTCTGCGCAGCTTTAATTCATTGGAGTTTATTGCCAACAATTATCTGGCCTATCGTTTTCGCGGTATTGAGTTTTTCGAAATTCTGGATGTCCTGGAGGAGATAACGCCGGATGAAATTGAGAAACGGCTGCAGGAACATTTAAGAGAAGAGTTGCATGCTGTTTCCATAATTTATCCCTTCAAATGATAAAAAACGCCAACCCTAAAAGGACGAGGAACAGGGCAATCAATATAAGGCGGATGGAGCGGCTGCGAACTATTTAGGGGGAGGTCTTAGCCCTGTGGAGGAGACTAAAAAATTGTTGTCTGTTGATGATGCTTTGAGGTTTACCCGCAAAGAGTTGAAGGAGACCTATAAAAATTTTGTTAATCCCAGCTGGGCAGCCCTGTATGCTCTGCTGGATATGGATGTAAATTTTGTTAAAGCTGAAGGATGCAGGGTATGGGACGAGGACGGCAACGAATACCTTGATTTTATCGGAGGCTTTGGGTCGCTGAACCTGGGGCACAACCATCCAGCTGTGCTGGAAGCCCTGCATAAGGTGGAAAGCGCCCCTGTGATGCTGCAGGCCTCTCTGGCCAAATTTGCTGCTGTCCTGGCCCACAATTTAGCCCAGATCACACCCGGGGAGTTGCAAAACTGCTGGTTCTGCAGTTCGGGTACTGAGGCCAATGAAGGGGCTTTAAAGCTGGCGCGCATCTATACAGGGAAAAAAGATTTTATCTACTGCCAGGGAGGTTTTCA
>JAKORA010000119.1 GCA_029778075.1 Bacillota bacterium | reverse complement strand
TGGGCCTTGTTGATCATATAATATTTGGCTCTTTATGCGGTTTGACCGCTTCGAGGCTTGGTGATGATTCTTTGTTCCCGGATACCAGGCTACAAAATCCAGAAGAAAAAATGCCTTTGGTTTCCGCTTCGCAAGAACAACGGGAAAAGGATTTTTGATAATCTTTGCTATTTAATGGGCGAGTAGCGGGGAGCTTCCTCCAACCAGCCTTTTACTTTACCGTATTTAATTACAGTATCAATTATATCCACTTCTGATTTTAACAAATCGTTAAACAGTTGCCTTATGCGATCATTGGTCGTGCAATGTTCTAAGGCCTGAGCATGGACGATGGCGGCGGACTGCATACCTATAAAAAGCTGTTTAAACATGGTTTGGTCCGGGATTTGTAACATGCCCAGATTTTCGTAGATTGTCTTTGGCTGCGGAGGTAAAGGAAGGCCAAATTTGACCAGTTCCTTTTCCAACCTTTCGGCTTCTTTTTTCAGGACATCCTGTATTCCTTTTTTTAATAACAATTTAAAGTCGCCATCCATCGCCAGAATGCGGTAAATTTCCGTTACCTCAATATTGGCGTAACGGAAAGTAAGGTGGTCCCACAGTTGGAACGCCGTGCTGCAGTCTATTTGTTCATTGGAGGAAACAGGTATATTGGGGTAAAATGGGGGTTGATCGAGCCATCCTTTTAGTTTAAGGTATTTGATGGTAAAATCTAACCAATCAATCTGTTTATAGACAAAATCTTTAAAGACTTTACGGATATAATCGTTGGTCACAGCCGACCGGAAAGCTCTTAGCGTCATTTCTACCAGCTCCTGCTCAAAAAGCAGCAGGATGGAAGCTAAAAACTCATCGGTGAATATTTCTGTATTTATAGCGCTCTGCGCTTCTTTTTTTACAGGTTGGGGGGCCGGAATCCTGTATTGGGCAATAAGCTCCTCTAAAAATTTTATTTCTTTACGGCTCTCCTCCACGCGCTGTTGCGCAATTTGCTTAAAATCAAGATCGTGTATAAAGTTTATGAAAATAGTTAAGTGCTGCAGACCGCTGTATTTTGTCTTTAACAAATCCCACAAGGAAAATACTTCCTGGACATTTAAAAGCCTTTGTTTTTCTGCCGGAACCCTGCGGATAGTAAATACCATTCCCGTCCCTCCATTTCTAGTTATAGAATGCCTCATCCAAAAATAATAATACGTGCAAATTTGCATTTAACTCCAACGCTGCGTGTGGTAAGATATAAGCAATGAAATGATCTTTGAATGCCGGCCGGTGATATGATGCCAATCGCCATCAAGAGTTTTATTTGCTATATTTTTTTGATGGGGATTATTCTGGGGATATATGCTTTTCTGGAGCCCTTCCTGCTCGCGGAGAAATATATTGACCTCCAAAGCCCTGATCTTCCGGAGCAATTCCGGGATACCAGGATAGTCTTCCTCACGGATATTCACTATGGCCCGTTTTTTTCCAGAGCCAGGCTGAGAAGGCTGGTGAACCGGGTTAACGGGCTGCAGCCGGATATTGTTTTATTGGGCGGCGATTATGTTCACAGGAGCCCGAATTATATTAAGCCGTGTTTTGCTGAATTAAAGAATCTGGAGGCACCCCTCGGGGTTTATGGTGTTCTCGGGAACCATGACCACTGGGAAGGTGCCGCTTTAACCAGGCAGTGTATGGCGGGCGCCGGGATCCGGCTTATTGATAATGAGGCTTACTGGCTGGAGAAAAACGGCGGGCGGATCAAGGTCGGAGGGGTCGGCGATTACCTGGAGGATATCCAGGATATTGAGCCGACCATTGCCGATGTTAATAAAAATGATTTTGTGGTTTTAGTGACCCACAATCCCGATTATGTGGAGGAGATGGGGACCGATAAGGTTGATCTGGTTTTGGCCGGGCATAACCACGGCGGCCAGGTTACTTTCTTTGGCTTATGGGCTCCCATCCTTCCCTCCAAGTATGGGCAGAAGTACCGCACGGGAATAGTGGAGGTGGACGGGGCAAAAGTCATTGTATCAAACGGAGTCGGGACCATTACCCCGCCGGTGAGGTTTTTTGCCAGGCCGCAGATTATTATTGTTGATCTTTTATAATCCCGGCCAGTTCTTCCATGACAATAGCCGCTTTAATATTGATAAGGCCGGGATTTCGCTCGTTCAGGGCATCTTGCAGGTTATCAAGGGATGTACGTAGAATTTCAGCTTTTTTTTCACCTTCCTGCAGAGAGCTTGTTACGGTATGATTATGTTCTTTCATGTAATTCAGGCTTTCCTGGGCTCCGTTATAATCGGCACTGGCGACATCGAGCAAAATTTTTCTTAAGTGGTATTTCAAATCAGTGGCTACCGGCAGGGGATTCTCCGCAAAAGGCGGCATGATTTTGGACAAGCGCCCGGTAAGTTCATTTGCAGCAGTCAGAGTGCCTAAATAGTCGTGTTCCGTGATTGATATTGTCAGACTGTCCAGGGCTTCTTCAAAGCTACTAATGGCCTCAGGAAAAACCTTCTTCTCAACAAGCATTGGCTCAAGTTCGTTCCACTGCCCGTGCAACTCTGTTACCGTCATTTTAATTTTATCCCAGGCTTGTTCGGTATCTCCGGGCATTTTACTTTCTTCACCACCGCCGGCTTCGCTTTCAAGTTCCCTTTTTATCGTTTCGCCCAGAATGGTTTTTTCAAAAGTGAGAGCCATGTTGCTGCCTCCTCCTTCTTGCTCTGTTCCTCCCTTTTGGCCGGCTTCTTCTCCCCCTTTTTCCGCAGTTTGCTCCGGCTTTGGAGATTCCGCTTCTATCAGCGGGATTAAATTGGCCATTTGCATTATCTCCAGTGTGGCAGTTTCAATATCTTTTATTACCTTTGGCGTTTCTTTTTTTTCCTGTGTTTTTTCAGGTGGATTCTTTTGTGCAGTATCACATCCGGGGAACCCGCTGCAACCGGCAATAGAAAGGAGCAGAAGCAAGAGTACCGGCAAGACATTTTTTTTGCGCAAAAACATGCTATCACCTCAATGAATAGTATTTCCCGGTATCAGGAGAATACCCGGATGCAGTAAACCAGGCTTGCCGAATTAATAAAGGACTAATTGAATCAGGGAAAAGGGATTCTTTATACTTTTTATTTTATTGCCGGCAGCAGGAAAGAGGGGCGCTGATATTGAAGCTAACAGTATGTTTTTACAAGGAAAACAAAGATCAACCGCGCGTTTTGCGAAATTATCTACAAACCTTTTATATTAGCAGAGGGGATTTAATATGAGAAAGACGATTATCGGGGCGGTACTGCTTATTGCGGGTGTGTTACAGACGATAGGAATAATCTTATGTGGAGTTATTTATTTACCGCATCAAAGCGATTGGTTATCAACGTACCCTTCCAAACTATGGTTCTTAATCATGGCCGGAAAATCTAAATTTAGTTCTGGTGCCGATGGTCTGGGGCTGGGCATACTTTTTGTATTTGGAATAATAATGCTGTTAATAGGTTTTTGCATCCTCATTTCCGAGTATATAAAAGAAAAGAAACTAAAGTGAAGTGCCGGAAAAGGGGAAAATTCTAGTATGGCTGGTCATATTGGGGGAGCAATCCATGTATGATGTTGCTATAATCGGGGCGGGACCTGCCGGAGCGACACTGGCCCGGTTAATTGGAAACAGCCGTAAGGTGTTATTGATCGAGCGCCGAGATCTGCTCGAACAGAAGAAAAAAAATACAATCACCAAACTATGCGGGGGGCTCATTGCCCCTGATGCTCAATATATGCTGGGAAAGCTCGGGCTTGGAGTTCCCCGTGAGATATTGGCCGGACCCCAGTTGTTTACTGTAAGGACGATAGATTTCCCAAGAAATTTGGAGAGATATTATCAAAGACATTATATCAACATTGACCGTGAGAAATTTGATGCTTGGCTTGTTTCGTTGGTACCCTCTTCTGTGAATATTCGCTGCGGATGGTTCCTTAAATCCCTGGAGAGAACAGGAGACTCAGTCAGGTTGAAACTGACTTTTAACGGGAAGGAGTATATTGAAGAAACAAAGCTGTTGGTCGGAGCGGACGGGGCCTTTTCATCAGTGCGAAGGATGCTTGCCCCTAAAATCTCTCTCCCAAAATATCTTGCTATTCAGGAATGGTTTAAGGTTTCGGAAAACCTTCCGTATTTTTCTGTAATTTTTGATCCAACAATTACCGACTTTTATGCCTGGACTATCCCGAAGGAAGAATTTTTACTGGTCGGTGCCGCCCTGCTGCCGCGGGAAAAACCCCGGGAGAAGTTTAACTTGCTGAAGGAAAAGCTTAATAATTATGGTTTTGCGTTAAAGGAACCGGTTAAAAAGGGGGCGGCGCTAATTATCCGCCCCCGGTCTGCAGCCCAAATATACCTTGGGGAAGGCAATATTTCCCTTATCGGTGAAGCTGCGGGGTGGATAAGCCCCACATCAGCCGAAGGATTGAGTTATGCCTTCAGGAGTGCACTGGCCCTGGCGCAAAGCCTGCAGGAAAATCCCCGGGACTATCTGCGGGCTTATTATAAAAGGACGGGCGAATTAAAATATAATATTATGGTCAAGAATTTAAAAGCACCGTTTATGTACAGGCCCTTGCTGAGACGGATTGTTATGGGGTCGGGAGTAACTGCGATGAAAATATCCAAGGTCTTGAATGGTGCGTAAACCCGGACTCGTTTATTTTCTGTTTTTGACTGTTTCGATTAACCCGAAGCATCCTGTCACCATCATGTTGCCGTACGGATTGATCATGTGAAAGCCGAGCCCTTGTGCCAGAGAGCGCCTGGGACCTGTAACCCCTACAAAAACATAGCTGTCCGGGGCATCCTGTGCTATATAGCAGCCGTGGCCCCCATCTTCAAAGACCTCTTCGTGAGTCAGCACTTTTTTGCGCAACTTTTCAATCAGGGCCGCCAGTTTTTGGGCATCGAGCAAGCGTGTATGATGTTCAAATAGGCCATAGATCCTGTATTCTTTGATCAGGGTGGCGAAAGTATGCTGGTTTCCAATGTTTACCAGCACAATGCTCTCTCCCTGCTTGCTTTTTACCGTTTCGTCCCCGAAAGAACCCAGGATTGCAGCCGCGCAGGTATCCATGACAAGAGCGTGAGGCACCGTTTTTTTGACAGCTTTCATCCTTGTCAGGTAATCCGGAGGGTTCAGGTAGCCAAGTTCAAAAATTAGCCCTCCCCCTTCGATGAAACTTTTCCAATGTTCAAAACGAAAGTAGCGGTTACTCACTCCCGGAGGCGCCTCACCATGGTCCTGGACGGCAACAGCGACCTCAGCCGGCAGATCGACATGGTAAAGTGCCAGGGCCTTTCCCAGGGTCTCTAAATCCACATCTTTGGTCTCCACAACCTCGTACCCTTCCGGAGGAGATTCCTTTATAACAATACCTAACTCTTTTACTTTTTCCAGGTCGTCTTTAATCGTTTTGGCAGCTTCTTCTTCGGCAGTGACCGGAAACCCTGCTTTTAAATGCCTTTTTATTGCTCTAACGCACCTGCCGCCGCCCATGAGCGTGCCGGAGAGATGCAACCCTTGTTGTGCCCTGGTTATTTCCTCAATCCTGTCAGCCACGATAGCGGTGGGTGAAGGGAGGATAAGTTGAACAAAATTTTCCGGGCTTTCTCCCTCTTCATAGATAACAATGTCCTGGGTGCCGCCGCCGATATCTATAGCCAGTATTTTTCTGGGTTGGTTGCTTTGCATATTTTTCCCTCTCTTTAAGACAGCTTTTAGTATATTTTATTGTATTTTACATGAAAGAATTGTGTTTGGCAATCAAGCGAGAAACAACCGCTGAGGAGAAAAGGCAACAAGACGCCGGCTTTTTATTTCCCGGGCAAGCGCAGGATTCGACTGCGAGTTGGTGATATTTGTCACTTTAGAAGGTCGGCAGAACTGTGACCGAGAAGGCCTGAAGCTTTTTGGTGCTGGGGAAAGGCTGCAGAGCCTCTCCGGCGGTGAAACTATAGAATTAACATAAGGAAACCCTTTACTCCTTATTCTATGATCAGTATCGTTAGGAGTCAGGATTGGCTGAAAATCTAAGGTAAAGGAAAAACAGTGAAAAAAAGGATATTTGTAAATTGTAGTGGAATATATAATTAGTTAAACTTTCTGATAAAAGTGAAGGGAGGTAGGCTGGACTAAACCCCAAAAAATAAAAGCTTAAGTACCAATAATAAATTTAGGAGTTTAGGAGGGATTTCATGGAAGTAGTGGTTAACACCCATGGGAAAGGGTTACCGGCAACCAAAGTTTTTTTTGCTGATGAAGCTGGCTTTGAAGTTGCCTCGGTAATTGTATTTGGAGAAAATGAAGCGGCTCTTCTGGATGCCCAGTGGACCCTTTCCAGCGCTCATAGGGTTATTGCCGAGATTTTGGAGACAGGGAAGCGTTTAACCAAAATTTTTGTAACCCATTCTCATCCAGATCACTATTTTGGACTGGGCCATATTGCCGAAGCCTTTCCGGAAGCCCAGGTTTTGGCACTCCCAGAGGATTGCGAAATTATCAATGAGCAATTTTTTGGCAAAGTGGAGCACTGGGAACAGGTTATCGGTGCAGTAAACATGCCGCGTAAGAAGGCAGAGATTGAACCCCTCAAAGAAAACTATTTTGAACTGGAAGGTCACCGCATAGAGATTATCCCCAAGCTCATTGGAGATATGAAATATAATTCGGCGGTTTGGATTCCTTCAATAGGGACCCTGTATGGCAGTGATCTTCTCTTTAACGGGGCTCATCCCTTTACCTGCGAACTTACTTCGGAGGAGCGCCAACAGTGGATCAAAGATCTCGATTTCCTGAAGACCTTGGAGCCTAAAGTTGTTATTCCCGGTCATCAGAAGCCGGGTATGCCCTTTGATTATAGTTCCATTGAATTTACCAGGAAATACATAGAGCTTACCGAGGAGGCCCTGGCTAAGACCGATACTGTAGAAGGCTTTTTCTATACAATGTTTAAACACTTCCCCGACGCCCACCTGGTTAACCTCAGCAATGAGATGAACGCAAATGTTTTCAAAGGTGGCAGGGAATGGAACTGGCGCAAATTTTAATCTGACCGGTAGATTTTACTTAATAAATAAACACTTGGGGTGAGAGAAAAATGAGACTTGATAATAAAGTAGCACTGATTACCGGGGCAGGCAGTGGTATAGGCGCGGCTATAGCCAAGAGGTTCGTAGAAGACGGGGCCAAGATTTGTATTATTGGCCGGAGGAAAAAGAACCTGGAGGATGTGGCCTCCCAGCTTCCCCCCGGCAAGGTAAAGGTGTTTCCCGGAGACATTACCAAGTATGAGGATATCAAGGCGGTAGTGAAGGCGACCATAGAGTGGGGCGGCAAGTTGGACGTACTCGTAAATAACGCCGCCATTAACCCCGAAGGGGGAGTTGCCGAAGTGGATCTTAATGACTGGCAGGCGGTAATCGCCACCAATCTAAATGCTCCCTTCCTGTTGATGCGGGAAGTCGTTCCCCATATGAAAGAATTAGGCGGGGGCTCTGTTATAAATATTGCTTCTCTGGGCGGGCTGCGCTGCCTCTCCGGGCGCGTAGCTTATTGCACCACCAAGGCCGCTCTAATCATGCTCACCAAGCAGGCGGCTGTGGATTATGGGAAGTATAACATACGCTTTAATGCCGTGTGCCCCGGATTTGTTTTTACAGAGATGACCAGGGGGCATTTTGGGGTATTCGACAAAGACAACCTGGGACCGTTTAAAAACATTCCGTTAAAGCGGGGTGCGGAACCCGAAGAGATTACCGGTATCTGCAGTTATCTGGCCAGTGACGATTCTGGATTCATGACCGGTTCAGTGCTGTTGATTGACGGTGGTACCGCTGTCGTCGATGCTTTTGACGCCGGTTTGCAGTAAGGATAAAAAAGGATAAAGAGGCCTGGCAACAATGTCAGCGAGCGCTAGCCAAATCACCCGGCTTCTTTTCCCTAGATGCGCCGTCTTCACCTTTGCAGACGGTACTTTTTTAACCAAATTTGCGTCAACATCCCTGCGCTATCGGCTGCGCGGATTGGCATGTGCGCGGATCGCATAAAAAGATTGATTATTCTTCTCCGCATTTCTAAGGGAAGGGTTATTATCAAGTAGTGTAGCCAGGCTATTATTTGCTATAATTAAAAAGTATGACCGGCGGATATCTAAAGGAGCGTTGACAGTTTATTTTGCAAGGAGAGACAAATGTGGAATATAAAGAGATGACTGTGGACGATGTTCCAGAGGTTGTAAAGTTTTATTATCAGTTGGCATATTTTATTAAAGATGAGACCGGCGATGAGTATTTTGATTTTGATTTGTCGAGAGAAACCGGGTTGGAAAAATATCTGCTTGAATCAATCGGAAGCCCTCATGCCATCACTTTTGTAGCAAAAGAGAACGGTAAAGCAATCGCCTTTATCTCGGGTGAGGTCAGGGATTGCTGTTTGCCGATTTCCATAGTTAGAAAGGTCGGTTATATTAACGGGGCATTTGTTTTACCCGGCTATCGCCGACAGGGTGTGATGAAGAAATTGGAGAGTATGCTGCTGGAGTACTTTAAACGACAGGGTCTTTCTTATATTGAGCTGAATGTCATCACAGGTAATTTGCTGGGTAAAAGAAGCTGGGAATCATTGGGCTATAAAACCTTTCGGGAACAGATGAGAAAAAAAATATAAGCTTAAGCCTGGAACCTGGAAAGGAATGTTTATAAGTGAATAATTGTTACCGGTTAATACTTTTCGATCTGGATGGAACGTTAACAGATTCGAAAGTTGGAATTATGAATTCGCTTAACTATGCACTAAAGAAGTCAGGGATAGTTGAAGATAATTTAGAAAAAATTGATTCTTTCATTGGGCCGCCGCTGGTCCACGCTTTCAGCGCTTCTTACGGGCTTAGCGAAGAGAAAGCTGTGCAGGCCGTAAATTTTTACAGGGAATACTTCAGGGAGAAGGGGCTTTTTGAAAACCGTCTTTATGAAGGAGTATACGAGCTGCTTGCCGGGTTAAAGGAAAGAGGGTTACAGATAGCTTTAGCTACCTCCAAGCCGACCGTTTTTGCGGAGAGGATCTTAGAACACTTTAGTCTTAACAGATTTTTTGATCTGGTTGTCGGCAGCAATCTTGACAACACGCGCTGTGAAAAAGCTGAAGTTATAGCTTATGTCTTGTCCTGTGTGGGAACAGAAAATATCAAGCTGTCTCAAGTTGTGATGGTCGGAGATAGGAAGCACGATATTATTGGTGCAAAAGAAAACGGAATTGATTCCATTGGCGTTACTTATGGCTATGGAGAGACAAAAGAAATTGAAGAGGCCGGGCCGACCTATCTGGTAAATTCAGTTTCCGAACTGAATAATTTGCTACGCCGGATTACATGCGGCAGTCCAGCAGGCTGATGAGGTTACCGGTGAGGTAAAATTGGGAGAACAAGAGAAGTTCAACAACCGGGAGTTGCTCCCGGTGAAGGGAGAAACATGCTGTCAGCCGTTACTTTTCAACAGGCGTGCCCGGTTAAGGGCACGCCTGTTGAAAAAGCAGCTTTTATCCTTCGTCAACTGATTCTTCTGTATCTACGGGAGCTTACGGTAATTCCGCGGGCTCCGGCATCTCCGGAAGCTCCATCAGGGTAGCGTCGCGAGCCTCATCCGGAAGCACGATCTCCAGATCTTCATTGTAGCTGAGCTCTTCGATTTTCATCTTCATCTGTAAAGCTTCAATCGGGTTGGGCATACCGGACAACTCATCAGCAAAGTTGATAATGAAATAAATATCCGCGCTTTTGGGCATATTGTCTTGAACGCCTATGTACTGGATGCCCCAGAAGGACATAGACTTGATCGCACTTACGCCCATCTCCAAGAGCCCCTGTAGTTGCTGATTGCTGCCAAGCTGCCCGGCTACTGCTTCCATAAATTTGGTGAAGTCATCCACGCGGCCATAGGTGACTATTTCATAAACCTCTTCTCCATTCATCTCTGCTGTGCCCAGCAGCCGGTAGTAAAGATAATCTTCCAGTCCCGAAGGCGTCACTGCCGCCGCATTCTCCGCGCTCATCATCTGCTCGAGGTCGGGGAACAACTCTTCGGGGTAGCGAACCCACTGCATCTCCCCTGTTTCAATATTCAAAGGGAGTTTCTGGTATATTTTCCCGTCCACAAGGTACATCTCCGTCGCGAGCTCCTGTTTTCCTGCTCCGGGAATCTCGGTTTCTATGACCGTCGTTTGGTGCATGGTGGCCGGCAGGATCATCTCCTGAACAGCCTTCATTTGAAAGGCCACCGGCGGAATTTCTTCCGCTCCTTCCACACCGGGGCGCGGCACCATGTTCAAGTAGCCGCTGATAACGGAGCGCAGGGTGTTAATAGTTTTAGTGTTTGCCTCTGACTCCTCCATTTTGGCGAGTGCCGCAGGATCACTGGAAAAAATGCTGTCAAGAAAAGCCTTCCCTTCTTCTTTGGTAAGCAGCTGCTCAGGGTTTCCTTCCATGAGGCCGAAGCGGTCCAGCCAGGAATAAAAGGCATAGCCCCAGTGCCCTTCATCCAGTAAGAGTTCACTGTCCGCCGGTTCCACGGCGACTTCGGATACGCCCAGGGTTCTTGCCACCAGTATTGCGGCCTCCAGGCGCGTGATACCGCGCTCCAAATACAGTTCTCCATCGGGATAACCTTTCATGATCCCTTTTTGTACCAGCAGGTCGGCAGGGGGCAAGGCGGATTCCATTTTGCATGCCTCAACAAGCATAGCGGCAAACTCTCCTCTTGAGAGCCCCTCCTCGCCCTGCACTGCACTTGCGGTAAGCAGCATGACTAAGACCAGCAGTAAAACGATTTTTTTCATTCTTTCCTTCCTTTCATTAATAAATTTCCAATAACTATATCATATCATAAAAAACGGAATTACTGAATGGGAAAAGAAGGAAAAATCAGATAACAAAAGCAAGATAAGTATTTCTCTATTTTGACAGCTTGGCAGTGACGTAATAAATTATTGGACCTTTGGTGTCTCACATGATAAAATGAGGACATGCAAAGCTTATGTTGCGCAGAGGTGACGCCAGGTTGTGGCGAGCGGAATGTGCAGCTTGGACTGGCAGGTTCAGCGAAGCGAGGGCTTGAGATGGCCCGGCAGAGATGGATGTTCTTTTTTAGCCTCCGCTACCTTTCTATGGAAGCAGCGCTTTGCTGTGGGCGAGAGCAACTTGTGGAGCGGAGTCAAAAAGTTCACGGCGAGGCGAAGGCCGGAGACGACCCTGCCGACATGGATGTCGGCAGCCGGCCTCTGACCATGGACGGGAATTGGCCGGGTAGGTCGTCGGAGGCCTGAGCAAGCTGTAGAACTTTACGAGCGGAACTCGGAGCTACGCCCACAGCAATCGCTGCATTTTCCCAATCGAAAGCCCGAGCTGAGCTGTAAAACCTGCCTCAAGCGAACCCTGGAGCAAGCACCAACCTTCGCCACCCTACTAATGCGAATTGGCCGGGCAGGTCGTCGGAGGCCTAAGCAAGCCGTAGAACTTTACGAGCGGAACTCGGAACTCCGCCTGCAGAAAAGTGTTGCTACATTTTCCATTAAGGCACAAAAGACGGAGGAGAATATGCCATTTCAGTACAACATCGTGGAAGGAAGAACAATCGAGGACGTCTGGCGCGATGCTATGTGGTGCGCTGTTCGCAAGGGCTTTGACTACAAGGTTGAAGTCGGGAGCTACCGGGGGCAGATCAGGCGCCAGCTGGATTATGCCGTATTAAGGGTCCTGGAACCCTTCACCCGGCCTCTGGCTGTTCGCGTTCCTGAAGGGTGCGGCATCCCGGCTCCGACCAGCGAGGATAAAATTTGGAAATATTTTCAAAGATATATTATCGGGAACGAAAAGGGGTTAAACGAGGATTATACCTATGGTATGTATATCGCTCCCCAGCTGCCGAGAGTTGTTGAACTGCTAAACAGCTCCAGGGGAAACACAAACCAGGCGGCCATTACCATTGGAGATGAAAGTTCGATTAACCTTGATGATCCCCCCTGCCTGCGGGTGATTACTTTTAAAGTGATAAACGGCCTGCTGCAGATGGGGTTGTTTTTCCGAAGCTGGGATCTCTTTACAGGCCTTCCCGAAAACCTCGGAGGACTGCAGCTTTTAAAGGAGTACGTCCTGGCCCAACTGGAATTTGAAGTGCAGGATGGTCCGATTGTCGCTTTCAGTGACGGCCTCCACCTTTACGAGATGTATTTTCCGCTGGTTAATGCCCTCAACATAGATAAGATCTGAAGGACAGGAACGAAAAAAGAGCTAATAAAAAGAGAGCCTAATAAAGAGCCTAATAAGATAGAAGAGCAGCCTTGAACAGCATTGGCAAAGCCAATCCGGGGATATTTTTGTTTCTCTGTTTAAAGGGGGAGTGGAGACAAATGCGCACAGGTACTGCCAGGCTGCCCCTGCACGGGGGAAAATGTCCGGCATGGCTTTTTGCAAAGATGAAACGCCTGGCCGGCCTAATCATTGAGGTTATTGTCCTGGAGTTTGGAGCAAAGGAGGTGCTGCGCCGCGTAGCCGACCCTTATTGGTTCCAGGCCCTGGGTTGCACCCTTGGTTTCGACTGGCACTCTTCCGGGCTTACCACGACGACCTGTGCAGCTCTCAAGGAGGGGATAAAAAACAGGGAAAAGGAGCTCGGCCTTTTTATTGCCGGAGGAAAGGGTAAGACCGCTCTGCAGACCCCCCAGGAGATTGAAGAGGTAGGCAGCAGGTTTGCCCTGGAGCAGCATGTTGCGGGCCTTAAGGAGACCAGCAGGCTCGTAGCGAAGGTGGACAATACAGCTCTGCAGGACGGTTTTGATCTTTACCACCACTGTATTTTTTTTACAGAGGAGGGGGATTGGTCCGTAGTGCAGCAGGGTATGGACGAGAGCACCCGCTGGGCCAGGCGCTATCACTGGCTGGGAGAGGAAGTACGTGATTTTGTCTCCGAGCCCCACCATGCCGTGTGCTGTGATTACCGCCAGAAGAACATCCTTAACCTTGTGGCGAGGGAAAGTGAGGAGAACAGGCAGGCCAGTGTGCTGCTGAGCAGAGAAAACCCGGAGAAATTCCTGAAAGAATGGGCTAAAATCAAGGAGCATGAGGTGTCCCTGGAGCTTCCCCGGCACCATCCTTTACCCCAGGGGAAGAGGTTGTCCGCTTCCCTTTATAAGGCTTTTCTGGAGCAGCCGGCAGATTTTCAAGGCCTTTTAAGCATTTCCGGAGTGGGGCCGCAGACCATCAGGGCTCTAAGCCTCCTGGCCGAGCTTAGTTTCGGAGCACCACCCAGCCGCAGGGATCCTGCCCGCTACAGTTTTGCCCACGGTGGTAAAGACGGGCATCCTTATCCTGTCAATAGGGAAACATATGACCAGTCCATCCAGGTTTTACAGGAGGCTGTTTCCAGGGCCAGGATCGGTCAGCATGATAAGATACAGGCATTGAAGCGGCTTGCCGCTTTTAAAATGCCCGGATGAAATTAAGTTGCTACTTGCTCAGTAGAGACAATTTTTTTTGATTGACAACGGCAAAAACAACTGCACGAGGGTGGGATAAAATGAACGAAACAAAAAATAACTTTAAGGATGCCGACCCGAAGCTGCTGAAAACAGTTACAGGCAAGATTTTTGCACAGCATCTGGCCAAAGGCACTTTAAAACCGGGAGAAGAAATCGGTATCGTCATTGATCAGACGCTAACGCAGGATGCCACCGGTACGGTTGCCTACCTGGAAGCGGAAGTGCTGGGCATAGACCGCGCCAGGACCGAATTGTCGGTCAGCTACATCGATCACAATACCCTGAAAATGGATCACAAGAACGCGGATGATCACGATTATTTACAGAGTGTGGCGGCGAAGTACGGTTTAATCCTTTCCAAAGCGGGTAACGGTATCTGCCACCAGGTTCATCTGGAGCGTTTTGCGCGGCCGGGAAAGACCCTGCTCGGCTCGGACAGCCATACGCCGACAGCCGGCGGCATCGGATGCATGGGCATTGGTGCCGGTGGCCTGGATGTGGCCCTGGCATTGAAAGGCGAGCCTTTCTATTTAAAAACGCCGAAAATTGTCGGGATTAAATTGACTGGCAAATTGAAGCCCATGGTTGCGGCCAAGGATGTTATCCTTGAGGTGCTGCGCAGGCTCGGGGTTAAAGGAGGCGTGGGCAAGGCATTGGAGTATTTCGGCCCCGGTGTAAAGACCCTCAGTGTTCCGGAAAGGGCAACCATTACCAACATGGGCGCTGAAACCGGTGCCACCACCTCGATTTTCCCCTCCGATGAGGTAACGCTGGATTTCCTGCGTTGTGTCGGCCGCGAGGAGCAGTGGATACGCCTCGAGGCAGACGATGATGTCGAGTACGACGAAGTTATCGAGATAGACTTGGGCAAGCTGGTTCCCCTTATCGCCAAACCCCACAGCCCGGACAATGTGGTGCCGGTCAGCGAGGTGGCGGGGATAAAGGTCAACCAGGTCTGTATCGGTTCCTGCACGAACTCGTCGTTCAAGGACCTGGTTACGGCGGCATATATGCTAAAAGGGAAGCGGGTCAAACCGGAGGTCTCCTTAACCGTTTCCCCGGGGTCGATGTCGGTGTATTACGAGCTGGCGGAGCGCGGCTACCTGGCCGATCTTATCGCTGCGGGTGCACGTATCCTTGAATGCACATGCGGTCCCTGCATCGGACAGGGACAGGCTCCCAGAAGCGGCGCCGTCAGTGTCCGGACCTTCAACCGCAATTTCAAGGGGCGCTCCGGTACGGCCGATGCGCAGGTCTATCTTTCCAGTGTGGAGACGGCGGTAAGCTGCGCTCTTACCGGTGTAATCACTGATCCCCGTTCTATGGGGGAGCTTCGTGAGATACCGATGCCGGAGAAGCTCAGGATGCAGCCGGCGCTGATTGTTGAGCCGCCGGACAGCGAAGAAGCCAGGGAAGTCGAACTGATTCGCGGCCCCAATATCAAGCCTATTGAGCTGCGCGGTGAGCTTCCCGAAAAAGTGCAAGGCACGGTATTAATCAAGCTGGAAGACAATATCTCCACCGATACCATCATGCCGGCCGGGGTTTACCTTTCCCTGCGCTCCAATGTTCCCGAATATGCGAAGCATGTGTTTGAGCCCGTTGACCCGGACTTTTACCGGAAGGCTAAAGAGAGAAAGGGCGGCTTTGTCGTTGCCGGGGAGAACTACGGCCAGGGCAGCTCGCGGGAGCATGCTGCTTTATGTCCTTCCTATCTCGGTGTCGTGGCTGTTATCGCCAAATCTTTTGCCAGGATTCATCTGGCCAACCTGATTAATTTTGGTATTATCCCCCTTACTTTTAAAAACAGCGACGATTATGACAGAATCGCTCCCGATGATGAGCTGCAGCTCGACACGGCTGCCCTTGACGGCAGTGAACTGGTAGTGAAAAATCTGACCAAGGGTATAGAGATACCCGTTCGGCATAGTATGACCCCTTCGGAGGTTGAGCGCATTAAGGCCGGGGGGACTTTAGCCTATATCAGCAGGCACAAATTGTAAAACAGCTATCCAAAAAACTTGGCAGGTAAATACCTGATTACCATACAGAACAGGAGCTATACGGAAATGAGTAAAATCAGAGTCAAGAACCCTATTGTAGAAATTGACGGAGACGAGATGACCCGGATTATGTGGAAGATGGTCAAGGAGAGGCTGCTGCTCCCTTTTCTGGATATGGACCTCGAGTATTACGATCTCCATATTTTAAAAAGGGATGAGACCGACGACCGGATAACCCGCGACGCTGCTGAAGCGATAAAGAGACACCGGGTCGGCGTGAAGTGCGCCACCATTACCCCGGATAAGGAGCGGGTCAAGGAATACAACCTTAAGCAGATGTGGAAAAGCCCTAACGGGACGATAAGGGCCATGCTTGACGGCACCGTGTTCCGCAGCCCCATACTGGTTAAAAACGTTAAGCCTGCCGTAAAGACCTGGGTAAAGCCCATCATAATCGGCCGTCATGCTTATGGCGATGTTTACAAGAACGCAGAGCTGGCCATCCCCGGGCCGGGAAAAGCCGAGATCGTTTTCACCCCCGCCGGCGGGGGCGAAGTGCAGCGCCTGACCGTGCAGGAGTTTGACGGCCCCGGCGTCCTGCAGGGCATTCACAACCTGGATTCCTCTATTCGCAGCTTTGCCCGGGCCTGCTTTACCCTGGCCTATGACCAGAAGATTGACCTGTGGTTCTCTGTCAAGGATACCATCTCCAAAACCTATGACGCCCGTTTCAGGGAAATATTTGCCGATGAATATGAGCGCAACTGGAAAGAAAAATTCCAGGAGGCCAATCTCACCTATTTCTTTACCCTGATCGACGATGCGGTGGCACGGGTAATGAAAAGTGAAGGAGGTTTCCTCTGGGCCTGCAAAAATTATGACGGTGATGTGATGTCCGATATGGTTGCCTCGGCTTACGGCAGCCTGGCCATGATGACCTCGGTGCTGGTTTCACCCCACGGCTATTTTGAATACGAAGCGGCTCACGGCACAGTGCAGAAGCATTATTACAAGTATCAGGCCGGTGAGAAAACTTCCACCAACTCGACGGCGATCATTTTTGCCTGGACAGGATGTCTTAAAAAGCGCGGCGAGCTTGACGGCACCCCTGAAGTTGTTGACTTTGCAAGGAAACTGGAGGAAGCTACTGTCGAGACTATTGAGAACGGTATTATGACCGGCGATATGGCGCGGATTGCGGAGCCTAAGCCGGAGAGCCCTGTGGGCACAGAAGAGTTTATTGAGGCTATTGCCTTACAACTACAAAAGAAAATGTAGATGATACCGCTTTTTTCCTCCCGGAAAAGAGGTACTGAAGCCTTGCAGACAACACACACTATTATTCTCGAAGATTCCAGAAAACTTGGCGCTTTAAGTGACGGCAGCATAGACCTGGTCGTTACTTCGCCCCCGTATCCGATGATCGAGATGTGGGACGGGGTCTTTGCGAAGCTAAATCCGGAGATCGGCAGATTCCTTGAAAATGGCGATTACCGTAATGCTTTCGAAGCCATGCACAAGATTCTTGATGAAGTCTGGCATGAATTGTTCAGGGTAATGAAAAGCGGCGCCTTTGCCTGTATAAACATCGGTGATGCTACACGAACAGTAAAAAAACGGTTTCAACTCTTTGCCAACCATTCACGCATACAGCAAAAATGTTTTGAGATAGGGTTTGATGTTCTGCCTGTTATCTTATGGCGGAAGCAGACCAATGCACCCAATAAATTTATGGGCTCCGGTATGCTTCCGGCCGGTGCCTATGTAACCCTGGAACATGAGTACATTCTAATTTTTCGCAAAGGCGGCAAAAGAGTGTTTGCCTCAACGGAAGACAAGCATAAACGCAGGCAGAGCAGTTATTTTTGGGAAGAAAGAAACACCTGGTTTTCCGATCTCTGGGACTTCAAAGGAACCCGGCAGGATATAAATCAAAATAATACGGAATTAAGGAACAGAAGCGCTGCTTATCCATTTTTATTACCGTTTCGCCTGATTAATATGTATTCCGTTTTTGAAGACACCGTGCTGGATCCGTTTTTGGGCACAGGGACAACTACCCTGGCGGCGATCGCGGCCGGAAGAAACAGCGTGGGTTATGAGATGGACAAAAGTTTTGCCGCGACGATCAAGAGCAGAATAGACCAGGAGCTGCCCAATCTTAACGATTACAATGTGCAAAGACTTAAAAACCATATTAGTTTTACGAAAGAACGCGCCAGGGAAAAAGGTGCTTTAAAATATATCAATAACAATTACGGTTTTCCGGTAATGACCAGACAGGAGACAGAGTTAAAGCTGGCCTTTGTTCAAGCTGTCGAGGAAGTAGGGAATAATATCTTTAAGGTTTGTTACT
>JAKORA010000118.1 GCA_029778075.1 Bacillota bacterium | reverse complement strand
TGTCCAGAGCTCTGACCCCGGGAAAGGATTTGCAGATCCCCTCCATTTTGAGGATGATTTCCGACTGCAAGCCAAGACCTCCTTACTGGTATCATAGAAATGAACGGCAGTGCGGTTGGCCGGAGAGACCCCGGACCCCGCACTGCCTTAAGGAAGACCCGGGAACTACCTCGTGATTACTCCCTTGCCCGGATCGGGATTGATCCCGTATTTTTCGATATGTTCATCGGTGATCGTGTCCGTGTCCAAGATTATCTCTTCCTGATAGACGATGCCTTTGGGGATTTTGCCGCTTTTGATCTACTGATCAATCTGGCCGGCCTGGCGTGGATTACACTGTACATCAGCGTCCCAGTAACCGGCCTGTACGTTCCTGAGGGCAAAACGGTTAAAGTCAAAACCGATAATCTTGACCTTACCCTTCTTCCCATGGCTGATCCCGGCCGCCTCGAGGGCCTGGACAGCTCCTTGCGCCATACCGTCGTTCTGGGCATAGATGACGTTGAAATCTTTTCCTGCGGCAATCGCGGCTTCAACCACTTTGCGGGCTTCCTCAAGGCTCCAGGTGTCGCCGCCCGTTCCATCCGCGACAATGTTGAGTTTACCTTCTTTGGCGGCTTGGAGCACCGGGGCGCTGCGCCCAATCTCCGCCGCGCTCCCCAACTGCCCGCGAATCAGGATTAGGTTGATCGGTTTCGGAACATTCTTTAAAACCCAGTCGGTTGCTAACTTACCTTCATAATGCATATCAGAAACAAGTGCGGCCTCATAGTTCGAAGGATCCGTATCAATCAGCCGGTCAAAGAGAATAACCTTCACGCCTGCTCTTTTTGCCGCCAGCAGGACGTCGTCCCATCCGGAGGCGTGAGCGGCGGAGATCAGGAGATAGTCGACGCCATCGCGAATGTACCCCATGGCCGCCGCCATCTGTTCATTGACATCGGCGGTGTTGGTCTGTTTGGCATCATAGCCGTTTTCCCTTGAGAAGACCCGGTTCATGTCCTCAACATTGGCCTGGCGGTAGCCGGATTCTTCCGGTGGCAAATTGACAATCCCAACCTTAATCAGTTTTTTTGAAGCGGCAAACCCACACGCGGTCGATAGAACAAAAGCAACCGCAAGCATTAGCAATCCCACTCTCGTCAACCTTTTCATTCTCAAACCTCCTCTTATTTTTTTGGACCGAAACAAGGCAACTATCCACCCGACGTTTCAAAAATCAACTTCGGAACTTCATTTATCCGGCCTGCAGATACCCCCTTTTTCTCTGGTTTTATATTAAGCGCCTTTGCCAACCAGGCGGCTGTCCTTTATTTGTTAACCTGTTATTAATATAATAAAAAAAGGACCGTGCAAATAGAATAGAGATTTTTTGATTATGCTATAATAATTTTGAGTCAGTATTTAGTATAAAATTACTGCATGTTTTTGCAGGACAACCCCAAAAATAAAAAAAACAAGGACTTTCGCGGTGCTAACGAAAGTCCTTGTTTTTGCGGTTTTTTGCCTATTGATACCGGATTGCCTGTTTCGGGCATTGGCCGGCGCAGTCGCGGCCGTTAAGGCAGAGACTCTTATTAATCGAGTACCCGCCGGTCGCAGTAATTGCCCCGCCGGGGCAGACCGTCTGGCAGACTCCGCATTCCGAGCAAATCTCCAGGTCGATCCGTAGTTGCCGTTGGGCTTTGGCCCCCGGCAGGCTTAAGATCGTACCATAGGGGCAAAGATAGCGGTGCCAGAGAACTTCCGGGAAAAAGACGGTTAACAAGACCCCGGCGGCAAAGAGTATAGGAAGGACCGGCAGCCTTTTCCCACTGACCATCGTCAGGATAAAGGCAAGGAGAAAGGCGGCGAGTATGCCGTAGCGAAAGGCGGGTTTTTTTAGGAGTTCCGGCACGGCAAAGCTCTTGAGTTTAAAGCGGGCTTTGATTCCTGTAACCAGCTTCATCACTGTGTTGATCGGGCAGATCCAGCCGCAATAAATCCGGCCGAAGAATAAAGTCAGAACAACGCTGGCCAGGAATATTCCCATCCACACCTGGATCCTGCCGGTGACCAACAGGGTTATAAATAGGGCCAGGGCGGTTAATTGCGTCACGATTTGTAGCTTTTTTACCCGGGACATTCATAATCACTCCTCAACAATATTCCCGCCGGGGCTGATCGTCACCACTTGCCAGGGGATGATTTTCCCGCTTTTTTGCAAGGCGTTCCGCACCGCATGCGCAATACCGGCGCAGCATGGGACCTCCATCCGCAGCACGGTAATGCTTTTGATCTCATGGTTCTCCAGGATGGCGGTGAGTTTCTCCGTATAATCCACCATATCCAGTTTCGGACAGCCGATCAGGGTGATCCGGTTCCGCATAAAGTCCTGGTGAATATTGGCGTAGGCGTAAGCCGTACAGTCAGCAGCCACCAGCAAATGGGCGTTGTCGAAGTAAGGCGCATTGACCGGGACCAGTTTCAGCTGACAGGGCCATTGCCGAAGCTCCGATTCGGATCTGGTATTTACCTGCCGCGGGTAAGACGCCGGTGCATTTTCCCTGGCAAGAGAGCGAGCCTGGGAGCCGGGGCAACCGCAGGGCAGGGGAGAGGCTGCGGGAGATTCTTTCTCCTCCGTCTCTGCCATCCGCTTTTTTACCGCCGCCTCGTCAAAGAGGGCCGCTTCCCGTTCCTCAATGGTGATCGCACCGGTGGGGCATGCCGGGAGGCAGTCCCCCAGCCCGTCGCAGTAAATATCTGAGACCAGCTTCGCTTTGCCGTCCACCAACTGGAGTGCCCCTTCGTGACAGGCATTGACGCAAAGGCCGCAACCATTGCATTTGGCTTCATCAATATGAACGATCTTCCGTTTCATTATTTTCACCTCTTTTTACAGGAGAATTTCTTGCCCTGTTGGTTTCATTGTAATATAATGAGAGATAAAAATCGGTAGCCGTGGTTACGGAATGACGAAGTGATCATAATAATTTCCATAACGACTTTTGAGAAAAAATGTCGTAAAGGACGATGAAGAAGATGAAGATTGGTCTTGTGGGTTTGCCCGGTTCCGGGAAGACCACCCTCTTTAAATTGCTTACGGGGATAAGTGATGATCTTCCCCTCTCCGGAATGGAGGCGACAACCGGAACAGCCCGGGTTCCGGACGAACGCATAGACTACCTCTCTAAACTGTATAAACCAAGGAAAACCACGTACGCCCAGATTGACCTCGTCGACCTGCCCGGGCTGAATTTCAGCGAGGAACAGAAAAAAGGGAAAAACCCGTTTTTGGCGGCTGTGCGGAATGTGGACGCCCTGGTGGCGGTGGTTCAGGTTTTTGCAGAGGAAGCGCCGCACGTCCTGGGAGCGGTTAACCCATGGCGCGACTTGGAAATGATCCACACCGAACTGGTCTTTGCCGATTGGGAGGTCATTGAGAAGCGGCTTGAGCGGCTGGGGACCAAGAAGAAGAAAGAAAACGAGACCGAATTAAAGCTGTTGCAGCGGTGCCGGGAAGCGCTGGAAGCGGAGAACCGTTTAACCAGCCTTTCCTTTACCGGAGAAGAAACTGAATTGTTGCGGGGTTTTCAATTCCTGACGCTTAAACCGCTGCTGATAGTAATCAACCTGGACGCGGAAGGCTTTAAAACCGGTTTTCCCGGTAGAGAAGGGTTCCTTGCCGGGCTGCAGGAGAAGGGATTGCCTTTCCTGGAGGTTTCAGCCCGGATTGAGCAGGAAATCGCCGAGTTATCCGCAGACGACCGGGAGTTATTCATGGAGGACCTGGGAATAACCGAACCGGGTATTGACCGGCTGGCGCGGACTGTCTACCGTCATTTGCATTTGCTCTCCTTTTTTACGGTGGGCGAGGACGAGGTCAAAGCCTGGACCATTAAGGAAGGAACAACCGCAAAAAAGGCGGCCGGCAAGATCCACTCCGATATTGAAAGAGGTTTTATCCGGGCGGAGGTTGCCGCCTATCACGATCTGGTTACCCACGGGAATATGGCCAAGTTGAAAGAGAAAGGACTCTTTCGTCTGGAGGGCAAGGATTACCTGGTAAAGGACGGGGATATTATTAGTTTCCGCTTTAATGTCTAAACTTTCGCCGGTTTGCTGCCAGGAATGATTATACTATAATAGAAGAGGGCATAAGCTGTTTTGCCTGGCTCACATGGCAGAGAGGCAGAAGCGGACGCTGAAAGGATTAATCTTTAAAGCAATTCTATAAGGAGTCCACGATGAGCATTCGTACCCGCAAGATAATAAGGTTGATTCTCAAATCCATGGCATTACTGTTGGTTGTTTGTGCGTTAGTGTATATTGCGCAAAAATACGGAGCTGCTATCACCAGGCTGGTTCAAGATCCCGGCCAACTGAAAGGGTTCTTGACTTTCTATGGTACGGTAAGCATTGCGGTTTTTATCGGCCTGCAGGTTTTGCAGGTGGTAATTGCTACGATACCGGGGGAACTGGTGCAAGTTGCCGGCGGTTATGTCTATGGGGCAATCATGGGAACCCTCTATTCAATCATCGGCATTACGCTGGGCTCAATTATTGCTTTTTCGATCGCAAGGATTTTTGGGTTTTCCCTTTTAAGCGAATTTATACCCAAGAAAAGCATTGAAAAGTACAGGTTTCTTATGAACAGCCCCAAATCGGTAAGAATCATCTTGCTGCTTTTTTTAGTCCCGGGAATGCCTAAAGATATTTTCAACTATATTGCCGGATTAACCCCTGTCAACTCCCTATTGTTTTTTGTCCTTTCCAGCACGGCCAGAATTCCCGCCCTGCTTGTTTCCAGTTTTATAGGAGCAAATCTCCGGCAGGGCAATTATTTGCTGGCCGTGATTCTTTCGTTGCTTGCGTGTTTGTTCTTCGTTATCAGTATTCTTCATAAAGACCGCATAGTTAAGTATTTGCAGAAGTAAGAAAACGCCTAGCGCGCGCTAAGACTGCCGGAATACCACCTAATACTGCCGGAATCCCGGCGAAACCAAGACAAGAAAAAAACACAAAAGATGGTTCTTTAAAAGGAGAATTATCCGAGGATCGCGAAGATAAAATCTATTATACGGGTAGAAGGTGGTGAGAAGGATGAATGAAGAGGAAAAATACAGAAAGGCAAAAGAGCGGGTCGAACAGTTAAAAGGCTTTTATATCCACCTGTTTTTTTACATAATAATCAACGCTGCTTTATTCTTGATTAATCTAATTTTTGCCCGCAATCACTGGTGGTTTTATTGGCCCCTCCTGGGATGGGGGATTGGCATCGCCTCCCATGCACTGGCCGTTTTTGGTCTTGCCGGCTTCCTGGGCAAGGAATGGGAGGAAAGGCAGATCAAAAAGATAATGGAGAAGATGGAATAAGCGTTATTAGTTGTGGCGATTAATAGTGGCGATTAATCACGGTGATAAATCGCGGCAATACATCGCGGCAATTTATCAGGACAATACATAGCGGCGATTACGTGCGATTCATCGCGATTAAGCGCATATACCGGCCGGGCAGGCTGGTTTTTTTCCTTATTAAGAGGCTTTGATCTCAATTATACTGGCCAATACTCAACAAAAACCCAACAAAGCAGCATAGATTTTTTGTTTAGAATTTGTTGAGAATTGTATTTTATAATATAATTAATCGTTGCTTATGTCCAAACATAATCTTAGTGAGGAGGGATTTTTCGTGTATAAGAGAAGGTTGCTGTTGGTACTGTCTTTACTGGTAGGGCTCTTGTTGTTCAGCTCGGTTTCCGGTCAGGAAAACCTGTATAGAGTAGCGGTGTTGCCTTTTGACGACGGTTCCATCGATGATCATTGGTGGGGGGATTACGATATCGGGAGCGGGGTGGCTGACGTACTGGTTACTTCCATGCTCAATCTTGAACCGAAAAAGTTCCGTCTTATTGAACGGGACCAGATCAATAGGGTACTGGAAGAACAGGACTTCGGCGCCACGGACAGGGTTAATGCCAGATCTGCCGCTGCCATCGGGAAAATTCTTGGCGTTCAGTTTATCGTCATCGGAAAGGTTACGGAGTTTAGTAACAAAACTACCGGCGGTTCCCTTTCACTGGGGGGGAAGGGGCTCGGCCTTAAGACCACAACATCGCGGGTGGTCATGGACGCCAGAATGGTTAGGACCGATACCGCCGAAATCGTCGCCGCTGTCGGTGGAAAAGGGGAAAAGAAACAATCCAATATCAGTATTGAATATGACTGGCATCATTTAGATTTGAACAGTGAAGAATTTCGTGCGACCAATTTGGGGATTGCCCTAAGAGAGGCTGCTGAACAAGTCGCTAAGCAATTTGGGGAGAAGGTTCTCGCTTTTACACCCACCGCTTCGTCGAAGATAACTGGATCTGTGGCGTATGCCAGTGATTCAAGGGTGATTTTGAATATCGGCGCCAATGATGGTGTCAAAGTGGGAATGGTCTTTAACGTCCTGCACATAATCGAGGAAGTCAGGGATCCGGAAACCGATGAGGTTATTGATGAAATA
>JAKORA010000117.1 GCA_029778075.1 Bacillota bacterium | reverse complement strand
AATACATGGACGCCAGTATTACAGGCCCGGGCCTGCTTCCTTCCTACGGTTTTCTTCAAAACCTATTGTATTCCACAAAGGCATTCCTTGCGGTGGCAGGCTCAATGCTTGCTGCACCGCTGCTGGGCATCCTTGTCTCATCGATAACCGGCTTTTACATAAAGCGAAGCTGACCCGTCAGCTTCTGAGGTTTTTTACCTCTTCCCGGTTTTTCTTGATAAGCTCAATATACTCGTGCAGCTTTTTTTCAAGCTCGGCCAGCAGGTTGTCCGCATATTCCTTTGTTCCAATCCTTATTTCCCGGGCATTTTTCTTTGCATTTTCTATTATTTCCTCGCCCTGGATATAAGCCCTGCGAGTGACCTCGCTCTCCTCCACCATTCTCTTTATATGCTCCTCGGTCTCCTTCAGCATAAGGTCTGCTTCTTTTTGCGCTTCTATCAGTATTCGGTTTCTTTCCTCTTTTATCCAGTTCGCCTGCTTTATTTCTTCCGGCAGGATGCTCCTTATAGAATCGATGACCTCCAACACCTTTTCCCTGTCCACCAACACCTTGTCCGAAAAGGGTACAGCCCTTCCTTCGTTTATAATTTCCTCCAGCCTGCCCAGCAATTCGTTAATGTCCATGCCCTTCCCCCCTTTTAACTCAAGACACTACCTGTATTTTTCCACAAGCTTTTCCAACACGTGCTCGGGTACCAGGTCCTTTACGCACCCGCCAAACTTTACCACTTCCTTTATGAGGCTTGAGCTTAAAAAAGAATATCGGCTGCTTGTCATCATGAATACCGTTTCCACGTTCCTGTTAAGTTTCCTGTTCATAAGAGCCATCTGCATCTCGTACTCAAAATCCGAGACTGCCCGAAGGCCCTTCAGAACCTTATTGGCTTCCCTTTTTTCCACATAATCTATCAATAGGCCTGAAAAACTGTCCACCTCTACGTTCTTCAATTCAGAGACGGCCTTTCGTATCATGTCCAACCTTTCCTCGGTACTAAACAGCGGATTCTTTGACGGGTTGTTCAAAACCGCCACAATCACTCGATCGAACAATCGCGATGCCCTGTCTATGATGTCGATGTGCCCATAGGTAATGGGGTCAAAACTTCCCGGATATACTGCCGTTTTCATGGTCATCCCCCCTGGTATATATGTTTATTGCAGTATTGCCGTACCTCTTGCTCCTGACCGGTGTAAACCGGACTTTTGCTTCGTTTATTGCCATGGCTGCAGGGTGCTCCACAACAACAAGCCCTCCATTTCTAATAATACCATAATTTCCAATGGAGGAAAGAACTTTTTCGTAAAGATTCTCCATGTATGGCGGATCAACAAAGATTATATCGAAAACCCGTCCGGATTTGCCAAAGGCCACCGCGGCTTTTAACGCATCCTGGTGTATTACCTCGCTGTTTTTTCGAAACCCCGCAAGCTCTATATTCTTATTTAACACCTCCAGGGATTTGCGGCTGTTTTCCACGAAGGTGGCAAACTCTGCTCCCCGGCTTAAGGCTTCCAGCCCAAGGCTTCCGGTGCCGGCAAACAGGTCCAACACCCTGGAACCGGGCAGATGGGCATCTATCATGGAAAACAGCGCTTCCTTCACCCTGTCGCCGGTCGGCCTTATGCTGCTGTCTTTCGGGGAAACCAGTTTCCTGCCCTTTGAAATACCCGCAATTATCCTCAACCTTATCCCTCCATACTATAATATTTTAGCATAAGAGCCAATCTTAAACAAAAGGTTTCGGAATAACATACCCGGCGCCGGGGTAAACTTATGTTCATAGAGAATATGAAATATCCCTTAAGAACTCTTTCTGCGTTTTCCCCCCTCCGGTACCGGTGCTTAAGGCATCCGGTACCTTTTTTTATATTGTTATTGAAAGACGCATGGTCCCGGTCTCGCGGCAGGACCTCTATAAAAAAGGAAGAACCCTAAGGTTCTTCCTTT
>JAKORA010000116.1 GCA_029778075.1 Bacillota bacterium | reverse complement strand
CAGGCGGTGAGGGAGGAGGCGCGTTTAAGGCGCTTTGAACGGTAAAAAACTTACTTTAGTTTAGGTATTTCTCCTATACCACTTGAAAAACTCTGGAAGGGAGGCTTGCACTTTAATGAGGAGGATTGAAGCAACCTATTATGTTGCTACCCCCCTGTTCCTGGGAGGTGCGGATAATAAAAAGATAGCTGAAATCCGCCCCCCAAGCCTAAAAGGCCTTTTGCGCTTCTGGTTTCGGGCTACCTCCTGGCCTCAGCTCGGTGCCATAGATGAGGTCTGGAGAGAAGAGCAAGAGTTATTCGGGAGCACAAATGGCCAGGGTAAATTTCTGCTTTCCGTTACAAAACGCCAGGGGCTGGATGAAGTGGAAAGCAAAGAGAGATGGAGAAGAGAGGGGCTCGCTTATCTGGGGTATGGCGCTGTGGACAAGGGGATAACGGTTCGTCCCTATCTCAGGCAGGGTGGGCGTTTTACGGTGACTTTGATTTTTAAAGAAGATGTTTCTGCGCAGCAAATCGATTTTCTAACTCAATCTATAAAGGCTTTGGGGCTCTTCGGCGGTGCCGGTGCCCGGTCCCGGAAAGGTTTTGGCTCCCTTTCCTTGTCTGCCCTCCGTTTGGACGGCAGGGAAGTATTGTCAGCGCCGGCCAATTTTCAAGAGCTAGTGGAAAGTATAAAAGACTTCCTGAAATCTTTGAGACTTGAGGAAGGCGCTGGCGGAGCTGCACCCTTGTTGCCTTACACGGCCTTTAGTCCAAAAACGAGAGTTTACGCAGTAGAAGGGGGGAGTGATCCCCTTGCGTTTCTAGACGATATTGGCAGAGAGCTTATGCGTTACCGCGGCTACGGCCTAAAGAGGGGGGATGGGCATTTTCTTTTCTCGAGAGAGCCTGCCGAGCAGAACTTTGCCGATGATCACGATCTTATCTTAGACTTCCTGAATGGTAGGCAAATAGACCTCCCGCCCCGCCGGGCTGTCTTCGGGTTGCCGCATAATTATTACTTCAAAAGCACTAAACAGAAAGCTGATGTAGGACCGTCAGGAGGTGGAGCAGGTAAAAGACGGGCCAGCCCTCTTTTCATCCATATCCATGCTCTTAATGAAAGACGATATGCAGCGGTTCTGACCCTTATGCCGGCTGTATTTTTACCGCAGGGGACAAGCATAGCCGTTAGCAACGAAAATAGGGGGGTACGGAGAGTGTCTGCTACGGTGGATTTTAATGTTATTGAGGCATTTCTCGAACGTCCTGGACTCAATGCAGAGGTGGTGTGGCCATGATGGAAGAGAAACTCTTGCATTTTTCGCTGGGGCCGGTTCAGGATTTTGTGGCCCAGGCGCGAAAAACACGCGATTTTTGGGCCGGATCTTTTATCCTCTCCTACCTCTCAGGGAAAGCCATACTGGAAATATTGAAGAACAAAGGGTGGCTGGTCATGCCGCAGCTTGAGGTTCAGGGGGACAACCCTGATGATTTACTGGCTGCCCTGCAAAGGGTGGAACAAGGAGAGAGCATAACAAATGGGCCGGCAGTCCCAACCCTGCCCAACCGGTTTATGGCCAAAGTCCCGGCCGGATTCGATCCCCGGTTGTGTGTGGAGGCGGTAGAGAAAAGCTGGAAAAAAATTGCCGGAGCGGTGTGGCAAAATTACCTCTCCCCTGTTGCCGACTATGGACGAGATACCGCGCAAATTTGGGAACGGCAGGTAAATAATTTCTGGGAAATTGCCTGGGCAGTAGGTGAAGATTCGGCTTTGCTGGATTACCGTAAAAACTGGCGCAGCCGAGTGCTCCCGGTGGAGCCGGGGGACAAATGCAAGTTGATGGGGAATTTGCAGGAGCTTTCCGGCTTTATCCGGTCAAAGGAAAGAAAGGAACAGGATGCCTTTTGGTCAGCCCTGCGGGAAAAAGTAGGCGGGCATGAACTTGAGGAGGGGGAACGCCTTTCAGCGGTAGCCCTCATCAAACGCCTCTTTTCCCTTGTAGCCCAGGAGGCCATCGGGTGGAGCGTTATAGAAGCCCAGCGCTACCCTTCGACCTCCTACCTTGCTGCTGTTAATTGGCTTTCCAGGCTAATTAAAACCTGCCCAGAGGAAGCGCGGCAATACGCCGCCCGGACCTCCCGCCTGCCTAAAGCGCAGTACCAGGAGGACCCGGATTGTTTTCAGTCTCTCCAAGACGCCCTTCAACAGCAGCCCGTAGCCAGAGAGTTTGCTTCGTTAAATGGCGATTGCTTCTTTGAGGACTGCTTGGCCAACCCCAATCACTGGCGGGACAATAAAGGGCGTGCTGGGTCGGAGGAAGAACTACGCCGGGAATTGAGAGAAAAACTGCGCAGCTTAGTTAAAAAAACGGGGGAAGCTCCTTCACCTTTCTTCGCCCTTCTCCTTATGGACGGCGACCGTATGGGGGCTCTATTGCGCCGGCACAATCGCGAAAAGGTTAGCAGCGCTTTGAATGCTTTTAGCTCCAAAGTGCCGGAAGCGGTGCGCCGGCACGACGGTGTCCTGGTTTATGCCGGAGGCGACGATGTGCTGGTCATGGTACCTTTGGAAACCGCTATACCTCTGGCCCTTGCTCTTCGCGAAATTTATGAGGCGAGCTTTCATCATGCCCAAGTGCCTGCAGAGCAAGCCACCATATCGGGCGCTCTCATCTATTCCCATTATAACACTCCATTGACAGGGGTGATCAGGGAGGCGCACTATTTACTTGATGAAGTAGCCAAAGAAAAAACGGGAAGAAACAGCCTTGCTGTAACCGTTTGGAAAGGTGCCGGGCGTGTTTTAACCTGGGCGGTTCCTTGGCCAGTTATCGGCTCGAGCCGGCACAACATTATTCATGAACTGCTTAGTTCTTTCTCTTCTTCCACCAAAGAGAAAAAATATAATTTCACGTTTTTTTACAACCTGCGCCAACGTTTGGCGGTTTTAACCGATGAAAAGGGGAATTTTCCCCTGAAGTGGACCGATGAAGAATTGACTGATATTTTAGCGGCCGAGTACCGGCGCAACAGGGAGCGTGAGGTGGATTGGCCTACGGCACGGCAAAGGATGGAGCGTTTGCTAAGGATTTGCCGCCGCTACAGGTGGTCTGAAGAAGGCGGGGTTCAAAAAGCAGAAAGGTCTTTTTCCCTCGACGGGGTCATGTTGATTAAATTTTTAGTGCAGAAGGGGGTGGAGCTGTGAGCTGGCAGCGATGGGTTTTCCGCTTTCTCGATACCTGTTTTTTTAGGGATGCCGCACCCTTCCACGCCGGTGAGGGGGGATATACAAGGGTAAAAAGCATGTTCCCTCCCTTCATTACTACTATACAGGGAGCAATCCGCACAAGCCTGGCCTTGGAACAACAATGGCGTCCGGGAGAGACGGTGAAATGGCCGAAAGAATTGGGTGGTCCAGATGATCTAGGTAACTTGCAGCTACGAGGGCCGTACCTGCTCTACGGGGATGAGCCTTACTTCCCGGCGCCCTTGTTGCTGCTGGGTAAAGAAGGCATCTATATTAGACTTGTTCCGGGAGAGCCAGTGGAATGCGATTTGGGCTCTGTCAGGTTACCTGTGCCCGCCCAAGAGCTGGAGGGGGCTAAGCTTCTAAACGGTGTTTACCTTACCAGAGAGGGCCTTGGTCAGGTTTTGGAGGGCGTTGTTCCTTCTCAAAATACCTTAAAAAAACATGAAGATTTCTATGTCGATGAGATTAGGGTGGGGCTGGAGCGGTCAGATGAGAAGCGTACTGCCAAGGATGGGTATCTGTACAACATTATCCATGTTAGGCCGAAAAGGGAAGCCGCCCTCGCGGTATATGTTTCAGGCATCCCTCCGGCCTGGCGGGTTAAGGATCAATTGGCTGTACCTCTGGGGGGAGAAGGGCGGTTGGCCGCCGTCCAGGTTATGTCGGGTAATCCCTCTGAGATTTTGCCGCCGGCACCATTTTTGGTCGCGGGGAGGGACGGAAAGGTCCGCTTTACGGTTATCCTGGTCACCCCTGGATGGTACGGTGAAGGGGAAAGTTTACAAAAGGTTATCCGCCAGGGGCCTCCCGGCATACCAGGACGCTGCCTGGCAGCTTGTATCGGTAAAGCTCTGCAGGCAGGGGGATGGGATATGCTTAACCGGCAGCCCAGAGCTTTGATGCCCTTTTTACCTTCGGGAAGCCTTTGGTTCTTCGAGGTAGATGAACAAAAAGCCGCTCAGGTAGCCGCCTTGCATGGACAGTGTATAGGTCCCAAGGGCGAATACGGTTTTGGTCAAATAATCATTGGCAGATGGGAGGAGCGATAGTGATGAAAAGCGCTGTTTTGAGCCTTCTTGCGGAAACCAGCCTGCATCCCGGTGTGGGGCAGGTAATGGGAACTGTGGACCTTCCGGTAGCCCGGGAGAAATCAACCGATTATCCTGTTATCGTAGGTTCAAGCCTTAAAGGTTCTTTACGGGACCGGGCAGAGCAGCTATGGGGTATAGATGATGAAAAGGTAGAGCGTATTTTCGGCGGCCCTGATAATGCCGGTTCTCTCCTTGTCACCGATGCCCGGCTCTTGCTGCTGCCGGTGCGTTCTTTACAGGGCCATTATAAGTGGGTAACTTGCCCGTACCTTTTAGAGCGCTTACAAAGGGATCTGCAATTGGCAGGGATGACGAAAAGCTTTGCCATACCCCGCCCTGAAAATGGTGAAGCTGTTACCGGCCGGGGTCAGGGATCCCTTTTTCTGGAAGAACTTTCTTTTAGGGTGAGGACAGACGGCGATGGTCTTTCGGGTTTAATCGATACTTTAAAGACCTTTATCCGGCACGATTCCCTAAAGGACCGCCTTCTTGAGAGGTTGGCAATCATTTGTGATGATGAGTTTGCCTACTTTGCTCGCTATGGCCTGGCGGTAAACGCCCGTAACGTTCTGGATAATGAGACTAAAACCAGCGAAAACCTTTGGTATGAGGAGACCATCCCCCCGGATACCCTGTTTTATGCTCTCCTTTTTGCCAGAGATAAAAAGGAGAGCGACTTGGATGAGGTTAAGGGTATTTTCCTCGATCGCCCTTATTTGCAGGTGGGGGGCAATGAAACGATCGGTCAGGGCTGGTGTACCGTTAACTGGATTACAGATGGAGGTGAGCAATGATGATGCAAACTCTTGAGCAAATGAGGGCACACCATGCTTTAGACAAAATACGTGAAATAGAAAATAATTGTGACGAAGATACCCGGCAAAAATTTGTTTCCTACGTAGAGAGCTTACCGGCAGACATCATAGCAAACGGTTTGGGGCAGGCTGCCGCGACCCTGCTAGCACGGGCAAAAGGCGATGAGCACGATGCCTACTATCTTCTTTACCGGGCCCTAAAAGAATGGCTCTGCCGGGACGATCCTGAGGGCCGTGCCCCTTACGGAGGTGCGAACGACCTTATGGCGGCGATAGTTAACTGTGACCGGGCGGTCTATCTGCGCGCCCAGGCAGAAGCGCTGGCCTGGTTGGAGTGGCTGAAAAAGTTTGCTGTGGCCTTTTTGGGCTAAAGGGGGACGAGAAGATGGCTTTACCATTGTATCGCAATCATAATGCACCGAGACAATTTAACAGGAGTTTTAACACAGGTTTATGGTACGATAAATTTTTTCAAGGATGGACTCGTGACTGGACCATAGGCGACCGGGGTAAAAGAGATTGGATAAATCAGGTGACCGGCACCCCGGTAGGGGAGAAAGCCTTTTTGAAAGAAGCTGTCCTGCGGCAGGTGAGGCTTGTAAAGGATCTTGGGGGCGAATACCGCTGTTTTGCTACCGGTTGGCGCTTTGTTACGGGGTTGGGGCGTTCCCACCCTGTAGAAAACGGCTTTGCCTGGCACCATATCCTGGGAACACCCTATCTTCCCGGCAGCTCGGTTAAAGGTATGGTGCGCTCCTGGGCAGAAAACTGGGTTCAAGTTTCCCCAGACGATGTAAACCGGATATTCGGCCCGCGGGAGACAAAGGGGGAAAAACATGTAGAAAAACATATCGGCAATGTGATCTTTTTCGACGCCTTACCCATAAACCCCGTTCAGCTTGAAGAAGAGGTAATGACACCCCATTACCAGGAATATTATCAACAGGAGCGGCCCCAGGTCGCGCCCGGCGACTGGTACGATCCCGTTCCCATACCCTTTCTTGCCGTGGCACCCCGGCAAACTTTTCTCTTTGCCTTGGCGCCACGCCGTAGCACGGCGGAGCAAGATCGGAAGGATTTTCTCCTGGCATTTGAGTGGCTTGCAGAAGCTTTAAGCAACGTTGGTGCCGGAGCCAAAACGGCTGCGGGCTACGGGCGCTTTGCAAGGGAAGAGAACGTGGAAACAGAAATCAACAAATGGTGGGAGGAAGCGGTGCAGGAACTCCAACAAAGGGATGCACAAAAGAAAAAAGAGGAAGCTGCCAGTCCTGTTAAAAAAGAAATGATGCAAGACGGATATGACCGGGACCAAGAAGCCTTTATGAGAACAATGGGTGAAAAATGGCTGAAAAAACTGGCGGAGGAACAATCTCCGGCGGAAGAAAAACACGAGATCGCCTTATTGTTAAAGGAGTGGTACCTGATCTACAGGGAAGAGCAATGGAAGAAACCCAATAAGAAAAATAAGGAAAAGATAGCCTTGATTAAAAAAGTTCTTGGAGAATGAAAACAGTTTTTTGGCCTGGATGGGTGCCCGGGAGTTACTTCTCCTTGTGAGGTGAAATAGCGATGCAACGTCTTATTGTCTCTACAGTGGGGACCAGTTTGCTTAGCAATATGGCTAGAGAAAAGGGTGGGGAGACTGAACAAATCCTGCGGGATACTGCAAATTTGGAAGACCACCAAATCAAGGAAGAAGAAAAAGCGGTAATTTTGCAATTGGCCCAAGAGGCTTCAAAAAAACTTGAGAGCTCCAGCCCGCAGGAGGCTCGACGATTGAGCGCCGAATTAAACGGCATTTGGGGTTACTACTTTAATGTTTTACAGGAAAATCGGTCGCAAGATGTTCACTGCCTTGTTTCCACCGACACTTTTCAGGGAAAACTTACAGCCGGATTATTGGAAGAATATTTGAGAGGCAAAGATTTCCGAGTTTTAGGTGTGTTTTCACCACCGGGGTTGAGCACTGCTGACAACCAGAGCTTTTCCAAAGGCATAAAGCAGATTGTTAAGTGGTGTCACGAAGTAATTGCTGAGTATCATCGGCAAGGTTATTCCGTTGTTTTTAATCTTGTTGGGAGCTTTAAAAGCCTGCAAGGATTTATGAATACCTTGGGCATGTTTTATGCTGACGAAATCCTCTATATTTTTGAGGCTAAGACGGCTGATCTTATCCGTATTCCCCGGCTTCCAATAAGGATAGAACCTCAGCCGATTTTTATGGAAAGAGCTAAAGTTTTCGCTCTAATGGCTGAAGGTTACATTGCTTCCCAAGAAGAGGTAAAGGGTATTCCGGAAATATATTTAGACATGGACGAGCAAGGCTTTGCCACTTTAAGTGAGTGGGGTTTTCTCATCTGGAACGAGAACGAAAAAGAGATACTGGGTTCATTGCCTTTAGAGAAATTTAATTTTAAAGGATTTAAATATGAAAAAAGTTTTGAAAAGGACTTTGAGAAATTGGATAAAACCCGGAGGGCAGATATAATTTCCACCCTGGCCCAGGTAGCCGTAATATACCAGGAAAAAGGTCTGGCTGGACTGCGAGAGCATACTGGACTGCTATATGAGGATTATCAAGGGTTGAAAGAAAGAAAAATAGGTCATTTCCGCTTAGATCTGGACTGGCGAATCTCTTGTAAGGAAGATAAAGGGGTCTTATCTCTTCGTCATGTGGGATCCCATGATTACGTCAATAATAATCCATAAAAATTTTTAAGGAGGTTTTTCATGCAGCTTACCATCTTTTTTAACGCCCCCGCCCAGGTGTCCATACCCATCCAGTACGGGCACCTGCTTCAAGGGCTGATCTACCGCCAGATGGATAATCCGGCGCTCAGGAACTTTTTGCACGAGCAAGGGTTTGCTCTGGAAAAGCGCCGCTTTAAGCTTTTCACCTTTTCTCGCCTGATGGCAGAGGAGGTGGCTTACGACCGGGAAGCTGGTCGGCTGGTGCTCACGCCGCCTATTAAGCTGATGATCTGTTCCCCTATCCCCTTTATCCTCCAGGAGCTGGGAACTGGTTTTCTCCGTCAGGGTCTGGTGAGGCTGGGGGCGGCCCGCCTGGAGGTAAAGGAAATGGTCACGGCAGCCCCAAAAGTAATGCAGGGGGTTGTTCGGCTGCAAATGCTCTCTCCAGTAGTTGTTTACAGCACTCTTTCCAGCGGCGATGGACGCAATTATACGTATTATTATTCGCCCTTTGAGCCGCGCTTCATTGAGCTTGTAGCCAGCAACTTGGCGAGAAAGTTTTTTTTGGTGTACGGGCGTCCGGCACCCTTGGAAGGCTTTGACATACGACCGGCGCGGGTAAATGATCAGGACCTAAAGGTTACTTATTATAAAGAAACTGTGATTAAAGGGTGGATGGGGCAATATGAGTTGCGTGGCGACCCGGATCTTTTACAGGTTGCCCTTGATGCCGGCCTAGGAGTTAAAAATTCTCAGGGTTATGGCTGTTGCGACCTGGTGGAAGGCTTTTCAACAAGGTAGTAGTTACCTGAGGACGGAAGAGTATATAGTATTGGAAAGATAATTGTTGAAGCCGTAAGAAAGATTGTTTGACCTGCCTCGGGAAGAAGCTATGGAGAAAGAAGAGGGTGAGATAGTAAAAAGCTACTATTCAAAATATTAGCTTCATTTTTAGATAAAGAGCTACCAGAACCGAGGAAGGGATCTTGATGCCTTTATACATTCAAAGCTAAGGGTTGAAAGGCCGTATTTTTTATATTAAGATTAAGGTGGTAAATTTTTATAAAACCCACAAGGGCGAAGAATGTCGTCGACCCCCGGTAGTGCAAAAATCCCTGGAGATCGACGACATTAGAAATCATTAGACCTAGCAAACTAAAGTGCCGTTCTACTAAGGGGTTACGCCACTTGAAATAAGGAGGGCCCCCACATGATTTCAACTTATCATATAGTTTCTCGAAATCAAAGACCCTTATTTTATCGGCACTAAACGAGTTTTCAGCCTACCTATGAGGAATGGAAACCGAAGGCGGCAGCCGAGTGGAAGGGCATTTAATT
>JAKORA010000115.1 GCA_029778075.1 Bacillota bacterium | reverse complement strand
GGACTTCGTACCCTTCTTTTTGACCCTCTCTTTTTTTCCAACCTTCATAATTTACGGCAAGTTTTAACTCCCTTTTCTTACTCTTTCCCTTGCGGGGTCGATCCTTACCTTGCATTGAAAGCCAAATCCCATCGGCCTCCTGGAATAGTACTTTTACACTACGCTCTCCATTGGTTTTTCCTAGTTGGTAATTTCTGATTATCTGTTTTTCTTCCACTTCAAGCTTTTCCCCAATTGCTTGAACCACATTCCAAACCGCTGTGTGGCTTAGTCCTTTATTGGTAAGGCTTTCAATTGCCTGGGCCGTTTTTCGATAAGGTTCTTCCAAGACCCTTTCTACTATTTTTTCTGCCAAATTAGAAGAGACGCGGCCAATGGTTTCATTTTTTAAATGTTTATCCAATAAAAATATGTATTCTTTCCGGCCGTTTTCACCACAAGTCTCGTAGATTCTTCTGTTATACTCCACTGTCCCCATTACTGTATGGACGCTAGTCTTTCTTAATCCTTTATTTCTATATTTTTTAGGGTCCCGTTTGGCCGACAACATCAAATCAAACCGTTCCAGGACGTCTTTTAAGCCATTGCAGGCAATCTCGCATACAGTTTTATAGATTATTTTTTCAAGGGTCTTGAAATCCAAATTAGGATTGTTTAAACTTAGACTGTACATATCCATCACTCCGTTTGGTGTTTTTCAGCAATTACATTATAACGGATGATTTATGTACAGGGAAGGGACCTTTTGGGGTGCCTTCCTTTTTTTATCCTGACTGCCTACTAAAATTATACACTAACCTGGTCACATAAGACAAACCGGCGGCAACTAGCAATAGGGGGAAGTGTGGTTAGGATCGACTTCTTCCCGGTATTTGGCGACCAGCAACTGCATATCCTGCCAAACGTCGGCTTTTCGACGGGGGTCCCTCAGGAGGGCCGCCGGGTGGAAGGTGGGCATGTAGTAGATGCCGTCTCGCTCCTGCCATTGTCCCCTTAAACGCGTAATGCCCTGCGGTGTTTTGAGGACCGCCTGAAGGGCGGTGGCCCCCAGCAGAAGGACGATTTTCGGTTTTAAGATTTTGATCTGTGCTTCTAAATGGGGGAGGCAGGCCGCACACTCCTGGGCGGTGGGAACCCGGTTGGACGGCGGTCGGCATTTTACGACGTTGGCGATATAGGCATTTACCTGGCGGTCAAAACCACCAGCGGCCAGTATTTTATCGAGCAACTGACCGGCGGCTCCGACAAACGGACGGCCTTGGCGGTCTTCCTCCGCACCGGGGCCTTCGCCGAT
>JAKORA010000114.1 GCA_029778075.1 Bacillota bacterium | reverse complement strand
CAGGGAGGAAGCCCCGGGCTGTGGAACGACAGAAGCAGCCCAATTAAAACCAAGGAGGTCATTATTGAAATGCTGCGTTCATTATCCACGGCAGTTTCCGGTCTGCGCAACCACCAGACCAAGCTGGACGTGGTCGGAAACAATATTGCCAATGTTAACACGGTAGGTTTTAAATATGGTGTGGCACGTTTCCAGGATATCTTCAGCCAGACGCTGCGAGGAGCCACGGCTCCCCTGGGCGGAACCGGCGGGATCAACCCCATGCAGGTCGGCCTGGGAATGGGCATCTCCTCTATCGCCACGGTGCATGAGCAGGGAGCCATTACCGGCACCGGCCGGGAGACCGACCTGGCGATTAACGGCCAAGGTTTCTTTGTTGTCACCGACGGATACCAGTACTATTATACCAGGGATGGCTCTTTTACCCGGGATGCCACCGGGGTGCTGGTCAATGCCAACGGCTTGAAGCTTTTGGGCTGGGTGGGAGAAGAAACTGATACTTCCCAGCCCCTGGGCGAGATCTGTATCCCTCTGGGCGAGTCGATGATCGCCAGGGCCACGGAGAATATGGTCTTTACAGGGAATCTTAACGCCGGTGCTGCAGTTGACGGCACCTACACATACCCCACTTATGTTTACGATTCCCTCGGAAACATGCACTACATTACCTTTGTCTTTAAGAAAACAAATGCTAACGAGTGGAGTTGTAGTTTTTATAAAGGTGCCGGCACAATCGATCCAACCAATCCTCCAACTATTATCTCTATCGGCACTCTTAAATTTACTCCAGAAGGGGTTTTTACCCTTGACCATGACGGCGACGGCAAGCCGGACACCCCTCCAATTCAATACACCCTTTCTTTAGCAGAAACAGACCTGGGCACGGGGGCTAAGGACCTTGCCATTACTCTCGATTTCACGGCTCTTACCCAGCTGGCTTCTGATGAAAGCAACGTGGTTCTTAAGGGACAGGATGGTTTTCCCGCCGGTGAACTGGCGACCTTCAATATCGAGTCCACCGGTATAATTACCGGCACCTATACCAACGGCATGGTGCGGCAGATTGCCCAGATCGCCATGGCCTCTTTCATCAACCCCGAGGGGTTGCTGAAAATGGGTTCCAACCTCTATACCGTTTCCTCCAACTCCGGTGAAGCCAGGATCGGCCTCCCCGGTGCTGACGGGCGCGGTGAGATCCAATCCAGGTCCCTGGAGATGTCTAACGTGGATCTGGCCAATGAGTTTACGGAGTTGATTATCACCAGCCGCGGGTTCCAGGCCAACACGCGGGTTATCAGCACTTCGGACGAGGTGCTGCTGGAGCTTATCAATATTAAACGGTAAGTAAGCAGGGATATTAAGCCAGATTGTCGAAAAAGTGGAGAATATAGGGAAAATGAGGAGGGAGGCGGCGATTCCCCCCTTGCCGTTGAAGAGGGGGAATCGCCCCACGGGATGAAAAAAATTGACTTTCTGACAATAAGCGGTATAGTTTTCGGCCTGGGGCTGGTCCTCTGGGGGATTTTAATGGGTAGCCCCCTCAGTGCTTTTTTTGATTTACCCGGAATAATGATCACTATGGGGGGCTCTTTTGGCGCTCTCCTGGTCAATTTCCAGATGGAGCAGGTCCGGCAGGTAATCAAGGTCACCATGCAGGTTTTCTTTGATAAAAAGGAGGATGTGACTTCCCTGAGCCGGCTTTTTGTCCGGCTGGCCCAAAAGGCACGCCGGGAAGGGCTCCTGGCGCTGGAAGATGAGCTGGAAGAAATTGACGATCCTTTCCTGCGCAACGGCCTGCAGATGGTTATTGACGGTTTTGAGCCAGATTCTATCCGGGATATCATGGAGACAGAGATACATACGCTTATCCAGCGCCACCAGCTGGGGCAAAACCTTTACCGGAGCTGGGGGGCTCTGACCCCGGCTTTCGGTATGATCGGCACCCTGATTGGGTTGGTCCAGATGCTTTCCGCTCTCGATGATCCCGATGCCATCGGTGCCGGTATGGCTGTAGCGCTGTTGACCACCTTTTACGGAGCGCTGGCGGCCAACCTTATTTTCAACCCTATTGCCGGGAAACTCGCCATTCGCAGCGATGCGGAGGTTTCCCGCAAGGAAGCCATTATTGATGCCGTGCTGGCACTGCAGGCCGGAGTCAACCCGCGCATCCTGCAGGAAAAGCTAAAAGCGTACCTGCCTCCCCAAGAACGGGAAATGCTGGGAGATGGCAGAACCATCCCTGAAGGGGAGCGGGCGGCTTCCGAAGAGGTTATGGTTTAACGATGACTTAGCAGGGAAGGGATAAGTTAAATTGCGTAAAAATAGCAGGAGTTCGAAAACTGAGGAGAATAATTACGGAGCGCCGGCCTGGATGGTTACTTACGGGGATATGGTTACGCTTGTGCTTACTTTTTTTGTTCTTTTGTACTCTTTCTCTTCCATTAATCTGGAGCGTTTCCAAGAGGTTATGTCCGCCATCCAGCATTCCTTTATGGGGCGCACCGGTATTCTGATGGGCCCCACGGAGATAGGCGCAGCAGAAGGACAGAGAATCGATATCGCCGAACTGACCGGTGAAATTGAGGAGAGTTTGACCGAGCAGGAGATCGCTCTCCTGGAGATGATGGCGGAGCTGGAAGAGACCTATGAGCAGGTCAGGGTTTTTCTGCAAAAGGCGGGGCTGGAAGATGATATCATGCTACACATGGAAGAACGGGGCATTGTAATGGAGTTGCCGGAACGAATTCTTTTCGATACGGGACGGGCGGAGCTCAAAGCTGATTTCTTGCCCACACTGGATCTGTTGGCCGAACTCTTGTCCGGGTTGCGCAACCAGATCATCGTGGAGGGGCACACCGACAACGTTCCCATCAGGACTTTCCTTTATCCCAGCAACTGGGAGCTTTCGGTGGCAAGGGCCGTCAGTGTAACACGCTACCTCGTGGAGGAGCATAATATGGATCCGGAGCGGTTTCTGGCCACAGGTTATGGAGAATACCATCCCATTGCTGACAATGAAACAGCGGAAGGCCGGGCGCGCAACCGGCGGGTAAGCATTGTTATCTCTATCAAGCAGATAAAAGAGTAAGGGGGCAGACTATCTTGGCACAGGAAAATAAAAAAGATAAGGGAAGCGGTACGGAGGAAGAAAAAGGAAAAGCCTCGTCAGCATCACGCAAGTCAGTAAAAGTAGTAATTATTATTCTTTTCTGTGCGATTTTACTGTTGGTCCTGGTTATTGTCGGCGGATTGCTTGCTCTCAGGATGGGCTTGGCAGCAAACCTGCTGGGCGCTTTGCAGGTGGAGACTCAGAGAAACATTACGAAAGAGCCGAAGTTCATGTACGAGGTTCCGGAGATCGTGGTTAATTTTGAAGGTATAGAAAACCGGCGTTTTTTAAGTGTTAAGTTCTACCTGGGCTTTGACGAACCAAAACTGCAAGAGGAGTTGGAGAAGCGCATGCCCGAGATCAGGGATGCGATAAATAAAATTCTCTGGGTAAAAAAAGTTGACGATATCAACACGCCGGAAGGCAAAGAAAGTTTAAGGGAAGAAATTTTTGAAACTGTTAACGGTATGCTCCACAGTGGAGAACTGAGGGGCGTGTACTTCTGGCACCTGATGATTCAATAGCACGGGAGGAGAAGACTGTGGGCGGTTATTTGGACCAACAGGAGATTGATCTCATCCTCAAGGATATGAAAAGAAGAGCCGGCAGGGTTAAGGAAGAGGTACGAGATATTAGCTTAAAGCCTCCCGAGGACGGGGAAAAACAGCCCTTTGCCGGAGGTGAAAAAGAAAAAAAACCTCTGGTTGAAAAGGTGGAGTTCGCTCCCTTTCATCCTCGCCGTGTTGTCGTTACTAAAAAACCGGATATCAGTTTTTTTGATCATGTTTCCCTTGTCGTCAGCGGTGAACTGGGCTGTGCGGAGATAACAATCCGTGAGCTCCTCAAGCTGGAGGAAGGCTCTGTTATCAAGTTGGATAAAGTAGCGGGAGAAAGCGCCTCCATATTGCTTAACGGGCAGTTTTTGGGACACGCTGAGGTCGTAGTGATAAATGATCGTTTCGGGTTGAGGATCACCGCTATCGGAAACGGGGATACTGAAGCGGCAAAAGAGGATTGAACAAATGGAGCTGTATTATGCTTATTTGCGCCTTTTAGTGGCATTTCCGCTGGTAATTGCCCTGATCTACTTTGGCCTGCGCTTCTTAATGCCGTATTTCGCTCCTGCGCTGGGCATGGGAAGGCGCATGAAAGTTGTAGAGCGGCTGGCTTTAAGTAACCGGACTTTTTTATATGTCGTAAAGGTGGATGACGCATACCTGCTCCTGGCAGCCACGCCAAATGCGGTTAACCTGCTTAAAGAGCTGGGCGAAGACTGGGAAGAATCCCTGCAGGGAGTGCCGGAACAGCATATGCCCCTATCTTTTGCCGGCATACTGCGCGGGATCAGGGAAAGAGGCAGCCAGGCATTCCAGGCTCCTCCGGGGCGGCAAGTTATACGAAAAGTTATGACACTGAGCGACAAAAAACGCAGAGAAAAAAGAAATTAAAGGAGGATTTTGGAAAAGGAGCAAGAAATTTAAAAGGAAAGCAAATGAACAGGCCGGAGGGATAGTGGTTTAACAATTATGAAACGCAAACTGTGGCTGGTTTTACCGGGAAGCATACTGATTGCCTTCATTATCTGCCATGGCGCTCGCGAGGTGGCCCTGGCCCAGCCCACTATCCCCATTCCCGACATAAACTTGCAGGTTGGAACAGGTGAGGAACCGTCGCAGTTAGTGGGAACGCTCCGGCTTTTGTTACTTTTGGCCGTGGTCAGTCTGGCCCCGGCATTTATGATTCTTGTCACCTCTTTTACACGCATTGTTATTGTACTCTCCTTTGTGCGCAATGCGCTAGCCACACAGCAGATCCCTCCGAACCAGGTCATTATCGGCCTGGCTCTCTTTTTGACTTTTTTTATCATGTCGCCGGTGCTTACACAAATTAATGAGGAGGCGCTTACTCCTTACCTGGCGGAGGAAATTGCTTTTGAGGAGGCAGTTGAAGCCGGAGGGCATCCCTTAAGGGAATTTATGCTAAATAATACCAGGGAAAAAGATCTGGCCCTTTTCCTGGAGGTCGCCGACCTTGAGGACCCCGGAAGCCGCGACGAAGTTCCTTTCCGGGCTCTTGTCCCGGCCTTTGTCCTTAGTGAATTAAAAACTGCCTTCCAGATGGGGTTTATTATTTTTATCCCCTTTCTGATCATTGACATGGTTGTCGCCAGTATCCTTATGTCCATGGGGATGTTTATGCTGCCGCCTGTTATTGTCTCGCTGCCCTTTAAAATTTTGCTTTTTGTCCTGGTGGACGGCTGGCACCTTGTGGTGCAGTCGCTACTGCAGAGTTACGGCTAGTGCTGTAAAAATAAAAATGAGGGGGAGGACTATTGACTCCTGAACTGGTTCTGAGCATGGCGCGGGAAGCGATAACCACTATTTTAATTGTCTCTGCACCGGTTCTCGGGATCGGCCTGGCGGTGGGTTTGCTGGTCAGTATTTTCCAGGCCACGACCCAGATCCAGGAACCAACGCTGGCCTTTGTTCCCAAAATAGCCGCTGTTTTCATTGCCCTGCTTATTTTTGGCGGCTGGATCATGCGGCTAATAACGACCTTTACACTCGATCTCTGGGAAAACCTGGGCAAACTCTTTTAAAGATAAGGCGTGTCCGGGAGGGAGCGCTACAGTGGTAGAGTCTTTTTTCTTAGAATTCTGGTTTCCTTTCCTGCTTATATTTTCACGTGTTGCCGCTTTTATTGCTGTGGTGCCTTTCTTTGCCTGGCGGGGGATTCCGGTAATTTTGCGTATTTATTTCTCTGTCGTGCTGGCGGTTATCCTGGCTCTTAACTGGGAGGGGCAGCTCTCGCTGCCTTCCAGCGACCTGGGGTTGATCCTCCTGCTGGGGAAGGAACTTATAACAGGGCTGGCGCTGGGGTTCCTAGTATATCTTTTTTTATCGACTTTTTTGATGGCGGGACAGTTCATGGACCACAAGGCCGGCCTCATGATGGCCGGTACTTTTGACCCTCTTTTTGGCAGTCAGGTAACAATAATCGGGCAATTTTTTTATCTTGTGGCTATCGTCTTTTACCTTACCATCAACGGCCACCATCTCCTCTTCCTTTCTTTAAAGGAGAGCTTTACCCTGCTGCCGCTGGGAGGGCCATTTGCCTCACCGCCTGTAATCTGGCAATATCTTAAAGCCTTTGCCGGAGTATTCCTGCTGGCCTTTCAGATTGCCGCACCGGTAATAGCAGTTCTCTGGTTATTGGATATTGCTCTGGGGTTTCTTTCCAGGGCAGTCCCACAGATTCACGTTTTTATTGTCGGCCTTCCCCTGAAGGTGGCTTTCGTACTGCTGGTTTTCTTACTGTTACTCCCGCTGCTGGGCGGTGTGATGGGTGAAGTCTTCGACAGGCTGTCGCGCGATTTACAGTTAATCATGCAACACTGGTAACGCTTGTGCCGGGGAAAGGATCAGGAATACCCACTCATGTTGGCAAAAATTTAGTTAAAACTTTCCGGGTTGAAATTTTACCAGGGAGGCTATCCTCTTATGGCCAAATATGCCGGTATTTTTGAAGAGCTCCTGCGGCGGAAGCCGGGGGTGATACAAATGGCACCGGGTTGCCATGACAGCAGTATGACCAGCAGACGGTATGGCCCTGGAGCCTTTTCCCCGACCGGGAGCCGTTTTCTGGACCTCCAGCTCTTTGCCGATGGGGAGGATAAAACGGAAGAGCCGACGCCGCATCGCCAGAGAGAGGCGCGCAAGCGGGGCCAGGTGATGAAGAGCATGGAGGTAAACGCCGCGGTGAACATGCTGGCCATGGTCATGCTGTTTGCCATATTCTGGCGCTATTTTTTAAACGGTTTTACTTCCATGCTGCGGCATTACCTGAGTCATTTCCCGGAAACAGAGGTGAATATGCTATCCTTTGGCCAGGTGGCACGCTTTGCCATGGAGCAGTGCTTTTCTTTGGCCGCACTTTTTTTGTTGGCCGCGCTGTTTATCGGCATAGCTGCCAATGTCATGCAGGTTGGTTTCCTGGTTTCCGGCGAGGCGATAAAACCGCAAATAAACCGCCTTAACCCGGTGGAAGGATTTAAACGTATATTTTCGGCCCGGGCTCTTTTTGAGCTGGTCAAGTCGCTGCTCAAAATAACGATCATCGGCGTGGCCAGCTATCTATACCTGAGAGCGCAGTTTCCCGCCTTATTGATGCTGCTGGGGCAGGAAGGCGGAGTTTTCACCGCACTTTTTCAGAAGGTTCTGCAGGGGTTGGCATTAAGGGTTGCCGCTATTTTTCTGGTGCTCGCGCTGCTGGACTTTCTTTATCAACGCTACGAGTTTAAAAAGAGCATACGAATGACGCGACAAGAAGTCAAAGAGGAGTACAGACAGCTGGAAGGCGACCCGCATATGCGTGCCCGCCTGAGGGAGCGGCAGCGGGCGATTATCCGTCAGCGGGGGCTGAGCAGCGTGCCTGAAGCAACAGTGGTAATTACAAACCCCACGGAGTTGGCCGTGGCCCTGCGTTACCGGGAAAACGTCGACCAGGCTCCCGTCGTGCTGGCCAAGGGGGCAGCCAAGCTGGCGCAGCGTATCCGGGAGTTGGCTGCTGAAAACGATATCCCTGTTATTCAGGACCCTCCGCTGGCACGAATGCTCTTTTACCAGGTAGAAGTGGGAGAAGAAATCCCGGAAGACCTATACCAGGCCGTAGCCGAAATTTTAGCCCTGGTTTACCGCCTTCAGGAAAAAGAGCGCCGGCAGCGCTTTGCCGGCACATAAACTTTCGACAGGTACTTGCAAAATTTGGAGGAGAACAATATAATAATAACAGATCCTAGTGTTACCTATTGTAGTAATTTGTGGAAAAAGTAATAAAAGCAGGGATTTGGTGAATTCAAGGCATAAAAGGCAATGAAAGCATAGTTTATAAGCAGTGGGCACATTTTGGTTAACGTTGTCTGTTGGCGGATTTCATTAATAGCAGCAAGAGTGTCAATATTGCGTATACTTTATGACCGGGAGAGCGGGGGTGTTTTCCTATCGTTACCTGGCGTACTACTATAGCCAATCTATTTAAAAACATGGATATTGTTGTTGCCTTAGCTTTTGTCTTTATCGTGGTGATCATTATTATTCCCATACACCCCTTGTTGCTGGACATGCTGCTGGTAATTAATATCACTTTTTCTTTAATTATAATTCTTGTTTCCCTTTTTATTACAGAAATCCTGCAGCTGGCCACCTTTCCCTCCGTGCTCTTAGTAGCCACCCTTTTCCGCCTGGCGCTAAATATTTCATCGACACGCCTGATTCTTACCCATGCCCGCGCCGGAGAGGTGATCAGCGCTTTCGGCGAATTCGTGGTGGGCGGCAATTACGTGGTAGGACTCGTCATTTTTATCATTATTACCGTGGTACAGTTTGTAGTTATCACCAGCGGTGCGGGGCGTATCGCCGAGGTGGCGGCCCGCTTTACCCTTGATGCCATGCCCGGGAAGCAGATGAGTATTGATGCCGATTTTAATGCCGGCCTTATTGACGATATGGAGGCCCGCCAAAGACGGCGCGCCCTGCAGAAGGAGGCCGATTTTTTCGGGGCTATGGACGGTGCCAGCAAGTTTATCCGGGGAGATGCCATTGCCGGCATTGTGATCGTTTTGATCAATATCCTGGGTGGGTTTGCTATCGGCATGATTCAGCACGGCATGAGCTTTGAAGAAGCTGCCAGGACCTATACCATCCTGACCGTGGGAGACGGCCTGGTGGCCCAAATACCGGCACTGCTTGTTTCCACGGCGGCAGCGATGCTGGTTACCCGTTCTACGGCTGAGAAAGGCTTCGGCACTGATTTGAGTTCCCAGTTTTTTAGTTTTCCCAAAGTTCTGGGGATTGTTTCATTTATCCTTTTAGCTCTGGCTATTGTCCCGGCGCTGCCTTTTCTCCCTTTTTTTATCCTGTCAGCTGCCTGCGGCTTCGGGGCTTATACCCTGAATAAGGAGGAGCAGGCCAGACTGAGGAAAAAGGAACAACCCCGGCCCGGCCGGGAAGAGTTGCCTTCACCGGAAGAAGAGTTACGGTCACTGATGAGAGTGGACTTAATGGAAATTGAAATAGGCTATAACCTTGTCTCCCTTACGGAGAAAGGAGAAAACGGGGACCTGCTGCAGCGTATTACGGCAGCCCGGAGGCGGTTATCGGCGGAACTTGGTATGATTATCCGTCCTATCCGCATCAGGGACAACCTGCAGCTGCCTCCCAATGTATATGTGTTTAAATTAAAAGGAAATGAAGTGGCCCGCGGAGAGCTCCGTCCCGGCTATATGCTGGCCCTGAACCCCGAAGAGGTTTCGGCGGAGGAGTTGGGCGGAATACCGACCAGGGAGCCGACCTTTAATTTGCCGGCGGTGTGGATTTCTCCAGCCGGCAAGGATGAAGCGGAGCTAAAGGGGTGCACGGTAATCGATGTTACCACGGTACTTATCACTCACCTGACAGAAATTATCAGGACGCATGCCCATGAACTGCTGGGACGCCAGGAAGTTAAAGAAATGATCGACATGGTTAAAGAAAACCGCCCGGCAATCGTCGAGGAACTCGTCCCGAATTTGATGAGCATCGGCGAGATACAGAAAATACTGCAGAACCTGCTGAAAGAGGGTGTCCCTCTTCAGGATCTGCCTACTATCCTGGAGACGCTGGCCGATTTTGCCGTAACGACCAAAGATACCGATGCCCTTACCGAATATGTTCGCCAGTCTTTAAGCCGGACGATCAGTGCCTGTTTCAGCGAGGAAGGCAAAAAACTCCAGGTCATCACCCTGGATCCTGCACTGGAGAAACGGATTGCTGAGTCCGTGCAGCAGACTATACACGGGAGCTATCCTGTGCTGGAGCCGGAGACTGCCCAGCAGATCATAAGGGGAATCTCCAACCTGCTGGGAAAATTGAGACAGAAAGGGATTTCACCTGTAGTTCTTACTTCTCCGCGTATCAGGCTGCCCTTTCGGCGCCTGGTGGAGCGTTACCTGCAGGATCTTCCTGTTCTTTCTTTTAACGAAATCTTACCCCAGCTTGAAGTGGAATCGGTGGGGGTGTTGAAAGGGTATGAAAATTAGAAGGTACTACGTGCAGGATATGAAGGAAGGTATGCTGCGCATCAGGGAAGAACTGGGGCCGGAAGCGGTAATTATCCAGAGCCGCAAGGTGCGTTTGAAGGGTTTAAGAGGGATCTTTGCCCCGCGCAAAATGGAGATTACCGCCGCCGTGGAGAGCCCCTCGCGGGTGGATTTTGAACGCCAATACGATCGTAATGTACAGGCAAAAATCCAGGAAGAGCTGAGCGAGCTGAAGATGATGGTCAACCGCCTGATGAACAGGGATTTTATTCCGGCTGAGATCAGGGACAGGGAACGTAAGGAGCTGCAGAAATGGCGCCTGCAACTGCAGCGCCAGGAAGTCCTGGAGGAGCTTATTGACGAATTTATGACGGAGATCCAGGAGAGCCTTTATGGCGAAATTCAGCTCACTGAGGAAATTACAGGGCTCATTTTACGGAAGAAAATGCGTAAAAGGCTTAAAACAGCACCGGAGAAAGGCGCGCAGATTCAGGTATTCGTGGGTCCTACAGGGGTGGGAAAGACGACCACCCTGGCCAAACTGGCGGCACGCTACGCTTTGTACCAGGGTGAAAGAGTAGGAATTATTACCATAGATCATTATCGTATCGGCGCCGTGGAACAACTGCGGACCTATGCCGATATTACCGGGCTTCCCCTGGAGGTGGTTATGACGCCCCGGGAGCTCCAGCATGCCCTGGACAGGCTCAGCGGTTGCCAGCGTATTTTGATCGATACTGCCGGGAGGAGTACTTTGAACCTTGTCCATATCCAGGAGCTGGCCAATTACCTGGGCAATCTCCCTCCGGCGGAGATTTTTATGGTCATCAGTGCCACAACGAAAGCACAGGATCTTAAGCTAATCAGTGAAAATTTCCGTTGCATGAATTATAACCGGCTAATTTTTACCAAGCTGGATGAGACAAATACTTATGGAGTGCTGCTTAACGGTATTTATCTTACCGGACTGCCGGTAATATATATCACTACCGGTCAAAGTGTTCCCGACGATATTTGCTTGGCTGATCTTGATAAGATAAGTTCCTTGATCCTGGGGGAGGAAGAGTAATGGCCGACCAGGCGGAGCGCTTGCGGGAAATATTGAAAGAAAGACAGTTTCCTAAAGTAACCCGTAACAAAGGGCTTTCACGTATTATTGTCGTCGCCAGCGGAAAAGGAGGCGTGGGCAAAACAAGCCTGGTAGTTAACCTGGCTGTTATTATGGGACAGTGGGGGCAAAAAACGATTATTCTCGATACCGACCTGGGGCTGGCCAACGTGGATATCTTGATGGATCTCAAGCCCGCTTTTTCCCTAATTGATGTTATACGCGGCCACAAGGACTTGAGCGAGGTAATAGTAAAAGGGACTTTTAATGTGGAAGTCATCCCCGGGGGCTCCGGCCTCTCCGAGATTATCAGCATGGACAGCCACCAGCGTGAGCGGCTTGTTTCACGCTTTTCCTACCTGGAAGAGAGGGGAGATATTCTGCTGATCGATTGTGCCGCCGGGCTTTCGCGAAACGTTCTCAGCTTTATTGCCGCAGCCGATGAGCTGATCATGGTCACTACCCCCGAGCCCACGGCAATTACGGATGTTTACAGCGTTATTAAGATTGTCAGCAATTACAGGCTGCATTCTACTGTCAACCTCGTAGTCAATATGGTGCGCAGTTCCAAAGAGGGGGAAACCGTCTTTAAACGAATAAACAATGTTTGCCAAAACTTTCTTGACATTTCCATGAACTTTTTGGGAGGGATCGAGTTCGACCAGCACGTTCACAAAGCGGTTTTGAGCCGTTCCCCTTATGTTCTCCAGTTTCCCCGTTCCCGGGCGGCCCAGTGCACCCGCAATATTGCCCGGCGCATTCTTTTTGAGGAAAAAACAGTTAATAGTGTAAATAAGAAAGAAGGTAGCTTCATAAACCGGCTTATCCGATTATGGAGTTCGTGACTCTAACGTTGCACGTACAGGTGAGCAAAAATGGCTGCTAAAAACCTTTTTTATGAAAATATGCTTCTGGAGGTATACGATCACCGCAAACAAGTCTACGGCAAAAGTATTATCCAGGAAGTTAACGAGGATAACCTTGCCATCGGTATTCCCATGAAAAAAAATGAGCAGGTGGCTTTGCAGGAGGGTGCAACCTACAATTTCAGAGCCGTCCTGGATGACGGCCTGTATTACTTCGTGGGCGAGGTTCTGGGAACGAAGTCCAGCGGGCATGTTATGCTTTATATTATTTCCCGCCCGCAACAAGTACAAAGACGTCAGAGAAGAAATTATTTCCGTGTTCCCTGTGTGCTTAATGCCCGTTACATAGAAATTTCAGGCGACGGCTCCCAGCCCGCTTCGGAAGAATGGCTGCAAGCAGAAACGGCGCTGGTGACCAATTTAAGCGGAGGAGGCCTGATGTTCGTCACAGGCAGAGAGCTACCGGTAGGCACGGTTCTGTTTTTGCGTCTGTCTCTGCAGAGCAAAGATGAAAACAAAGAAGTGCTGGTAAAAGGAAAAATTTTAAGGGTGCACCCTTTAAAAATGGGCAGGGCGCTGCGCTACAGATATGGTGTACAATTTTTTGATCTTACCGAAAAAGACAGGGATGAAATTATCCGTTACATATTTACCATATTGCGGGAAAGGCTTCGCTAGGGGGGAGAATCTTGACGGAGGATATCTGGCAAAAGTACTTTCAGACCAGAGATGCAGATTTAAGAGATACATTGATCCAAGAGTATCTTCCCCTGGTAAAACAGGTGGCCGGGCGCCTGGCCATGGGCCTGCCTTCACATGTTGAAGAGGAGGAATTGGCAGCCTGTGGGATTATTGGCCTCCTGGAGGCCCTGGAACGTTACAATCCTTCTTCCGAGGCCAGTTTTAAAACCTTTGCTACCTGGCGTATCCGCGGTGCTATGCTTGATGAACTGAGAAGGATTACCTGGATGCCCCGCTCCATGTATCAGCGTCTGCGCCGGCTACAGGAGGCCGAGCAGAAGCTAAGCCACAGTTTGGGGCGTGAACCTTCCGTGCAGGAGCTCGCCTTAGAACTTGGCTGGTCGACGGAAGCGGTTGAGCAGGTATATGCCCAGATGAACTGTTACTCATTGATATCCCTTGAATCGCTGCTGTTTGCACCTGCCGCTACCAATGTCGACTCCGCGGAAGAACTTTTTCCATCCGATGAGTCCGTCGCAACTCCAGAAGAAAGCCTGGAAATGGAGGAACGTAAGGAAATACTGGCACGGGCAATCGAGAAGCTG
>JAKORA010000113.1 GCA_029778075.1 Bacillota bacterium | reverse complement strand
AATTTTTTCCGTGGATTTAGCTTTATCCGGCTTAATGTTCCCGGCAGGATCCGTTTGCACATGGATGTTATCCATCATCCAAGAAAGCACTGGATGGCCACCATGAGCAATTTTCCCCTCCAAAGTTAATTTCATTAGCTCCTTAGTAGGTGGACTCATATCCTTAAACCCCTGACCAAAAGGCACTACGGTAAAACCAGCGTCTTCTAAATTCTGCACCATTTGTACCGCACCCCAACGGTCAAAGGCGATCTCTTTAATGTGATACTTGGTGTTTAAATCCTCAATAAACTTCTCAATAAAGCCATAGTGGATGACATTACCCTCCGTAGTTAAAAGGTGACCCTGTTGCTGCCAAATATCATAGGGCACATGATCCCGTCTCACTCTTAAATCTAAGGTTTCCTCCGGCAGCCAGAAGTAAGGCAGTACGTAATATTTATCGTCTCCCGGTATAGGAGGAAACACCAACACGAAGGCGGTAATGTCGATAGTACTGGATAAATCCAAACCACAGGGACGGATTAACCCTGTGCCAAACCTTTTCATCGCCCCAGTCCTCCCCATCTTTTATACCATAGATTACAGAATAAAAAGTGGGGTCAACCCTTTTTCCCCTTAAAATATCTACTGCCTTCTGATGCACTTCATAGCAGATAGAGTTTCTATCGGTACCGGCAGTTGTAATTAAGAAAAACAATGGTTGTTTTCTGGCATCACCAGAGCCTTTGGTCATTACATCGTAAAGCTGCCTATTGGGCTGGGCATGTAGCTCATCGAATACCACCCCATGCACATTAAAGCCGTGTTTGGTGTAGGCTTCCGATGACAGCACTTGATAAAAGCTGCCGGTAGGCATGTAGACCAATCTTTTCTTGGAAAGCACCGGCTTAATTCTTTTCTTTAGAGCCGGGGATTGCTCTACCATATCCACCGCCACATCAAATACAATAGAAGCCTGTTGCCGATCAGCGGCACAGCCATATACTTCAGCCCCCCATTCACCATCGCCACAGGTAAGGTAAAGGGCTACTGAAGCGGCCAGTTCACTTTTACCGTTTTTCTTTGGCACTTCCACATAAGCAGTATTGTATTGCCGATAGCCGTCTTTCTTAACAGTGCCAAAAATATCTCGGATGAGTTTTTCCTGCCAGGGAAGTAGTTCAAAAGGCTTTCCATGCCAGACCCCTTTAGTGTGTTTCAGTAGGCTGATAAACTAGACGGCCCGCTCAGCCTGGGCAGCATCAAACATTTATTTCATCACCTTAAGGATTGCTTCCATGGGGTCATCCTCTTGCCCTTCGGCACTATCCACTTGAATTCGGGTTCTGGCCGCCGGTGTCAAGCCGAATTCAGAACAAAAGTCCTTCATCACTTTAAGATAAGTCTGGGCAATAGACACCTGCGGTACCTGCTGGATATACCCGGACGGGGTTTTGAAGATGGTGCCGTGTTTCGATAAAAACTCCTCCGCTTCCTTCCAGCGAGCATAAGCCTGGCAGTACCCGGCAAAGGCAGCTTTATCCACTTGGGTTAAGACGCCGATGGTCTCTAATGTCTTGGCCATCCGTTTCCATTCTTTTTTCGCTTCCGGCTCCAGCCATGACGGACAGCGGGGAGCTTTCTTTTCTGGCTGGGGTTCTTTTTCATTTAACGGTCTTTTGCCGGGATTGCCCCCCAAAACCTTAAGAGCAGTGGGTTTGGGTTTCCTTCCCCGTGTCGCCATAGCTTTTCACCTCCATTAAGAAAATAGGTGCAAACTTAAAAGCAGTCTTTATAAGGAATTTTCTCCCCATCCCTTATTAGGAAAACATCTTCGTCAGAGCCTATATATTCAATATGCCTTTTAACGATTACATCACAGTATTTTTCATCTAGTTCAATTGCATAGCAAATGCGGTCTGTTTGCTCACAAGCGATAATTGTTGAGCCACTACCGGCAAAAGGTTCCAATACAATGCAATTAGTCATACTGCTATTTTGTATAGGGTAGGCCACCAAGGGTACCGGTTTCATTGTTGGCCCTGATAACCAGGTTATCAACAATCCCTTTCCCTAAAGCTTCAAGTATCTCGCTGGAGATGTTCTCCTCGGGGTCCATAAGCAGGTAGTCTATTTTAAAGTGCTCCCTTAAGCTGAGGATAAATTTCCGGTCCAGCTGGGGAAGATCTTCAATAGATCTGAAAATGAGGCCATAGGCATCCTGGATAACGGGCAGGGAGGATACCGGTCTATTAAAGGTCTCCGGCATCAATAGAGCCATTACCAAAGCTATAAAAATGCAAATAGCAAACAGCAAAAAGGAAACAGAAAATAGCGAAAATTAAAGCCCTTCTTTTAAGATAAACTCCATTGGCGGACATATTACGGCTCGCTCCTCTCTTTGTGATGCAGCATTGTGATTCAGTAGGATCGTGATAAAATATCATTTGTGAAACGGCAGCTAAAGCGCTCCCCAAATCACATGCCAGATTACATCTGCCCAGAAATGTATTCCGACCGGGGCGAGAAAGCCAAATTTTCTAAAGTAATGGGCTGCGAAAAGAGAAAGTGCCCCATTGAGGAGAATAATTTCGGCCAGAAGAGCAGAGGGAATTTCACTGACTGCCTGCAAACCCGTAAGAATCATAACCGAGGGGATATGCCCCACGGCAAAGGCAAGGGCGGAAAAAACAGCGATAATCCAAAAGATCCGGTTTTGCCATTTCTTTTTTAAAAGCACATGGGATACAAGCCAGACCCAGAATGAGATGAAAAACAGGCGAAAGATTATCTCTTCGCCAATTCCTGCCGCCGCCGAGGCGACAAGAGAAGCGGGAAACGGCGGGTGGGGTAGAGGCCCCAAAGAATGGAGCCGGCTAAAGAGGGCATCAACGAGAATAAAAACCAGGCCCAGGCCGGCACCGATTAAAGCAGGAGTCAAAAATCTGTCTCTATTAGTCACTTTGGGGTCCCAGATCTCTGCAAAGCCAATTTTTTGGGAGAGCTTCAAGCCAAGATAACCCAGCCCTCCATAGAGAATAAGGACGACGGCAGCGTTCACAAGAGCTATTACCGGACTGGTAGCCGGAAGCTCCTGCAATGGCAAAAAAGAGCCCTGCGGCAGAAAAATGCTAATCGCCGCCAGAAGGGCATAGGTTATGACAAGGACGATATAAATTTTAATTGATGGTGATAGTTTTCTCATGATTTATACCTCCACCCCATCCTGTGTGACCGGTGCTTCGACCGGCCCTTTTTTTATTTCACGGCCTTGTTAAATTGTTTCTTCTTTTTTCCTGCGGCAATCGAACTGACGGTAAAGATCGGCCGTCCGGTCCTGGAGGTAAATATAATCGAAGGATTCCCGGGTTTGGCACAGCTTTTCGTAGCGCTCACGGGCCTCATCACGGCAGCGGGGGCAGCTCCGGATGGGGATGCTGATGCAGTATACACTGTAATGTCCTCTCCCGCTGACGGCCTCCGATTCTATTAAAAGATACCCCGGGCAATCGTCACAAACCTTTAGCGACTCCAGCTGCGCCTCCCGGATCTGGTCGGTATCATAGTAGATCCGGCGGCGCCTCTGGAGCAGAGAGCCTGCATTCTGGCGGCGGGTGGCGTCTGCCAGGGCGTCCCTGCGCCGGAATACCCCGGTAAGCTCGCGCACGATCTCCTCCAGCCTTTTTCTAGTTGAGCTGTCCTCTTTAAAGAGCCCTTCCCTGTAATCAGGCTCATACAAATTGGAGTAATCAATGCCGGCCATAGCCATAATAATCCCCATATTGACATAAGGTAACGCCGTCTCGACGGAATAGCCCCCCTCCAGCACAGCGATGTCAGGTGAAAGCTTCTCGTTTAAGAGGGCATAACCGCGGGCGGAGAAGGCCATATTGGCGAGCGGATCGGTGTAATGGTTGTCCTGTCCGGCGGAATTGACGACTAGCTCCGGCTGGAACTCATCCAGCACCGGCAGCACCAGGTTATCCAGCACAAAAAGAATCCCTTCATCGGTAGTCCCCGGAGGCAGGGGTACGTTCAAAGTGGTTCCTGCGGCCAGCGCGCCGCCTATTTCATCTGTGAACCCGCTGCCGGGATAAAGCGTACGGCCGTCTTGATGAAAGGAAATAAAGAGGACGTCCGGATCATGCCAGTAGATGTCCTGCGTGCCGTCTCCGTGGTGGACGTCTGTATCGACGATGGCAATACGCCGCAGGCCGTACTTTTGACGCAGGTATTCGATCATAATAGGCTCGTTATTGATATTGCAGAAACCGCGGTTGCCGTGAGCCACCCGCATGGCATGGTGTCCCGGCGGCCTGACCAGGGCAAAACCGTTTTTGATCTCGCCGTTCATCAAGGCATCAGCGATCACCAGTGCCCCGCCGGCAGCGATCCGGTGTGCCTGTGTCGCCTGCGCCTCTATATCGGGCACACAAAAATGCACCCGGGCAATATCCTTGAGCTCGGCCAAGCGCGGCTGGTACTGGCGTATTTCAGGGAGATCCATCACCCCTTCTTCAAAGAGCTGATCCCTGGTATAAAGCAGCCTCTCCTCCCGCTCCGGGTGGGTAGGGGATATAGCCCAGTCGAAAGCGGGAAAAAATACGAGCCCGGTCGGCCCTGCTGCTTTTTTCCCCTTTTCCCGGACCGGTGTATAAGCCTTTGCACTCCCGTTTTGTTTGTTCATGGCTGCACTCCTTTGAATTCATCAATAATTCCGGAGGCGATCTGCACGCCCACATCAAATAGCTTGCCAGTGGTTGACCAGCCCCGGATCATATTAAACTGCTCCTCCATGAAAAATTCATGATAGTCCGCATAGCGGCCGATGCCCCGTTTTTCAGCGATCACCCGCAGTTGTTCCCTTGCCAACTCCTTGGCGTCCTCGAGTTGCCAGCTACGGCTGAATTTTCCAGTGACGCCATCCAAATTCAAATAGTAGGATTGCCGCTCCGTATCGGCATGCAAAAGGAGAGAAAGTGTCGGCCGTGCCACAGCAGCGCCCAGAGCGTTTGCCACCGGAGAATAGCGGTGAACCAGAGGGCGGCAGCCGAGCTGCTCCGCCAGGGCCGGGATAAAGGCGGCGGCCGCGGCGCCGATCCCTACGACCCGGTCCGGCTTGACCGGCCGCTTGTTGACAATCTCCCATATTTTGTAAGCCGGCTCCTGCTCCCAGCTTTTAAACATCTCCTTTATGCCGTCTTGGAGTTGCCTGTTAACCTGGCTGACGATCATCCGCGCCAGCTCTTCCGGTGTCCGCCCCGCCGGGGAGGACACCTTTTCCAGTGCGCGGAGGGAAAGCTCCAAATGACCCAGCTTGCCCCCTTCCAGAACGTTAAAGGCGTCAGTGGGAGTCGCTGCCGGGCCGCCAAAACAGGCCGCCGGCCCCAAGCGATCCGGGCCGAGGGTTATCCGGTCTCCGCTCCAGCGCACGGCGCTGTCTCCCCCCAGGGCGAGCGAACGCACGGCAAAGGAGCGCACATGGGTATAACGCCCGTCGATGAGCGCCCCCCGCGAAGCATAAAGGGGTTTCCCTTCCAGGATCAGCCCCAGGTCTGTAGTGGTGCCGCCGATATCCACAACCACGGAGGTCTGCCGATCCATCGTCAGGGCGAAGGCGCCCATAACGCTGGCAGCCGGCCCGGAAAATACGGTTTCGCACGGGTAGTTCAGCGACGTTTCCAGAGGCATGGTTCCCCCGTCCGCCTTGAGGATATTGATGGGAGAGGCAATTCCCCTCTCACCTATGGCTTTCTTAATGCTGGCGGCAAACCCGGCCCATTTTTCCCTGGTCACGGCGGTATAGTAGGCGGTCACCGCTCGGCGCGGAAAATTGAGCTGGCCTGACACCTCAAAACCCCTGATCACCTCCAGGTCAGGGTGTCTCTCCTGCAAAATCTCTCCCACCTGGCGCTCCTGGCTGCTGTTCCGCTGGGAAAACTTACCGACCACCGCCACCTTGCGGATCCCCGCGGCGGTGATCAGTTTTCCGAACTCTTCGATCTGCGCCTGATTCAGCGGTTCTATAATCCGCCCGCGAAAATCCGTAGCGCCGTCGGCAATGTATGTATGGGGGAAGAGCTCCCTTTGGCGCCAGTTCAGGCCCGGCCCGGGAATCAAGATCAGCGCCGCCGGATCTCCGCCGCCGGAAGCCAGAAGGTTTGTAACCAGCGTGGTGCTGAGCACGACATGCTTGATAGCGCTGCCTTTTACTCCCTGAAGAAGTTCGTCCAAAACGGCAAAAATAGAATCCTGCAGATCATCCTCCTTTGTCGGGTGCTTCGCCGTTTTTAAAATCCTCCCTTCGGAGCAGAGGATTCCATCGGTAAAAGTGCCCCCGACATCGATCCCGATTAGCATTTGCTCACCTTCTTGTTTTCATTTGGGATACTTCCCTGGATAACTTGCCTTACCTTATGCTTTTACTTCCCCACAGCGGCTGGAACAAAAGATGTTTCGTCCTGATCCCATATAAAGGAAACAACTTGCGGACGATCAGCTCCCTGTTAATCAACAAAACGGCAAAAAACAGGAGCTGCACCAGGCTGCGGTCTACACCAAAACCCCGGACGATCCCGCCAATGTCCCCGTTAAAAATGAAAGGCACGACGGAGAGATTAAGGGCGTCAAAGAGCAGAAAAACAAAACTACTCCAGTAACCCAGGGCACGGGAAAAGGGATTCGCCAGGCGGGCCAGCTTTTCCCGGTAAAGAAAAAAAATGTAACCTATGGCCAGTGTAACCGCGTTGCTTACCCCGGAAATATAGCCCCAGTGAACGCCTTCCCTTTCCGCAACAGGGGTTTTATAGATGACCTCAAACCCGTAATAATGCACTCTGAAGCTCTCGTATTCCCCAAAGACAGAGGCCATAACGGCGTGTATGCCTTCATGGATCACGACAAATAAAATTACCGCGATAATGAAAGGCAAATATTTTTTCAAACAGCAGCACTCCTCCAGTTCCGTTTTTCTGGTTCAAGCCGCGTTTTTATAGTTTTTATATTAAGATTATACCTTAATTTTTGTGATTTAAAAAGGTTATTCCTCACACACACCCTTCTTAAAAATTTACGGCGAATTTTTTCGGTATTTCTTCTGAATTATTCGCCCGTATCCAGCAAATACTAAAAGTGCCACGTTTTTAGGCTTTTGGAGTAAATAAAACAACATGCGTGCGTGTTGGGGGCACACCTCCCGAGGGGCTGCGGCTCACAATATCGCATGTAAGGAGATGAAGCTAATTGAAAAATAGAATACTTTGGGGACTGCTGGCAGGGATTATCGGGGGCCTTGCCGGCGCAATGATTTTATGGGGATCCTGGCTGCTCCCCTCCCTGGGCCTGCTGCTCACCAGGGCCGATATTATTAACGGCATCTCGGCCCTGCTTATCTTCGGAGCGGCAGGAGGAATTCTCTATGCCCTGGTAGTGGGCGAAAGAAGGTTAAGGCTTTTTAATACGATCCTGGCCGGTTTATTGTTAGGGGTTATCCTCTGGGTTGTGGGGGTCCTTATTCTGATACCAGTCATCCTCGGTTTTCCTCCCCAGCTTACCAATCCGCTGGATCACTGGACGCCGCTGCTGGCTTTTAGTTTTTACGGCATTATTGCCTCCCTGCTGTACGGCCGGTGGGCGCTGCGGCAGCCGGTGCTGAGGACCTATCTGGCCCTTGGGCTGGTCATCTTAGCGGGCATTCTGGCGCCGGTTATGCTCCGCGCCGCCGTCAGCACAGATCCGGGGGCGCTGGATCTGCCGGAGGGATACCGGGCTGAAGTGGTCGCCAAGGGGTTTACCTTCCCCACGACCCTGCTCATAGATGAGAACGAAAATATCTATGTTGCTGAAGCAGGTTACGCCTATGGTCCCAAAACAACTCTGGCCCGGGTGCTGCGGGTGATGAAAAACGGGCATGTGGAAGAAGTGGCCAGGGATTTTGAAGGGCCGATTAACGGGCTGGCGCTGAAAGGAAACATGCTTTACATTTCCCACCGGGGAAAAATTACGGAGATCAATCTGGAAAGCAAGGAAAGGAGAGACCTCGTCAAAGATTTACCTTCCCTTGGGGATCACCAGAATAACGATCTAATTTTTGGGGAAGACGGAGCCCTTTACTTTGGGCAGGGAACCGCCACCAATGCCGGAGTGGTGGGATCGGACAATTTTGTCTACGCCTGGGCGGACAGGTATCCGGACTTTCATGACTTCCCCTCCCGCACTTTTGTGTTGACCGGGGAGAATTACGAGTCGCCTGACCTGAGCACACCCGGGCCGGCTGATACAAAGACCACCGGAGCCTTTGCGCCCTTCGGCCAAAAAAGAGAGGAGGGCGAAGAGGTGGAGGGCGTCATACCCGCCAGCGGAGCCATCCACCGCCTGGACCTGGAGACAGAAGAGCTCTCCATCTATGCCGACGGCCTGCGCAACCCTTATGGCCTCACACTGGGAGATGACGGCACAATCTACGCCACCAATTTAGGCTACGACGACCGCGGTGAAAGGGCTGTGAAGGGCTCGCCGGACTGGGTAGTGAAGATAAAAGAAGGCGCCTGGTACGGCTGGCCGGATTATGCCGGTACGCTGCCGCTGACCGATGAACGCTTTGCCTCGGACAGGGGGGCCAACCTTAAGCCTTTAATTAAAAACCCGCCGGCAGTGGAGCCTCCGCTGGCAGAGCTGCCGCCCCATTACTCACCCATGAAGCTGGACTGGGCACCCGCGGGTTTTAAACTTCAGGGTTTATTCGTGGCCGTGTTCGGTGACGGTCAGCCCCTGACAGAAGATCTCCGGGAGCAGGTCCCTACGGGGGTGCTCCGCATAGATCCGGAAAGCGGCGAGTACGAATGGTTTTTAAAAAACAAGGAGAAACCCCGCGCGGGGCGCTGGGGAGACGGCCTTAAAAGGGCGATCGACGTCAAATTCGACGAAGAAGGCCAATCCCTCTATGTGCTCGATTTCGGCGTTATGGAATTTACCGACTTCTCTCCCAACGCCATTCCCCGGACCGGGGTGCTGTGGAAAATAGAGAGGAGCGACAGCGGCAACAAGAAGGAAAAGGGAAACATTAAAGAGCCCTCCACGCCGGGACCGGTACCGGAAAAGGAAACAGATAAGGCGAGAGATGGCGATGCTGAGGGCACCGGCAAGGAAAAGCCTGATAAGGCAAAAGAGGAGCCGAAAAAAGAGATAAAACCCGATGGAGAAGGGGAGAAACCCCGCGAACCGGGCAAGGACAGGGACGCACAGGAAGGGCCGGTGGAGCAGGAACCCGAACAACCTGAGGTACCCGGGGAAGACGGGCAACCCGGCAAGCCCGGGGGTGAGCCCGGAAGCGAGCCCGGTGAAAGGGAAGAGCCCGGCAGGCCCAAAAAGCCTGAACAACATTGACCACAAAAACCACAGACAGGAATTGGCCCTTAGTAAGAGCATCCAATGATTCAATTAATCAGCCTTTCATCACGCCCAGAGGCTGCAGCTTGACCAAGGGTTTTACCAGGTCGCTCTGGTTGGCCAGCACTGTCTCGATATCCTTATAGGCGACAGGCGCTTCGGAGTAATCGCCCTTCCAGCCGGTAAAAAATATTCCCCGCATGGATTCGTTTGCCGTTTTCTCATCAAGTATCCTATTGGCCTCCTTGCGGCTCATAAGGCGTCCGCACCCGTGGGAACAGGACATAAAGCTTTCCGGGTTCCCCAGCCCCTCAACAATGTATGACGGGGTTCCCATGGAGCCGGGGATAATGCCGAGCTGCCCTTTTCGGGCGGAATTGGCCCCTTTCCTGTGAACAATGACTTCTTCTCCGAAGTGCGTCTCCACTGCGGCATAATTATGATGTATTTTAACAACCTGTTTTACCCTTTGCACTCCGGTGACAGAGGCAAATATCTCCAAAAACCGTGAGGCTATTAATTCTCTGTTAGCCTCGGCGAAACGGAGGCAAAAGGTCATGGCTGCAAAATACTCCCGGCCCTCAGGAGAATCAAGGGGCAAACCTGCCAGATCATATTCTGCAGGCACTATTTTATTTTGGGCTTTGGCCAGCTTGTTGTAATAATTTGCCACCTTGAGGCCCAGGTTGCGGCTGCCGGAATGAACCATCAGCCAGATGTGGCTGTCGCTTCCGTGTTCAATACTGCAAAAATGGTTACCGGAGCCCAGAGTGCCCAGCTGATACCTGGCGGACTGGAGCTCCTGCCTGATGATTTCGCTATCCGGCGCGGAAGCAAATCCTTCCCACTGCTGAGGCTGCTTGTGGTGCTTAAAGCCGACGGGGATCACTTTTTCCGCTTTTTCAATTACACTCTTGATTTTTTCCGGAGATATTTCCCTGGCATCGGTCTTAAGAGCCACAACACCGCAGCCGATGTCCACGCCGACAGCATTGGGAACAATGATCCCCTTGGAGGCCAGGACGCCGCCGATGGGCATGCCGTATCCTTCATGCACATCAGGCATCAGGGCGATATGCCTGAAGGCAAAAGGCAGATTCGCCAAGTTAACGGCCTGCCGCATCGCCCCCTCTTCTACTTCCGGAAACCAAATTTTTATCGGGATTTTTCCCTCGTAAACGACCCTGATTCCAAACACCCCTATCTAGATTATGCAGAAGCGCGCCGGCCTGATATTATTATCTTTATTATCTTTCAAATCTACTCAAAAAAGCCCTCGTCCGTTCATTTTGAGGATTGTTAATCACTTTTTCCGGGGGGCCTTCCTCAACGATAACCCCTTCATCCATAAAGATAATATGGTCGGCCACATCCCGGGCAAAGCTCATTTCATGGGTTACGATGACCATGGTCATCCGCTCTGCGGCCAGATCCCGGATCACTTTCAGGATTTCTCCCGTCAACTCCGGGTCCAGGGCGGAGGTCGGCTCGTCAAAAAAGAGTACTTTGGGATTCAGCGCCAGGGCCCTGGCAATGGAGACCCGCTGCTGCTGGCCGCCCGACAGCTGGTAGGGGTAGGCATTTTCTTTATCGGAGAGGGACATTTTGCGTAATAATTCCCGGCCGATTTCCAGGGCCTCTGCCCTGCTCTTTCTTTGAACAGTGATCAGCGCATCGGTAACATTCTTGATGACAGAATAGTGGGGGAAAAGATTAAAGTTCTGGAATACCAGCCCGTAGTAACGCTGAATTTGACGGAGCTTTCTGGCATGGGCATAAACCGCCTTTCCATCTGCATCGGTCCACACCGCATGCTCCCCCAAATAGATAAGCTCTCCGGAGTCCATTGTCTCCAGCAGCGTCGCGCATCGCAGCAAGGTGGACTTGCCTGAACCTGACGGCCCGATAACGGCAACAACCTGCCCTTCTTCGACATCCAGGGAAATATCCTTAATAACCTCGAGGTTACCAAAGCTCTTCCGCAAGTTTTTTATTTGCAAGTATTTCATAGTGCCGGCAACCTCCTGTTCTACCTGAAATAGCTGAATTTCTTCTCTACCCATTCCATGACAAAGGCTACGATATAATTAAAGATGTAATAAAAAATTCCTGCGCCCACAAAGGGCAGCATTGAGGCCTGGGCTGAAGCAATAGCCTTGGCCGCCGTGAACATCTCAGGAACAGAAATAACAAAAGCCAGGGAAGTATCCTTGACCAGGGTAATAACTTCATTCGTTACCGGCGGGAGAATGCGCTTGATGACCTGCGGCAGAATAATTTTTATAAACGTCTGCGTCTTATTATAGCCCAGGACTTTGGCCGCCTCATACTGCCCAAGGGGCATGGACTCGATTCCGGCGCGGTAGATCTCTGCAAAATATGCGGCATAGTTCAAGACAAATCCAATGATCACGGCCAGAAAGCGGTGTGGCGTCGATAGGCCAAAGATATAATAAGGCCCGAAATAAACCACCATCAACTGCAGGATCAAGGGAGTCCCGCGCATGATGGAAATGTATATTTTTATGATGTTCCTTAGCAGCGGATTTTTAGACATGCGGCCGAAGGCGACAAAAAGCCCCAGTGGAAGTGAAAACAGCAGCGTAAGTGTAAAGATCTCTACGGATACAAGCATGCCTTCACTTAGCTTTAGCAGTAATACCTGTAATTTCACCGCAACACCTCATCCCCACAGCAAAGAAAGGGCCATCTCATCAGGGACAGCCCTTT
>JAKORA010000112.1 GCA_029778075.1 Bacillota bacterium | reverse complement strand
GACCTCATGTAGGGTTTCCCTTAACCTGCTAATTTCCTGCAAAATTTCTTCGGCGCGTGGGTTTTTCATCTTGGGCAGTCCCTTCAAATAAAAAAGTATGGTTTTAGTTGTCGTTTTTTATACTAAACACATGTAATAATTGTATGTAATAAGGTATACCATGTCAAGAAGAGATTGGAAAAAAGCCAATTATGTTTAATTGGGACGATTACTAAAATTTTAAATATTAGTAACAACTTTGTTGCCTGTCGTTTAATGTAGATTAGTTTACTGCCGCTACATCCTGAGAATGCTCATCTTTTAGGTTAGAAGGTTCGTGTTGGCCATGATCATAAAAGCTCTGCTCAATCTTCTTTATCCGCCCCGCTGCCCCTTTTGCGGCACGCTCCTTTCGCCCCATGATTCCGGTGATATAAGGCTGTCCCCGGCCGGCGGCGGCAGCCCATCCTGGATGGAGCGTCTTACCTGCCGGCGTTGTGCTGCTGAATTACCCTGGATTGAAAGAAGCTGCCCGCATTGCGGCTCATCTTTGGAAGAAGGGGAAAATGAGTGCCGCCGCTGTAATACCGGTATTTTTTCTTTTCAGGACTGCTGTGCCCTGGCATGCTACAGAGGGGAAATCCGGGAAACACTGCACCGCTTTAAGTACCGCGGCCAGAAGGCACTGGCGGAACCCCTGGGAAAGCTTTTAGCCGGCAAAATTGCACGGGAACCCTGGAGCTCTTCCCTTGAATTTTTGGTCCCTGTACCTCTGTCCCGGCAGCGCCTTCTGCAGCGCGGCTACAACCAGGCCTCTCTGCTGGCCGGTGTACTGAGCAGGGAGCTTGGCCTCCCTGTAAAGGAGATCCTAGAAAGGGTAAGGGAGACGGAGAGCCAGACCGGTTTGAACAGGAGCCGTAGAGCGGAAAACTTGTACCGTGCTTTCAGATGCTGCCGGGAAGTCCCTGCCGGAAGCCATGTCCTGCTGGTAGATGACGTTCTAACCTCGGGAGCTACCGCTCACGAAGCCTCGCGTACCCTGAAAGAGGCCGGTGCCGGGAGGATCAGCGTGGCGGTAGTGGCGCGTTGAGGCCCAATTGTCCGGTCAAGCCCAATACGTGTGCTACCGGGAGATCTTGTGGCAGATCTTGCGCCTGTAAAAATTCCAGAATGGCCGTAGTGCTTGTCACCGAATCGTGTACGCCGGGCAGTTGTTCGTGACAACACCTTGTCGTGCCCCGGCTAGCCGTCTCATGATAGATCTATTGTGGTTTGAGGCCTGTTCGTTAAATCAGCGTATTTTTTTAGACACGAGCTTAGCCATACCAACGAGAAATCCCAGGACAAACCCTCCAATATGCGCCCACCAGGCTACAGTCTGTGTAGCGGCGGTCATACCGGCCAGCAAAGCATTAAAAATCTGCATAACGAACCAGAGGAAAAGAAAAAGTACAGCCGGAAGATGGGCAGTAGTAATAAGAAAACCGATCGGGATCAGGGTGAGTACCCGGGCACGAGGGAATAAAACAAAATAGGCGCCAAGGATCCCGGCAACAGCCCCGCTGGCCCCGATGGTAGGTATCGCGGACTGGGGGTTGGTGAAAATATGCGTCAGTCCGCTCGTTACCCCGGCAGCGAGGTAGAACAAAAGATAACCTGAATGGCCCAGGCGGTCTTCGACGTTGTCCCCGAAAACCCATAAGTACAGCATATTGCCCAGAAGGTGGAACCATCCCCCATGCAAGAACATGGAACTCATCAGGGGAAACCAGCCGGCGCCCTGTAAAACAAGAAATTTTTCCGGGATAATTCCGTAACGGTGGAAAAGCCCCATTAGCTCTGCCTCCGTCAGGCTCAGCTGATAGATAAAAGCGGCGATATTCAGGAAAATGAGCAAAATATTAATGTACGGGTATTTCTTCGGCCGTACACTGTCTCTGAGAGGTATCATCAATCGGGCTCCTCATCCGAATAATTAAAGGCTTTTTTTATATTATTATAAACATAGGGGCAGGTTTTTACCATGTAAAAATTCTTTTTTCTGAAATTGTATATTGAGAAGGATCTCATGAATAAGGATGATCTTATGAATAAGGAAAATAAGGAATATGAAAAGATGGACGGGAGCGGCTTCCCGCCGGCAAAGGTTACCTCCCCCTCGTATCTGAAAAAAATCTTACGTGAAAAGAACCTGTCCCCTCGCCGTGCCATGGGGCAGCATTTCCTGGTGGACGAGAATATACTGGGAAAAATCCTTTCTGCTGCCGGACTTGACAAAAGCGACCTGGTAATCGATATCGGATCCGGTCCCGGGGCTCTTTCTCTGGCCATGGCAAAGGAAGTTGCCGCTGTTATAGCAGTGGAATGGGACGGGGGACTTGCGGCGCTTTTACAGGAACAGGCCCGGATGCGCGGGCTGGAAAATCTTCATGTGGTTGAAGGAGATGTGCGCCGGCTCGATCTGGAAAAAATATGCGGGGATAAACTTAGGGAAATAAGCCCCACCCGGGAGGGGGGAGGAAAGGTAAAGGTGGTGGCCAACCTCCCTTATTACCTTGTTACCCCTCTTCTTTTTAAACTGCTACAGGGGAAGCTGCAGCTAAAGCTTCTGTTGCTGATGGTCCAACTGGAGGTCGCCGAGCGCATTACAGCGGCTCCGGGGGAAAAGGAATACGGCCTGCTGTCGGTTCTTTGCCGCTATTATACAAGGCCGCGCTTACTGTTTAAAGTTTCCCGCCATGTTTTTTTCCCGCCTCCCGAAGTAGAGTCAGCCGTGGTTTTACTGGAAGTTCCCCCAGATCCCCCGTACAAGGTAAGGGATGAAGGCTTTTTTTGGCAAATTGCGAAAGCGGCTTTTCAAAAAAGAAGAAAAACGATTCTCAATGCGCTTAGCGGCCTGGGAGGGGCCGGTAAGGATACCTGGGAAGAGTTGCTGCAAAAATGCGGAATATCT
>JAKORA010000111.1 GCA_029778075.1 Bacillota bacterium | reverse complement strand
ATCCTTTCTTTCTTTTTTATTTTTTTGTTTTAGTCCCAACAATCGTAATCCGGAGGCTCCTCCGGGACGTAAACGGCCTCATCCGTATGACGAATATCCGTCAACATTGTTGTGTAATAGTACGCTACCGGCTTCCAAATCTTCGGTAAGCCGACAACAAGGCAATTAGCGTACGCGTACTTTTCCGACCACGGCTGCCGATCAATGTCGGCAGCGTAGATCACTGTCTCATATCCTCGAGATGCCAAATCTTCTGCTGATAATTCCCCGGAACCGCCGCAGGTTCCGGTGACAGCATTATGCACACCCAGGATCGCAATCCGCGTCTCAGGGTGTATAAAAAAACGGTCGCCAAAACGCCAATATCCAGGACCGCGACCAATGACATCCCCGATAACGGGGTGTCCTTCTGGCTTGGTCCCAGCCACCCATCCACAGCGAGTGTGGATGAGTTTTCCATGTCCACGCTCTTCCCACTCAGTGTCCAAATACTGGCACTGAGGACACTGGTAATACCTATCCATTTAGACCTCCTTTTCCCGCGCCCTTTCCCCCGGCGCGGTGGGGTAGATTTTTCAGAGCCTCTCCGCTCCCTTTCCGGCCCTCATCAGAGGGCCGGGCAGGCAGGGGATAAACTATGCTAGCAAACATATTATTTACTATCTTTCCTTTTCTCTAGGTATTCCCGGAGAGCGGCATCCACTATGCTCGCCTTGCTCTCCCCTGTTTGCTCTGATAATTCATTCAATGCAGTCCAGGTTTGCAGACTGACTCTGGTATTCAGTGTAACTTGAGGTAATTTCTTCATTTTTTACTCCCTCCTTTCTTCCTCCTTTTTTTTTATTTTTTGTTTTCCCTTTCTTCTTGTGTGAATTATATCATGGTTGCGTGCTCGTTGTCAAGCATTTTTTTTAAAAAAATCAGAAAAAAAATAAACCCCCTCCATCAGGAGGGGGTATTTCACGTGAAATATTTTATTCTAGCTTAATGAACCCGTCAAAACCGGCCTTCTTCAGTTTAGCCAGCATCGCTTCAGCGTTCTTTCTTTCCTTGTATGCTCCTACTTGAACCTTGTAGAGCTTTCCTGCAGGAGCTGTTTGTGCCGGAGCTTGTGCCGGTTTTGGTTCTGGAAGTTTCTTTCCTAGTTGCTTTGCTACTCCCTGAGCAATTGCTTTTGCAATTTTCTCCCTAAAAGCATCTGTTTTGAGTAGTTTTTCCTCGTCAGGGTTAGAGATAAAACCGTTCTCTGTGATGATTGCAGGTGCTTTTGTGTCACGCAGGACCGCAAAAGAGGTGTTAAACTTCACTCCCCGATTTGCAAATCCTGTTGCCTTAACCAGTTCCGCCTGAACCTCTTTTGCTAGCTTTTCACCGTTCCCCCCGGGAGCATACGCCCAAGTTTCCACTCCCCCTACCTTTCGATCGGTAAAGGAATTCGTATGCACCGAAATGAAATAATCACATCCGAATGAATTTGCAATAGCTGCCCTGTCCTTCAGGGACACGGCTATATCTTTTGTTCGGGTGAGCTTCACTTCAGCGATAGGTTTTAACAGTTCAGCCAGTTTCAAGCCTACCGCCAAGTTTACATCTTTTTCTTTTAGCCCAGTAGGCCCTATTGCCCCCGGATCTGCCCCGCCGTGGCCGGGGTCAATGCAAATTTTAGTCATCCTCTTTCTCCCCTTTCTTCTTCAGTTGCTCCAAGGCATCTTTCAGCGGAGCCAGTACCGGCACCCCGCAGCGCCCCAAATTCTCCAGCATGGACAGCCCTTCGTTGGCCAGATAGAACCAAATCGCCAGTGAACGAAGAATCTCCTGGCCAAGCAACACGTCCAGCCAGTACCCAACGGCCACCGGCACGAAAAGGAGAATCTTCTTCGCTATGCCCTTAAAACCAACCCTGCTGTCTAGGCGTTTTTCATACCAGGCAGCTATCAGGCCGGT
>JAKORA010000110.1 GCA_029778075.1 Bacillota bacterium | reverse complement strand
TCTTATATACATCTTTAAAAACCTCGGCCTGGTTAACCTCGACCACAAAACCTACCGGGTTATCTCCCAGCCTGGTCACATGCAGAGTCCCCAGCACCGCCTCTCCTAAATAATCTTTATACTTTACCTGAGTGCTAAACTCAAAGTCGCCTGCTTCAACCGCCGCGGAGAGCAGCTCGACCGCCTCGGTGTCGATCGTCGCCTGCAAAGCCGCATCGGCCGTATATTCACCAAAGCAGGTGTTGGTTAAAAGTAGCCCCTGGCCATCGATGAGATAGGCATCAGCGCTCTCCATCCCTGTTTCTTCAAGGCCTTCTCGAATAACTTGGCCGATGATATGATCGTTAAGCATAATACTTATGGTCCCAACAATATGGCCGGATTGACCCTCGCTGTAAACCGGCAGCGCGTAGATCAGGCAATTTTCATTGAGAATATCTGAGAAGAAGAGAGGAGACCAGTAGCGGGAACCTTTCAAAGCAGCCTGGACATAATCTCTCTGGGCCAGGCTACTCCCGATCATCTCTTTACCTGTATCATAGGCTACCTTCCCCGCCGGATCGGTCAATATCACTTTGGCTAAACCTAACTTGCTAACCGTAGTAGAAAGAAAATCATCCAGAATCGTCGCGTTCTTTTTCCAGGCGGGATCGTTTCGATCCCAGCCGGCTTCCTCCAAAACTTTCATATTTTGATAAATATCCTGGGTGGCGGCAATCACCTGGCCCTCTTTTTCAATACCGTCGAAGTAATCAAGTAGCTTCGAGTTAGCCATCTCGGTAAATAAACCGAGACTGTAATGCACCAGCAATTCGGCAGTGTTAAACAAAATGATATAGCTGCAGACGCTTACTATCAGAAGAGGAATAATCCCTACCAGTAAGAACGTAATGTTTAAAGCATTTCTTAAACTACCTCTCTTTTTCACTTTGCGACCTCCTTAAGAATATTGGTATGCAGCCAAAAACTCCTGAAATCTAAGCCGGCCTTTAAACTGCCCCCGGTCATCGCTTCTTTTTAGACAAGGTAACGGGGAACCCGACGCTTTCAAACCGTCCCCTGGCAGCTCCCCATCGCCTCTTTAATCGGGCGAGGCTGCCGGCACCTTTTGATAGACCGCCGGTATCTTTTTCTCCAGGCCAAAGCGCTGCGGTTGACTGATCATCTCGGCACAGCCGGTCACAAAGTAGCCTCCCGCGGGCAACAAGCTGGAAAAACGCTCAATTAACTTCT
>JAKORA010000109.1 GCA_029778075.1 Bacillota bacterium | reverse complement strand
TGGGACGGGGGACTTGCGGCGCTTTTACAGGAACAGGCCCGGATGCGCGGGTTGGAAAACCTTCATGTGGTTGAAGGAGATGTGCGCCGCCTCGATCTGGAAAAAATATGCCGGGATAAACTTAGAGAAATAAACCCTACCTGGGAGGGGAGAGGAAAGGTAAAGGTGGTGGCCAACCTCCCGTATTACCTTGTTACCCCTCTTCTTTTCACATTGCTACAGGGGAAGCTGGAGCTAAAGCTTCTGTTGCTGATGGTCCAGTTGGAGGTCGCCGAGCGCATTACAGCGGCTCCCGGGGGGAAGGAATACGGCCTGCTGTCGGTTCTTTGCCGCTATTACACAAGGCCGCGCCTACAGTTTAAAGTTTCCCGCCATGTTTTTTTCCCGCCTCCCGAAGTAGATTCAGCCGTGGTTTTACTGGAGATTCCTGCAGATCCCCCGTACAAGGTAAAGGATGAAAGCTTTTTTTGGCAAATTGTGAAAGCGGCTTTTCAAAAAAGAAGAAAAACGATTCTCAATGCGCTCAGCGGCCTGGGAGGGGCCGGTAAGGATACCTGGGAAGAGTTGCTGCAAAAATGCGGAATATCTCCTGTAAGACGGGGAGAAACCCTGTCTTTAGAGGAATTTGCAAATCTGAGCGAGATGTTTTATAATATTAAGGGGTTATGATTTTTTTTGTCGTCCTGTGGAGGATAATGGAAAGAAGGCTTGCAGTAAATGATTTTTTACAGTCCTACCAAGGGAAAGATGACCCTGGAGGAATCCTTTTCAGAGATCATTTCTTACATCAAGGAACAGCCCCAGGAGGAATATAAGCTAATCATCGGGACTGATTCTCATTCGCATTATAATTCGGAAATAACCTTCGTAACAGCGGTAATAATCCATCGTGTCGGCAAAGGGGGACGTTATTTCTATTACCGGGAGAAACATTTCTTCGTTCAGAGTTTGCGGCAGCGGATTTTTTATGAGACATCTCTAAGCCTTGATGTTGCCGGCCGCATTACCAGCCTGCTTTCAGCCGAAAATTTCGATAATCTGAATGTGGAAATCCACCTGGACGTAGGTGAAGCGGGGGATACGAAGGAGTTGATTAGAGAAGTGGTAGGGATGGTCATCGGCAGCGGTTTTGATGCCCGCATTAAACCTGAATCATATGGGGCAAGCAAGGTTGCCGACCGCTATACTAAATAGTAAAGAAGAATATTGGCCATTTTCGGTTTTTTTACGGAAAAAATCTTGACATACGGGCTGAAAATTGATAAAATTCAAGGCTTGCTTGACATATTTACTGATTTATGTTAAAATCATCTTGCGAGGTGATGTAAATATGGCTGCAAAAAATACCCTGGTTCAAATCCGCAAGGAACTGGAATCCCATGTCGGAGAGAAAATAAAGTTGCGGGCGAACCGGGGGCGGCGCAAGACCTTTGAAAAGGTGGGGGTCTTGGAAAGCACCTATCCTTCCATTTTTGTAATTCGTGTAGATGAAGAAAATTATCACCAAAGATTGTCTTTCAGCTATGCCGATGTCCTCACTTCAACCGTCGAGCTTAGTCTTTGCGGAGTGGATAACAAGAAAATTGCCCTGTGCGCCGGTGAATGAAAATAGCGGAATGATAAATGTGGATTTTTAACAGTATTAGGTGATTATATTAATAAAGTTCCCGTTTGGTTGGTAGCGGGAATTTTTTATTGTACATAAATAAAGCAATTTTACCCTGACCGGCATAATTTGATTACTAACTGCAGCATAATTTGCTTCCTGAGCTAATATTTATAATATGAGAAGCCGTATACCGCATATAAGGAGGAAGGATGATGGGACGGAGCACTTCCAAAAGAGATCAGATAGAGCTGCTTACGACAAATTTTAGCTGCAGAACGCTGGTAGGGGAGACAATCTTGCGTTTTTTGCTGGTAAAAGATCTGCTTATAGAAGAGGAACCGGCCAGGGAAAAGGGACGGCCTTTACCCCTGGGGGATGTGGCAGCCTGGATCGGCAGCCTGGATGTGAGTATCGATGCCAGGGACAGGGTTAAGGTGCTGGGCAGCGTTGAAGGTAAAGCTGTTTTTTACAGCAGTACAGGACCCGTGGATGAGATCTGGCAGGGCGAAGAATTCAGGAAAGATGTGGATTTTCCTGGAGCACTTCCCGGGATGGAAGTAAACAGCCACGGCCGGATTTCTTTTATCGCAGAAGGAAACTCTCCCCTGGAAGCAGAGGGTAAACTGCTTTACCAGCTTAAAATAGAGGTGGAAGTATTTTTATCCATAATTGATCCCCAGCAAGTCGAGGTGGCCATAGGAGTAAAAGATATCTCCCCCGAGAAAGTTAGCCGCAGGATAATTTCTGCTGAGGAGCTGGTAGGCGAGGATGTCGTTTCTGTCCCCGTGACGGAGGAATTTGCCTTTGAAGAGGAGCCCTGGTATATAAAATTCCTGCGCGGTTACATCAAAGATTTTTCCTGGGAGCAGGGGAAAGAGGTCGTGAACTTAAAAGGGGAACTGGTAACGGTATCTTATTTCTGTGCCGGCAGTGAACGCGGGTTTAAAGAGAAAAGACGTCAGTTCACTGCGCAGGCGTCCTTTTCCCAACTGGGAAAAGACTGCCAGGTAAACCCATTTCCACGTGTAGTTTATGCTGTCAATGAAGTGCATGGTAAAAATGTCCAGCAAACGGTATTTATTGATATCTTTTTAAGGGTCACACGAACTGTCCAGCAGGAGGTTATCAGCGATATACAGGGGGCTAACGTCAAAAAGGAATACATGCTGCTCCCCAAACAGCTTGGAACAGTAAAAGAGTCTCTGGAACTGGTTCAGAAGCTCTCTTTACCTTATCCGCGGCAGGTAGCCTCAGGACCCTACCGTCTCTTAAACCTTGAATTGGAACCTCGTGACGGCACAATAAACGTGAACGGCACACTGGAAAAGAATCTATACTATCTTCCGGCGGAGGAAGAAGAATTTGGATTTGAGGAAGAAAGCGAAAAAGAAAAATTACCCCTGATAAGAAAGATGGAAGAAGATTTCCAGTGCACGCTTTACCTCCCCGGAGTTGGAGTAGAATCAGAGGTAACGGCATACCTCAGCGTTAATGCTTCTGAATTTGCTCCCACAGAAAATGATACACTTCAGATAAACCATGCCATGCTGGAGGTAAAAGCCAGGACCAGGCAGGAATTTTCAGTGATAGTACCTTATCGTGTGGCACCGGGGACCAGCATTGTAATATATGCTGCCAAGCGCGGTGATACTCTGTTAAAGGTAGCCCGCAGCTACGGCGTAAAACCACTGGCCATAGCAGAGGCGAACGGTCTGGAAGAGGACGCTCCCCTGGATGTAGGGCAGAAATTGCTAATTCCTTTGATGTTTTGCAGCGAATAATGCGAATAAATTTAACTATAATGGGCATAGATAGGACTGATCTTGCCGTTTAATTTCATTGACGGGGGAAAGGCGTCTTGTCTAAAATTGCCATTATCGGTGCCGGACTGGTAGGAGCTACCACTGCCTATGCCTTCATGCTGGGGGGAACTGTACAGGAAATCGTCTTAATTGATAAGGTACAGGAGAAAGCACGCGGAGAAGCCATGGATCTCAGCCATGGCGCTTCTTTTGTCAGCCCTGTGAATGTATACGCAGGTGATTATGCCGATTGCCGTGACGCTGATATTATTCTTATCACAGCCGGAGCGGCTCAGGTTGCCGGCCAATCACGACTGGAACTGGTGGAAACGAACAGCCGGATAATAAAAGAAATCGTTTCCAATATTCTGGAGTATAACACCGATGCCATTTTAATTGTTGTAACCAATCCGGTTGATATTATGGCTTACATCGCCTGGAAAATGTCCGACTTTCCCTTTGCCAGAGTCATCGGCTCGGGTACAGTGCTGGACACCTCGCGTTTCCGGCACCTTTTAAGCGAACACTGCGGCATTGATCCGCGTAATATTCATGCTTATGTTATCGGCGAGCATGGAGATTCCGAAGTGCCTCTCTGGAGCACTGTCAATATTGCCGGGATATCAATGGATAGGTTTTGCCAAAACTGCACCCGAGCCTGCTCTGAGCAGGGCAAAGAGCAAATCCGCAATAAGGTGCGCCGTGCAGCTTATGAAATTATCGCAAGCAAAGGAGCGACGTACTATGCCATAGCCCTGGCCCTGCGCAGGATCACGGAAAGTATTTTGCGGAACGAACACTCTATTTTGACGGTTTCTACACTCATCAGGGGAGTTTACGGGATCAATGATCTTTATCTCAGCCTTCCGTGTGTCCTGGGGAGAAAAGGGGTGGAAGACGTTATTCCTTTTGAACTGGACGCTGAGGAGAAAGAACAGTTTTTGCGTTCGGCCAAAATCGTTAAAGACTGCATCCCGGCAGACCTTACCCGGAAACCTGTAGAACTGCTGTAAGGCAAAATGTATTTAATTATAACTTTTGGATAAAAGTCAGCATTGTTGGGACTGTTGAGACCCAGCGCCTGTGGAGCTTTGCGAAGGGCATATTTTCGCTATTGTCATATACTGCCGGCTGTGTAGTGAATCGGCCGGCAGTTTCGTTTATTCATCAGTTTTTATGGCGTGCTTTAAGCAGGCGCAGAAGGGGGACACCCAGCGCCAGGACGGCAATGGCCTGCCCAAAGCCGATGGACAGCACTGTTGGCCAGTAGGGGATGCGGAAAAAGATATAAAGATAAAGGCTGACAAAAAAAGCATTCAGTAAGATGGGGCTTAGATAGGCGATTATGGTGCTGCGGAAGCGGTAAGTAAGATAGGCGGCGGAAAGAGTGATCAGGCTGCCAAAGATTATATCTACCGCACCGTAAGGCCCGAGCAGGTTGGCAAGGAGACAACCCAGGAAAAGTCCGGTAATAGCCTCCGGATAAATAATTGGTAAAAGAGTCAGGGCTTCGGAAATCCGCACCTGGACAGGTCCAAAACTGATAGCGGACAATAAAAAGGTAACAGCGACATATAATCCGGCAATTAACCCCATACGTGCTATATGTTTGGATGTAATTTTATTCCGCATTGCTGTACCCCCTTTTTTATATTAACCCCAACGTCGGCCCTTGCCGGTAAAAACGTGACCCATTTTTATAATAAGGATGGTTATATTTCCTATTATACCTTTTTAGGGATGGGCCTTTCCAGCCTGGTATTTGCAGCGAGCCAAATACAGTTTGTGTAGTTATATGTCAAGTATTAAGCATAAGATATAAAAAAATATTTAATTTGCGTAAATTATAAAAGGATTATAAAGAAAATTGTCGAAACAATACACAAGCAGCCCAAGAAATGGAAATAAATATACTTATTAGGAGGTTTTAAATATGGAAGAGGAGAAAGCTTTGCAAAACAGCAGTGAAAATGAAAAAAAATCGGGGATGCTGGAAGCCCTGATTATGGTCGCTCCGGTATTGCAGAAACTATTTCCCTTGGACTGTATGATTGGCATAACTGATAAAAATAACAGATACTTGGCTTATCTTCCGTCAAAAGATGTAAATCTGGGAAATGTTGTCGGGACGAAAGTTCCCCAGGGTGATCCGCTATACGAGGCGGTGAGTACAGGAACAATTCAGAGGCTTACTGTTCCCAAGGAAACTTTTGGCGTACCCTTTAGAGCGACAGGTGTCCCGCTGTTCGATGAAAACGGTGATATCATCGGGGCGATTGGCCTGGGGATGAGCTTGAAAGAACAGGAGATTCTCACAGAAGCGGTTCAATCTTTTGCCGCAACTTCGGAAGAAGTTGTGGCTGCTTCGGAAGAGCTTGCCGCTTCGGCACAGGAGCTGTCCAACCAGGTGGAAACGCTGGCCCAGTTACAGAAAGATATGGTCGAACAGGTTGAAAAGACTGACACGATGTTGAATTTTATAAACAAAGTTGCCGCAAATTCCAATCTTCTCGGGCTGAATGCCAGTATTGAGGCGGCCAGGGCAGGTGAACATGGACGGGGCTTTGAAGTTGTGGCTGCTGAAATCAGGAAAATGGCGGACAGCAGTGCAAATTCTGTCCAGGAAATCCGGGATATTATCGCTAAGATTAAAGAAAAGGTAGCGCAGATAGATGATGCAACGCTAAAGGTTTCCGATATTGCCCAGCACCAGGCGGCAGCAGCGGAGGAGATCTCAGCTTCCATGCAGCAACTGGCTTCTTCGGCAGAAAATATCGAAAAAGTGTCCCAGTTATTATAATCCAGCCGTATTATAATTAAGACCTTATTAAACAAGAATAACTGTGAACAAAAACGCATATTATTTCCTTATTTAATGGTCTTATGGGAACAAGAACTCTTTTAAATTTAAGAAGAGGAAATAATGTGCGTTTGTTTTTTTATAGCACCATGGCAACTCGGCGTTTTTTATGGCGATGCAGTAGCTTTGGATTCACTAGATGCCAGTAGCCCCGCAATCAACACAATTCGAGGACTACGTGAGCGGGATTATCCTGGATAAACAGGGAGATTGCGATGTGATTCCGGATGCTGAATTATTCCCATGGCGCGAGTAGGGCAATCCCGCCCTTGACACTCTTCCGCAGTAAAGGTATTATTTCCTTAAGCATACCATAAGATTGTTTGCTGTTACAGTCAAATTTAAAGGAGGTGCCCTTATGGTAAAGAGAACTTATGAAGAGATTAATGCTAAAATCAGGGCCGGTGAAGCGGTAGTAGTAACTGCGGAAGAGGTAATCTCCATGGTCCGGGAAAAGGGGATTGCCGAGACAGCGGCTACTGTGGATGTAGTTACTACTGGAACCTTTGGGCCGATGTGCTCTTCAGGAGTGTTTCTTAACCTGGGGCACACCAAGCCGCGTATGAGAATGAGCAGTGTTTTTTTAAACGGTGTGGAGGCTTATGCCGGTGTGGCAGCCGTTGATGTTTACCTGGGAGCTACCCAGCTCCCCGAAACGGATCCGGCCAACAAAGCCTTTCCCGGTGAATTCAATTACGGCGGTGGCCATGTTATTGAAGAACTTGTCGAAGGAAGGGAAGTCCTGCTGGAAGCTTTTTCCTATGGCACTGACTGCTACCCCAGGAAAAAACTGGAGAAAATGATCTCCTTGAAAGATATGCCCCAGGCAATACTTTTTAACCCTCGCAATGCTTATCAAAATTACAATGTAGCGGTAAATCTGTCCGATAGGACTCTTTATACCTATATGGGCATTCTAAAGCCGCACATGGGGAACGCCAACTACAGCACCTCCGGGCAGCTGTCCCCCCTCTTTAATGATCCTTTTTACCGTACCATCGGTATGGGGACAAAAATCTTTCTGGGGGGCGGTGTCGGATATGTGAGCTGGTACGGGACGCAGCACCATCCCGATGTTCCCAGGGGCGAAAACGGTGTGCCTCTTTCCCCGGCCGGGACGCTGGCTGTCATCGGCGATCTAAAACAGATGTCTTCCCGTTGGCTGAGAGGAGTAAGCTTTCTGGGTTACGGCGTCTCTTTGATGGTGGGCATCGGCATACCGATTCCTATCCTCGATGAAGAGATGTTAAAATATACTGCTGTCAGCGATGAAGAGATCTTCGCTCCTGTTGTTGATTACAGCGAGGCTTATCCCCAGATGCTGGGAGAAACGCTGGGGCGTGTAAGTTATGCCCAGCTTAAAAGCGGGGAAATAACTATCAATGGCAAGACCGTCCCTACAGCACCCCTTTCCAGTTATTATGGAGCCAGGCAGATCGCCACTATCCTGAAAGAATGGATCATGAAGGGTGAGTTTCTCCTGACCAAGCCTGTTTTTACCCTTCCTCTTTCCGGAGAGGCGTTAAACTTTAAGGAGCTCGCCTAGCGTCAAGTCAATAGATATTGCCCGAAAACTCGCAATCTCAGGGAACTACCATATTCAAATACTCTAACTGAATCTCGCATAGTACGTGCTATTCCCCCCAAGGCAGTTCCGCTGCAAAATAAGTTATTGCCTGGCGGCCCGGAGCGAAACAATTCGGGAGGTGAAATCTCCATTGAAACAAAAGGTGGTTTTATATTTTAATCCCAGTGTTACGGAGCAGCCTTTTACCTATTATCTAATAAAAGATTATAATCTGATGGTTAATATTTTAAAAGCCAATATCAATCCCCGCAAGGAAGGCCGTGCCGTAGTCGAGGTCAGCGGGGAGAAGAAAGATTTCCAGGCTGCTTTGGATTTCCTGCAGTCCCGTGGTGTAAAGGTATTTCCCCTGGAGCAGGAGATTGTCTGGCTGGAAGAGCGCTGTACGCACTGCGGTGCCTGCAGCGTTATTTGCCCGGCCGGTGCCCTTGTTCTGGAACGCCCCGAGATGACGGTGAGGTTTTATAACGATAAATGTATAGTATGCGAGCACTGTATCAAAGCCTGTCCCTCAAGAGCCATGGAGGCCCGTTACTGAGATGGACTATACCAGAAGAAGCTACAGGCAGGGACTTTGCCCACCAGGGATGAAAGCTTTTACTGTAACTGTCAAGGAGACAGACCTGTGGCTGGCGGTTGACAGCAGCGCAATGTCCCCGGATTTACCCGAAAAAGTGGAGCAGTTTGTCTGGAGAAAAAGGCGCCTGTTAGAGCGTTATATTTCAGAGGACCCCGCCTTTTTACAGGCGCTGGAGCCCTATGTGGCGAGGCCGGGAGCGCCGGCTATCGCTCTGGACATGGTGCGGGCCGGCAATATGGCCGGGGTGGGCCCTATGGCTGCCGTAGCAGGAGCTTTTGCCCATTATGTAGGTGAGTGGTTGCTGCAGTTGACATCACAGGTCATTGTGGAAAACGGCGGTGATATTTTCCTGTGCTGTAACCGTCCCGTGAAAGTGGGAATTTTTGCCGGGGAATCACCTTTCAATGAAAAATTGGCCATCAGGATTGCACCCCGGAAAGAACCCCGGGGAATCTGCACCTCTTCGGGGAGTATCGGTCCTTCTTACAGCAGGGGGCGGGCGGATGCTGCGGTTATCCTGGCAAAAAGCGCCATTCTGGCTGACGCTGTGGCTACAGCTGCGGCCAATATGGTTCAATCTCAAGAAGACCTGCAGCGTGCTGCCAAATTTGCCGGAGAGATAAAGGGAGTAGAAGGTGCCCTGGTTATATTGGGAGATAAACTTGCTGCCTGGGGCGAGATCGAGCTCCAGGGTATTTAGGCCGGTAAGTGCAGGCGACAGGAAGAGAAAACGGCTTTTTCAAGGAGAGAGGCGGTTTACTCATGGATCAGGGGAACAAAGCGGCAGCCGCACAAATTTTGTTCTTCAATACCCTGCTGGTTTTTAATTAGAAGGAGCAGGTCCTGCACCGGTGAATCCCCGACAGGAATAACCATGCGCCCTCCCGGCGAAAGCTGCTCTATAAGAGCGGGAGGAACGCTTTCTGAAGCGGCGGCTACAAGGATCGCTTCAAAGGGGGCTTTCTCGGGCCATCCCCCGGTTCCGTCACCGACCTTGAAGCTGATATTCTTGTATTGCAGTTCCTGCAGTATGTTTTGGGCTTTTTCTGATAACTGTGGAAGTCGTTCTATGGTATAGACGTGCCGTGCCAGTTCGGCCAGGATAGCTGTCTGGTAACCTGAACCGGTGCCTATTTCCAGGACATTTTCGTTTCCCTTGAGTGCCAGGGATTGGGTCATAAGGGCCACAATGTAGGGCTGGGAAATCGTCTGCTCCAGCCCTATAGGCAGTGGATGATCACTGTAAGCCATATGCCGCTGAACAGGATCCACGAACAGGTGGCGCGGCACTTTGGCGAATACATCCAGGACCCGCGGGTCTTTGATTCCCCTGGGGATTAGCTGTGTTTTTACCATACGCTCACGCCGCTCCCGATATTTCTGTTCATCCATAAAACGTATTTCCTTTCAGTTATGGAATTAAGTTTTATCTCTGGTAATTTGAGTATACATGAAAGTAACGGCGAATGCAATGATCCGGAGGTTGATCCATGGAAGCAGCGCTTTGCTGTAGGCGAGAGCGACTTGTGCAGCGAAGTCAAAAAGTTCACGGCGAAGCGAAGGCTGGAGGCGACCCTGCCGACATGGACGTCGGCAGCCGGCCTCTGACCATGGATGGGAATTGGCCGGGTAGGTCGTCGGAGGGAATAGC
>JAKORA010000108.1 GCA_029778075.1 Bacillota bacterium | reverse complement strand
CCTGCCCCGGGGCTACAAGAATTGAATGACAGTGCGCATAGGCAGTGGCCAGGCCACCCCCGTGGTCGATGACCACCAGCCGGCCGTAACCGTAGGAAAGGCTTCCATTGATGCCGGCAAAAATCACAATACCGTTATCTGCCGCCCTGATGTAGACAGGGTTGCCGTTGTAGCCTGTTGAGCCCGGCCAGCGCGAACGCGGAATACCTATATCTATGGCGCCGTGGAATTCTCCCGCACGCTTCGTTATGGGGTTAACACGGGTCCCATATCCGGATGTTATCCATGATGTCCCGTATTCAGCCAGAGGCCATAACAGTTTTCCGGAGGGGGTAAACCGTTCAGTCTGGCGGCGCATCTCCTCCTGCAACTGCTTGATCAGTGCATCCATCTTTTTGGCTTCTTGCTCCAGTTCCCGTATGGCTTTCTCCTCGGCTTCTATGTTCTCCTGGACTACTGCCAGCAGTTTTTCTCTTTCAGTCTGCTGCGCGTTCAACTCCTCACGGCGCTTGAGCCTCTCTGTTTTGAGGTTTGTCAACTCTTCCTTTTTCTTCTCCAGCATATCCTTCCGTTCCTGAACGAGAGTTCTTTCGGCAAAGGCTTCCTCCAGGAGCTTTAGATCATTCTCGGCAATCAATTTCAGGTCGTTTAACCTGGTCAGAAACTCGGCAAAGCTGTAAGCGTTGAAAAGGACCTCCAGGTATCCCGTGTCGCCTTCTTCATAAATTGCTCTCAGACGCTTTTTCAGCAGAGCGTCCCGCAACTCAAGTTGTGCCTCAGCCTCGGCGAGCTCCTGTGCCGTGATCTCAATATTGCGCTCTGTTTCCTCAATATCCCGGTTCAGCTTGTCCAGCTCGTTCTGGAGCGATGTTAAACTGCGTTCCAGCTTCATCAGCTCCGCTTCCAACCTTTTTTCTTCGTTCTGAGATTCCGCCAGTTGCCTGCCCCTGTCTTCCAACCTTTGCTGAATGCTGTTAAGCTGACTCTGCGTTTGACGGATCTGCTCATCCAGATTATTAGCGTAGCCGGGCAGGATAAAGGTGAAGGTAAAGAGCAATAACGCAAGTATAATTAAAATATTGCGTAATTTTGAGGAAAACACAGGTATGGCCTCCCTTTCCCGAAAAAATTCCTGGTTTTATACTTTTAAAAACCGCCTGACGGATATACTGCTTCCCAGAACTCCTAAAACTACTCCCAGCGGGATAATAACTCTAGTAATCTCTTTCATAATGTTTTCCGTGGGAATTAACGGAAGGAAATAGATATTGGACTGCAACCAGATAACAGCGGCCTGATATCCATAATAAATAACAATCAAGGGAATCACGGCCCCCACCAGGCCCAGAATCAGGCCTTCAAAAATAAAGGGCCAGCGAATAAACCAATCTGTCGCTCCTACATATTTCATGATCATTATCTCTTTGCGCCTGATATATACCGTTAGGCGAATGGTATGAGCAATAAGGAATATCGCTGTAAGGGCGAGCCCTGCCATAAACATCAGCCCAATCCAGCGCATGATACCTGTAAGCTGGAAGAGGGGCTCTACCACACCCTGGCCGTAATCCAGGTAGCCGACGCCGGGATAAT
>JAKORA010000107.1 GCA_029778075.1 Bacillota bacterium | reverse complement strand
GTAAAATAAAATATACTACCATTGTGATTATGAAAACAGGGAGGTGGCTTCTCCGATGAGCATCAACAAGACCAGGGGGCTCCTTTACGCCATCGCCAGGCTCCTCGGCGATATCAATGCCATTTCCAGCGGCAGCCCCGCGAAGATTGGCAAAAGAGCAGCCCGCAGGGCCGCCGGCCGGGCAACCGGCAAAGCCCTCCGCAGGATATTCAAGTGATTCTTCATATTTAATTAACACTAGATCCAATTAGCACAATTTGTAGCATTAAATGGCAGAATTGTCTATATAAAAGGAAACAGCTATCATTTGAAGAATAATGATAAAAAAAGAACCGTGATTCAAGGTGAGAGCGTTATGAGTGCCGAAGAAAAAGCGCGGCAAAAAATCGACCGCCTTCTTGAACTGGCCGGCTGGAAGTTGCAAAACCGCCCCCAGCTTAATCTAGGTGCTGCCCTGGGCGTGGCTGTCCGCGAGTTTCCCCTGAAATCTGGCTACGCTGACTACATGCTATTTGTCGATCGCAAAGCCGTGGGCGCCATCGAAGCCAAGCCCGAAGGCACCACCTTGAGCGGTGTGGCCGAGCAATCCGAGAAGTATCTTGTTGGTCTTCCCGATAACATACCCCAGGTGTCGAAACCGCTGCCCTTTGCCTATGAAAGCACGGGCACCGAAACTTTTTTCCGCGATACCCGCGATCCTGAACCTCGCTCGCGCCGGGTTTTCAGCTTCCACCGCCCGGAAACGCTAAAAGAATGGGCCGGCCAGGAGAAAACTATCCGGGCCCGGCTGCAAAACCTGCCTCCCCTTGCCGCCGGCGGCTTTTGGGACTGCCAGGTGGAAGCCATCGAAAACCTCGAGCGCTCCTTTGCCGAAGCAAGACCCCGGGCGCTGATCCAGATGGCCACCGGCAGCGGCAAGACCTTTACCGCGGTGAGTTTCATCTACCGCCTGATCAAGTTCGCCGGGGCCCGCCGGATACTCTTCCTGGTTGACCGCAGCAACCTCGGGCGCCAGACCAGGAAAGAATTCCAACAGTATATCACCCCCGATGACGGCAGAAAGTTCACCGAGCTTTACAATGTCCAGCACCTGACCTCAAATACCCTCGATCCCGTCAGCAGGGTTTGCATCACCACCATTCAGCGGCTATACTCCATGCTCAAGGGTGAAGCCGAGTTCGACCCGAACCTGGAGGAACAATCCGGTTTTGAAACCGCTTCTCTTGACGGGAAACAGGTCGAGGTCACCTACAACAGCCGGCTGCCCATCGAAACCTTTGACTTTATCGTCACCGATGAATGCCACCGCTCCATCTACAATCTCTGGCGGCAGGTACTAGAGTATTTTGACGCCTTTATCATCGGCCTGACCGCCACCCCTTCCAAGCAGACCTTCGGCTTCTTCAACCAGAACCTGGTCATGGAGTACAGCCATGAAAGAGCCGTGGCGGACGGGGTGAATGTTGGTTACGACGTCTATCGCATTAAAACAGAGATCACCGAAAAAGGAAGCAAGGTGGAGGCCGGCTTCTATATCGACAAGCGCGACAAGCTGACCCGCCAGGTCCGCTGGGAAGTGCTTGAAGACGACGTAGAGTATACCGCCAGCCAACTGGATCGGGACGTGGTCGCGCCTGACCAGATCAGGACCATCATCAGGACCTTTAAAGAGAAGCTTTTCACGGAGATATTTCCCGGCCGCACCGAAGTGCCCAAAACCCTGGTCTTCGCCAAGGACGATTCGCACGCCGAAGATATTGTGCACATCATCAGGGAAGAATTTGGTAAGGGCAACGAGTTCTGCAAAAAGATTACTTACAAAACCACCGGTGAGAAGCCCGAAGACCTGATCGCCAGCTTCCGCAACTCCTACAACCCCCGCATCGCCGTTACCGTGGATATGATCTCCACGGGAACGGATATCAGGCCGCTGGAATGCCTCCTATTTATGCGGGACATCAAGTCGAGGGTCTACTTCGAGCAGGCCAAGGGGCGGGGCACCCGGACCATATCGGATACTGACTTCAGGGCCGTGACACCCGATGCCGCCGCCAAAACGCACTTTGTAATCGTCGATGCCGTTGGCGTCTGTGAAAACGACAAGACCGATTCACGGCCGCTGGAAAGAAAGATGACCGTCTCTTTCGATAAGCTCATTGAATCTGTAGCCCTGGGGGTAAGGGATACCGACACCATAACCTCCCTGGCGGGCAGGCTGGCCAGGCTGGACCGGGCCATCACGCCGGCGGACAGAAAAGAGATCGAGGAGGTCTCTGGGGGGCAAACCCTACAGCAGATCATCAACAGGCTCATGGACGCCGTTGATCCGGACAAACATGCCGCAAAGGCCCAAGAACTCTTCGGGACGGAGGCTCCTACTGGTGAGCAACTGGCGCAGGCGGCTAAAAAACTGGTTGACGAAGCCTGCCTGGTTTTTGATAGCCCGGAGCTGCGCAACAAGATCGTGGAGATCAAGAAGAAAAACGAGCAACTCATCGATACCATCAGCCGGGATACGGTCATCTTTGCCGGCTACGATGCGCAGGCCAGGGAAAAAGCAAAAACCATCGTGGACACCTTCAAGAAGTTTATCGCCGAAAACAAGGATGAAATCACCGCCCTGCAGATAATCTACAATTTGCCCCACAGCCGGCAAAAACTTACCTTTAAAGAGATCGAGCAGCTCGCCCGTTCCATTGAAAAACCGCCTTACGGCCTGACCAGTGAGCAGGTATGGAAGGCCTACGAGCAGCTCGAGAAATCAAAGGTAAGGGGAGCCGGTCCCCAGAGGCTGCTTACCGATATCATCTCCCTGGTCCGCTTCGCCATGGGCCGGACCGGCCTCCTGCAGCCTTTCGCCGAGACAGCCCGGCAGAGATTTGACCGCTGGCTGGAGGAGCAGAAAAATGCGGGGCGCATCTTTACCGAAGAACAGCAGGAATGGCTGGCCATGATCAGGGACCATATCGCTACCAGCCTGGAGATAGAAAAAGACGATTTTGAACTGGCGCCCTTCCACAAGAAAGGCGGCCTGGCCAAAGTCTACACCCTCTTCGGAAAAGACCTGGACAAAATACTGGACGAACTTAACGAGGTGTTGGTAGCATGATGGAAGAAAAACTATCTGAACTGCCGAAGGGGTGGATTTGGGTTAAGCTTGGTGAAATCTTAGAACCATCTACTAAAAAGGTAAACCCATTAACAATAGAAGAAATGAAATATATTGGTTTGGAACATATTGAAAAAGATAAGGGGACCATCACTGGCTATGGTAGCTCTAAAGAAGTAAAAAGTACAAAATCTTATTTTAACAAAGGCGATTTACTTTACGGAAAACTTCGTCCTTATTTAAATAAAGTTTACATAGCGGAATTTGAGGGTGTTTGTTCGTCTGATATTTTAGTTTTTCCTATAAGCAAGAACCTTAATAATAAATATCTATTATATATTTTTTTAAACAAAGATTTTTCAAGATATGCCAATCTTCAGGTAAGTGGAGTTCAACACCCGAGGACAAGTTTTAAATCAATTTCTAAGTATGTATTTCCTATGCCACCCCTCCCCGAGCAGCACCGCATCGTGGACAAGATCGAAGAGCTCTTCACCAGGCTCGATGCCGGGATTGATTCCCTTAAAAAAGTGCAGGCCCAAATAAAGCGCTACCGCCAGGCGGTATTGAAACACGCCTTCGAAGGCAAGCTTACCGCCGCATGGCGGGAAGCCAACAAACACCGTCTTGAACCGGCTTCTGCGGTTATCAACCAAATAAAAGAAGAAAGAAAAAAAGAAAATGGTACACAAGAGGAAATAGATGTATTAGAGTTACCTAATCTACCCGATGGATGGGTTGGTTTAAACTTGGCTTCTATTGTTAAAGAAAAGCTCATTGGCCTAGTGAGATCGGTAAATGAACAAAATACTGAAGCTCATGGCTATGGCTATATTAAGATGAACAACGTTACGATAGATGGCAAAATAATACTGAGTGATATTGTTTACGTTAAAGCAAGTGAGGAAGAATTAGAGCGTTATAGATTAAAGAAGAATGATATTTTATTCAATACAAGAAATAGTAAAGAGCTAGTTGGAAAAGTTGGGATTCTTAAAGAAGAGCTTAGAGATCGTGATTTACTATTTAATAATAATCTAATGAGAATTAGAACTTATGCTTCTGTATCACCTCAATTTGTCTTACATCAAATGTGTTCTCCTGAGTTTAAGAGTAAGTTAGAAAAAGTTAAACGGTCTACAACTAACGTGTCGGCCTTATATGCAAAGGATGTAATGCCATTATCTATATTTATGTGCTCTTATAATGAACAACAAAAAATAGTCGAAGAGATCGAGCGCCGCTTCTCCATCGCCGACCGCATTGAAGAGATAGTCGAGCAAAACCTGAAAAAAGCGGAGCGGCTGCGGCAGAGCATCTTGAAGAAGGCCTTCGAAGGCAAGCTGGTCCCCCAGGACCCCACCGACGAGCCCGCCTCAGTCCTGCTGGAGCGGATTAAAGCCGAAAAGGAAAAAAACGCAACT
>JAKORA010000106.1 GCA_029778075.1 Bacillota bacterium | reverse complement strand
TTTTTAAACATCTCCCGCAACTCCGGAGAAGTGCTCTGCTGAAAAGCCACTATATGTACCGGCAGGAAACGCTTGATGCTGTAATACATCCGCGTAAAGATATACCTGTCCGTTAATGACTCTATGTCTTCTGTAATCACTATTTCCGAAGGAGGCCGCGGAGGTAAGGAAACTGCGTGTTCGGCCATTACCTTCTCCAGTTTGACTACCTGCTGTTTTATTCTCTTGAGAAGATTTTGCATCTCCTTCCGCAAATCCTCATCTTTGACAAAGTTCATCAAGACCATTATGCTTTCCAGCAAATCGTACCTGGCCGCCAGCTTGTTCCACATATTACCTGCCTCTGCAGCCGAGATCTCGTATTGCTCTTTTTCCGTCGTTTTTCCCTTATCTGCCAGTTTATCCATAACTCCTGCTATTTTCATATTTTTCACCTTCTTTTTTAGCTGAGCGATTTCAATCTTTTCCCATTTTACCCTCTCCCGGCGATATTATTCATAATAAAAAAAATATAATTATGAGTCTTCCTATATAAAAACACAGCTCAACAGCGGCAAACTCTCAACTTGCTGAGTCCAGTTGCTTACCAATGATAGTGGCTGTCATTTTGAGTACTTTTAAAGCAGTTGCGTCGATGTTCCTACGTCTAAGCCCGACAGCGCCCAGAATAAAGCCCTCGGAACGGATCGGGAAAATAGCCAGATGGCTCTCGATGATAGCCTCTCCCTCCAGGACTTTTTCTATAGTGCAGTCAATTTTTTCTCCGATCTGATCCGGTTCTGAAGAAGCTACCACCTGATCCCGATCTGTAACAAATACGTTTCCTGAGAGAATTTCATGTACGACATGGACGAACTCCGTAACTATTTTTTTCATCTCCAAGACAGGGGAATACTTTTTTATTACTACTTTTTCTTTTTCGATAAATATTTCGACCGGCTCGCCTTCACTAATACATAGACTGCGTCTTAATTCCTTAGGTACTGCTACTCTTCCCAGGTTATCAATACGCCGGAGCATCCCTGTGGCTCTCATTAATTTTTCCTCCCCGTCCATTAATTTACATTAATTAGACGGATATAACCGCTGTGCGGTTCTAGAAAAAGTAAGGTTCCGCAATAAGATATTAGCGGAACCTTTATGAAAAATAGGCTATTTTCATCTTTTTAATATGGAGTTGTTTTATGCTTTATGCTTTGCCTTTTTTCTGTTATTCTTCTGCTGTTGTAAGGCGATCCATTATATTTTAATGGGAGATGTTTCGGACTTCGTCCGAAAATCATCCATGCCCAAGGAAAATATCTGTTCACTATTACCACTACAATCCAGGAAATGAGCAGCGCGCCGAAAAAAGCGCCAGGCACGGAGATATGATAAAGCCAGGGTATACCGCTGAAATCAAATTTGCGGTAAAAGCGTAGTACAAGCATGTGGAAAAGATAGATGCCGAATGAACTGGCACCGAGGCGTATCAGCCCGTTAATCAGCCACGCTGGAAACCTTTTATAGAGCCAGAAGGAAAGCAGCAGCAAGACAAGAGCGGCCATATTGGTGTATAGATTCCAGAACAAGGTGTACCATTTGGCATTATAGTAAATATTCTCCACGCGCATAACGTAGTAAATCCAGACGTACAAACATCCGAAGAGAAGCCACAAACTAACCAGCAGACAGTTTTTCCACCCCTTAAACCAGCTTACAAACTGCGGGTAATATACGCCTGCAAAGGCTCCCAGGAAATAGTACGACATATAGGAAAGAGCGATACTGCCCGTCCCAACCGTAATACGGAAATAGTAGCTGTTTAAGAAGACGAAAGCCCATTGTATCGCAAAGCCAATCCAAAGGCCGTGTTTGACCAAACCCTTTTTTTTCTGGAACAACCGCAGTAAAAAAGGAAAGAGTAAATCGAACTGAATGAGAACAAAGATAAAGTAAAGATGGTCATAAGCCTTGCCGGTAGCCAGTTTCAGCAAAAAATCACGACTCAGGCCGGAAAAACTGTTGTTATCCGGAGAGAGTGGGAAGACAACGACGACGTAATAGATCAGGGAAAAAATGACATAGGGCAGCACAATATATTTCAAACGGTTTAGATAGAAGCTTCGCAGCAGCTGCTTGTCCAGTATCCTGTTGTAATAGCTATAAAATAAAACAAAGGCGCTCAGAAAAATAAACGTGGCGGTACCGAAGGCGAAAAATCTGTTTAAAAAGTTATACAGCGGATAGAGGGACGAACTTGTAGCTAACTCAACTGTAGCGTATGAGGTGGCGTGAACCATAATAACTCCGAGGATGGCCAGAGCCCTCACGATAAAAAGTTCATTAATTTGCTGTTTCTGATTCATTTTTTCTGCTCCATTAAAAACAGATTTTTCGCCTTCATAACTTTTTAAACTGTCGCCGATGCGGGTTAAAAGGAGATTAATTTAGATACCCTTTATAATATGACGAATAAAAAGGTTGCTTGGTTTATTAAGTGTACTGTAAATTATTCTATCCTGCCTGGCGGTTAAACTCTCTTGCTATTAACGGCCAGCTTCCAGAGTTCGACAAAGGCAATGGGAGAAAGGCATAGAACAATGACTGTCAGCCAATCGCCGCCGGACAATGGGACTACCCGGAAGACAGGCATGAAGAAAGGCACCACCAGTACGACTATTTGCAGTACTGCCGAAATAGAGATCCCCGCCAGAAGCGGTCTGTTGCCTGCGATACCCCGCCTGAAGAGTGACTCCCGCAGGGAACGAAAGTTAAAGACATGCACCAGCTGGCTGAAGGCCAGGGTAGCGAAAGCCAGGGTTTGGCCTTTGGCGGTTGATTCTCGCCAACCCAGCCAAAAGGCTCCAAGAGTAACCAGAGCAATAAACACTCCAAATAAAATAATTTGGGCTCTGGCACCGGGCTCGAGGATACCTTCGCGGGGGTTGCGCGGCGGGCGCTGCATGGTACCCCTTTCAGGAGGGTCTACCCCGATGGCCAGGGCGGGCAAGCTGTCAGTGACCAGGTTTATCCATAGAACCTGAATGGGGAATAACGGTAACGGCCAGCCCAGCAGGATAGCGCCCAGGATTGTAAAGAGTTCGCCCATGTTGGTAGAGAGTAAAAAATAAATTGCTTTTTTAATATTTTCAAAGATAATGCGGCCCTCCTGAACGGCCTGCACAATAGTAGCGAAATTATCATCGGCCAGGATCATCTCCGCTGCCTCCTTGGCCACATCTGTGCCTGTCTGCCCCATGGCTATCCCGATATCTGCCTTCTTCAGTGCTGGAGCGTCATTAACACCATCCCCGGTCATTGCTACAATATCTCCGTTAGCTTGCAGGGTCTCAACGATGCGCACTTTATGCTCGGGGGAGACCCGGGCGAATACGCTTACTGTTTTAACCCGCTCTTGCAGCTCTTTAAGCTCAAGCCTGTCTAGCTCTGTTCCGCTGATAACCTCAGTGTCATCATGGGCGAGATTTATTTCACGGGCAATGGCCAGAGCCGTATCCCGGTGATCGCCGGTAATCATCTTCACTTTGATTCCTGCGCGGCGGCTTGTTTCCAGCGCCGGCCCTGCTTCGAGACGGGGAGGATCAATCATCCCGGCCAAACCGACAAAAACCAGGTCTGTTTCCGCATCCGGCGTTACCACAGAAGCTTCTTCCAGGGGACGCAGGGCAAAGGCCAGGACCCGCAGGGCTTGCCGGGCCATTTCCTGGTTTTTTGCCAGAAAATGCTCTTTTGCCGGCAGGTCCAGTTTTCGGATGCCCTCCGTGCTCAACCAGCGGCTGCACTTTTCCAGCACTTCCGCCGGGGCACCCTTAGTCAGGAGAAACCGGGTCTCCTTATCATCACCGGGCCACTCGCGGAGAACCCCGTAGTGGATAGTACTCATCATCTTACGCTCCGAGTCGAAGGAGAGCTCCCCGATCCGCGGCAACTCCTGTTCCAGTCTCTCCCTGGTTAAACCTGCTTTTCCTGCTGCCACTACCAGAGCCCCTTCGGTGGGATCACCTATAACATTTACTGTTTCTTCCTCGGTTAGACGGGCATCGTTGTTTAGCAGGGCAATTTTAAGCAACAGGGAAAGGTGTGCATCAGACGCGGGATCAATGGCCTCCCCTCCTTCATCTTCACGGAAGAAACGGCCGGCCATGTTATATCCCTCACCGGTAACCCTGAAATCGCCGCTGCTGACAACCAGCTTGCGAACAGTCATGGCATTCTGCGTAATGGTGCCCGTTTTGTCTGAACAGATGACTGTAGCTGCTCCCAGGGTTTCTACAGCGGGAAGTTTACGGATAATAGCATTCTGCCGGGCCATGCGTTGAACACCCAGGGCCAGGACGACAGTAACGATAGCCGGCAGCCCCTCCGGGATAGCGGCTACAGCCAGGCTGACGGCGATCAGGAACATCTCGTAAAAGCTGCTTCCCCGCAGCACACCCAGCAAAAAAATAATTATGCAGAAGAAAATGCCCAGCATTCCCAGCTGTTTGCCAAACTTGCCCAGTTTTTTCTGCAGGGGCGTTTGCTCTTCGCCGGCCTCGCCGATCAGGCCGGCAATGCGGCCTATCTCCGTAGTCATTCCCGTGCCGGTGACCAGCATTTTGCCACGGCCGAAGGTGACAGAGGTGCCCATATGTACCATATTGTCCCGTTCGGCCAGGGGAGTATCCTCCGCGGCAATAAAAGCGTCGTTTTTCTCCACTGGTTCGGACTCGCCGGTCAGGGCTGATTGATCCACTTTAAGGTTGGCCGCCTCCAGCAGCCGGCCGTCCGCAGGGACAAAATCGCCCGCGTCCAAAAGCACCACGTCTCCCGGGACCAGTTCTCTGGCCGGCACCTCGGCTACCTGCCCATCCCGCACCACCTTGGCTGTAGGGGCAGAAAGATTTTTGAGAGCTTCCAGAGCTTTCTCCGCACGGTATTCCTGGATCAAGCCCAGCACGGCATTTATAGTTACCACTATCATGATAACCAGGGCATCTGTAATCTCCCCCAGTAAAAGAGAAATAACAGCAGCGCCCACCAGGAGCAGCACCAGGAATTCGCGAAATTGGCCCAGAAACCGCTTCCACAGGGGCAAAGGCTGCTGCCCCTGGAGCTCATTTAACCCAAAATCTTGCTGCCTTGCCGCCGCTTCCTGCTGTGAAAGTCCACGTGCAGGGTCAGAGCGCAGCGTTTCCAGCGCCTCTGCAGCAGAGTAAGTAGACCAGTCAGTCATTGATGCATACCTCTTTTCTCTCATAGTGTATCCCCATGTGCCTGCAAAATAACCAACCCAGGAGCAAAAATAATAAAGACCTTCAACATATAACATGTCAAAGGTCTGGCTACTTGTCGCAACAAGCGGCGGGCCAGGTATTTAACCGTGGTTGTTGGCCCTGACCAGCAGGCAATCCTGCCAACTACTCCCCTTTTCGCAATATTATATACCAGAATGACGGGCAGGTCAATACTTTATAATCGCTGCTGTGTTTAATCGCTGCTTTTAAAACCGTTGCTACTCACTGAAGCCCTGTAGCTTTATGTAATCACCTCTGAAGCTGGTAATGCCCAATCCTATCGGTTTATTATCACAGCTCAGCAGCTTCTGCTCCACCACAAGCAGTGCCAGCTGATCATAAATATTCAGGTACCGTTTCATTTCTTCGTCCGGGATCCGGGCGTAAATAGACAGCTCCTTCTTAATGGCGAAGAGGGATGTCCCCTTGGAAATTATCTCGGGAAACGTGGCGTGCTGAAGCTCTTTTTCCACAATCGGCATACCGCGTTGATACTGCAGGTACTTCACATCATAAGCTACAGGATTGCCGTCAGTATAAAAAAGTCGCCGGATCACTATTACATTTTTGTTTTTCGATATCTGCAGGCTGTTGGCCAATTTTTCGTCCGGCCTTATAATATTGACCTCCAGCAGCCTGGTTTTATCAACACTACTAATAGAGTTGCTCATCTCATCGTAGCTTATTATATATTTCTTAAAATCCGGCTTTTGCACAAAATTACCCTTGCCCGGAATAGAATAGATGTACCCTTCGCTGGCGAGAACGGCAAGCCCCTTTCTTACAGTCATGCGGCTGGCGCCAAACTCTTTACAGAGCATATTTTCGGAAGTTATAATGTCACCGGGTTTCAGCTCCCCCTTGTTTATCCTCCTTTTTATTTCCTCTGCAATTTTAGTATAAACCGGTGCTACCACGTTTATTTTCTCCCTTCCTTGGGAAGCCAGTTGACGCAGAGTTTCACACCGTCTGAGGCATCGTTGGCGTATCCGTCCGCCCCTATATACCGGCAGGCATCAGCCGTTAGATGTTTTCCGCCGACAATCACTTTTACCCGGTGACGGATCCCTGCTTCTTTTAAGGCATAAACTACATCTCTCATAGCATCGGTGGTACAGGTTAAGACACCTGCCAGCCCTAAAATATCTGGTTTGTACTCCATAACCTTCTTTACAAAAAGCTCTTTGGGCACATCCACGCCAAGGTCAATTACTTCAAAACAGTTGGCCTCCATCATGCCGCGGAAAATATCTTTGCCGATATCGTGAAGGTCGCCACTCACAGTTCCCACCACCACTGTGCCGACTTTTCTGCTATTGTTGCTGTGGAACTGTTCCGTCATCTTATCCAGTTCCAGAACTTCTTTGAAGATAATCCCGGCCATAATCAGGTCGGCAATAAAGTACACCTTCTGTTCATACAGCCGGCCTACCCCGAGCATACCTTCCTTGACCACCTCCAGTAAATCAAACGGCTCCATCCCGGCAGCCAGAGCTTCTTCCGACAATTTAAGGACAGTTTCTTCGTTTAACTGCTCCACCGCATTAATTAGCTCTTTTTTGACCAATTTAAAATGTTCCATCCCATAACACCTCCGCCGGAATAGCCGGGTTCTTTCCTGGCTTAAGCTCCCCCCCGGTCAAGTAGTTTCCACCCATTCGCGGCAGATTTTTACTCCTTCTGCAGCATTTGTTGTAAAGGCATCTGCGCCAATCTGCTGACATGCTTCTTTAGTAACAGGATTACCGCCGATGATAACTTTAACATTTTCACGCACGCCGGCTCCCTTCAGACTGTCAACAGTAATTTTCATCGACTCCAGGGCAAGCGTTAATACCCCACTCAATCCCACAATATCGGGTTTCAGCTCAATAACCTTCTCCACAAAAGTTTCGGCTGGAACATCGATACCAAGATCGTGGACCTCAAATCCTGCCGCTTCCGACATGCTCCTGAAAATATTTTTACCGATGTCATGCAAGTCACCGGCTACGGTGCCCAGCAAAATCCTGCCTATTTTCGAACCGCTAACGCTACCCAGAACAGGCTTTAGAACCTCAATCGCGCCGTTCAGCAGCTCACCGGCAAAGATCAAATCACCTACAAAATACTCTCCCTGCTCGAACAGCTCTCCTACAATACCCATTCCGCTCTGGCACGCCGTTACCGCCTTTTGCGCTTCTTCAACAGAAGGATTTGCGGCCACAAAATCGTGCAAAATAGCCAGAACCCTTTCTTCGTCAAGTTCGCCCACTGCTTTTGTTAACGCCTCTAAGTCAGCCATGCCTATTTCCTCCCTGGTTTAATTTTTTTACTTTACTTTAAGAGGACCAATTTTATTTTTCCGGAATGCGTCATTAAATTTTCTACAGTACCGGTCACGTCCCATTAGTGCCTCTGTGGCTAGCAGAGTGGCCAGCATATCCCTGTTGAGCGGATCCATAATCGCTGAATCCATGCCGGCATAAATTGCAATGTTAAAGAAGGTCCGGTTGACTATTTTTCTGAGCGGCATACCAAAGGAAATATTGCTCAGGCCAGATGTCACTTTAATACCCGGGAACAGGTCTTTGACGGCTTTCAGCGTTTCCACGAACTTAAGCAGAGACTGGTTGTCAGTGGAAAGGGCCATGACCAGAGGATCAACGTGTATCCTATCCGGAGTAATATTATATTGTGCCGCCTTTTCCACCAGCATTTTAGCTATGCCCACACGGCTCGGCACATCGGAGGGGATCCCCCGATCATCACAGGTCAAGGCGATAACCTGCCACGGAGTTCCCTGGATAAGCGGATAAATGATTTCACATTTATCTCCCTCTCCGGATACCGAGTTTATAATGCCGGGCTGCCGCGCATGCCCGAATACCCGCTCAATGGCCTTCGCATTGGGGCTGTCAATACAAAGAGGCTTGTCCACGGCATCCTGGACTATCTCCATCAGCCACAGGAGGGTTTCTACTTCTTTCTCTGGTGAGGTGCCGGCACAGACGTCAAGGAAGTCGGCACCGGCCTCCACCTGCCGGACAGCCAGGTCCCGGATAAAAGCTTCATCTCTCTCTTCGATGGCGCGCTTGACACCCGGTATAGTACCGTTAATCTTCTCCCCAATAATAATCAATGCAGAACCTCCTTTTTATGCAAGGAACTGTACACGTATATACATGTCTTAAAAATCGTAACATTGTTCACATATTTTTGTCAATAACCTTTTCCACTGTTTGTAGGTCTCTTTTCTTCACCTTCCTGCTAAAGCTCTCCAATCACCTACTAAAAGTTTACACTACCTTTACCCATAATGACTTACTTTCATCCCGGCAGCGATTTTTTACCGGAATTTCAACAGGCCTTTACTCACCATTTAAATAGCCGATAAATAATGCAGAAGAAAAGGAGCCTAGGCTTTCCCAAAAAAGAAAGCGATACCTTTTTTTTGCCTTATTTTCATCTCTAAGGAGGAGCAGTTATGACCAGATTTACAAAGATGTCTATTTTTTTGATCACAGTACTTTTAACCGGATACCTGGCGTTTTTCCCCTTGGCTGGTACCGGCAGTGCCGCTACTAGTAGCGGGATAAAAGTTAAAATTAACGATGTGTTCCTTTCTCTGCCACAGCCGCCCATTCGCGTCGGGATGACCACCCTGCTTCCCTTCCGTGCGATCTATGAATTTTTGGGTGCCACCATCTCCTGGGATAAAAATACCAGTACAGTCTCAGCTTCCAGAGGAGGCATTAAGGTAGATCTGGATGTGAAAAACGGGATTGCTATAATCAATGACGAAAAAGTTCTGCTAAACGTTGCACCTCGCATCGTTAACGGAACTACCATGGTCCCGGCGTGGTTTTTTGCCGAAAGCCTTGGTGCACAGGTAGACTGGGATGCTGAGCAGCAGGTGCTCAACATCTCCCTGGCAGCAGTCAGCGGAATTAGTCTGGAGACACGGGAACTTACCCTTGAGCTGGGAGAAACGGAGATGATTGAGGCTACAGTGTTTCCGGATAATGCTGTCAACAAAAACATTAAGTGGAGCTCCACTTTTCCTTCTGTAGCCAGCGTTTACAAGGCCAGCGATACAGAAGCTGTCGTCTCAGCCGTTAATCCCGGAACAGCGATTATCATTGCCGCCACGGAGGAGGGGAACTATGTGGCGACCTGCAGAGTAACGGTCAACCAGCCGTATACTCCCGTAACAGGAATATCACTCAATAGAACAACCCTAACACTGCTAGAAGGCGGAAGGCCAACGGTTTTAATTGCCGAGATTACTCCGGGAACAGCTACAAATCAAAACATTACCTGGAAATCCAGCAACAGCAGTATCGCCTCTGTTCACAAGCAAACTGTCAACAGCGGTGTGGTTGCTCCCCTAAAAGCAGGAACTGCGATCATTACCGCCACAACAGAGGATGGAGAATATGTCGCTGTATGTGCAGTAACAGTGCTCCCTGTTGAGGATGAGGATTGATAAGGATTAAAACAGGCTCCCGCCGGCTTCTACAAACAGGAGGCCTTGGCTATTAATTGACGGGATAGGGATAGGGTGTGGGGGCCGCCGGGTAAAGGTCTCTGTCCCAAGAATGGGTAAGCGCCATTTGTGCATCGGAGCGGTTATAATAATCATAACGAACTCGGCCGGGCACATCGGGAACCGGGTCGTTCCAAGTCGCATCGATGTGATACCAGTTGCCGCCCAGCTTAACCAGGTTCCAGAGATGGTTCTCTCCACCGGCTTTGCCGGAAATGAGGCGGGTTTCAACACCGGCTTTGTTTAGCATTTTGTAGAGCAGCAGTGCGTAACCCTGGCAGACGGCCCGGTTTTTAACCAGGGCGGCATAAGCTGAGTGTTCCCGGTAGTTCAGGTCATAGGCCACGTTGGCAACTATGTAGTCATGCACAGCCCGTGTTTTTTCATGTTCGTTCATCCCTGGAGTCAGGATCTTACTTAGAATACGCGCCACCTGCCGTTCTACGGTTTCCTCTTCCTCCCGGGTTGCCAGGTACTGAAAGCGCAGCTCCAGGAGCTGCGTGCCGCCAGGTTCCCTGGACCAGCTAATCCTGTGACTCCGCTGGGAATAACGCAGGTAATCGTCCCCGGCAAAAATTTCTTCCAGCATTGTCTCCAGGTCGTCAGGCATCTTCAGGGTTTCGCCGCTATAACGTACCTCCAGTGAGGAAACCCTCTGCTGCAATGCTTCGCTGAGGCACTGCTTTAGCGCAGCCCGGCTTGGCGCAGCTTTTACCGGGTAATCCTGGTAGAGAGTGCCTGTCCCGGAGCCCGCACTACTGCTGCTTTCCTGGGGAGAATCCCGCTCCAGCTTCAGCGTATAAAGGTCTTCTGTTTCCACATTCTCCAGCACAACCTGGGAAATATAAAAGCAGCGAGCTGAATCATCAGCATATCCGGGCCAGAGCTGGATGGCGAGACCCAGCTGGACAGGGCCGGGTTGTTTAAAAGTAAATGTATAGAAGTCCGCTTTTTTGTCCTCGACGCGATTATTGTGCGAAATTGCATACCAGGAAAAAGTACCGCCGGGAAAACTGCGGTAGCCCACCTCGCGCAAGAAGTCAAGGGGTTTGCCTCCTTCGTGAACGACGGTAAAACTTTTAATCCGCCACCCGGCGGAGTAATTGAGCAGTGTAAAGTACCGCTCCGCAGGGGTGCGCAGGAGACTCCCGCCGGACCCTGCTTCAGCGGCAACAAGGCCGTTGCCGCGACAAATGGGGAGTTTTTGGGGGTGGGTGACGACCTCCACACCTCCGGCGATAAGTTTATCCAGATCGCGCTGGGCCGGAGTCCCTTCCGCCAGTTCCAAGAAATTATTCTGCAACTCCACCCATTGGAGATTGCGCAGCCTCAACAAGGGTGAAATCTGGCGCACCCGGTTATTGTTCAGATCCAAGAGCTGAAGCTGGCGCAACCCTCCCAGAGCATTCAGCTCCTCAACCCGGTTGCCAGCCAAGGAAAGCCATTCCAGCCGTGTCAGCCCCCGCAGCGGCTCCACCCTGCTGATCTGGTTATTGCGTAGATCCAGCCAGCGCAGTTGTTTCATGTTTGCCAGAAAGGTAATATCGCTGATCCGTCCGTCAGCCAGCATAAGGCGTTGCAGCTTGGTGAGCCCGGCCAGGGATGATACACTCCGGTCATCAAGATTGCCGCTCAAAAAAAGCCCCTCCAGCGACTTCAGCGAAGCAAGAGGTGTAAGAGCGCTGATATCGTTTCCTTCCAGGTGCAAGAGACGCAGGCGGGTCAACTTTTGAAGAGCATCAATATTCGTCAAGCGGTTGTGGCTGAGGTCCAGCTCCTCCAGCGCAGTCAACCCGCGCAGGGCACTTATATCTTTGATACTATTCCCCCCCAGGTTCAAGACCCGCAGGCGGGTTAGAGCGCCAAGGGGGGCGAGCTCCTCAACGCTGTTCTGGTACAGGTTCAGGCTTTCCAGGTTGACGGCATATTCCAGGCCTGATAGATCAACAATGTTCTGCCGTCCGGCCTCCAGTGTCTTCAACAGGGCCATATCTGCCGTAGTAAGTACCCCTGTGGGGCGGTCCAGTGCCCGGCGCACCGCCGCTTCAAGCTGAAGGTCGGGGAAATGGATAACTTCCTGGGCTGTTGTTGATAAAGGGAAGACAAAGAGACCCATAGTCAATAGAAACACATAAGCTACTAGATGTATCAAGCGATACCGGGCATTAGGCCGAAACATGGCTTTACTCCTTTCGCAGCATCCGGGACATTTTTTTCTACGGCAGGCGATAGACAGTCAATACAAAATCTCGATAGTAGTCGCCGTCAAGAGAAACTCCGATGGTCACCTGGTTGTTGCCACTGCTGAGGGAAACCTTGCGGCTAACCCCACTGTAATGATCGCTCCCGTTAATACGCAGATACTCCGCAGCATCAAAAAGGTCAACCGTGAGCTCGATCCAGTTTATATTTCTGTCTACAACCATGGTATAGGGCATATTCGCCGGGGTAAGGTCCAGTCTCATGGTACTGCGCGTTATAGAGAGGTTTTTAAAAAGAGCTTCCTCACTACTGGAGATAGAGCCGCTACCGGTAATAGTCAAAGAAAATTCCTTCTCCTGGCGGGCATATCTGGCGTCGGTAACACGTGCGGTAAAAGTAAAGTTACCTGTAGAGGTGGGGGTTCCGGAGATCGTTCCCGAGCTGCTCAAGGTAAGCCCCGATGGCAGGCTGCTCCCACCGGACAGCGACCATCTGTAAGGAGTAGTTCCTCCAGTGGCCCTAAGGGTAACGGAATAAGAAGAGCCCTTCCTTCCCCGGCTTAGCGTCGCACCAGTGGTAATAGACAGAGGCGTTTCGCCGGCTTCGTACACAGTTATGGTAAAGGTTCTGCTTTTAGTTCGGCCGTAGTAATCGGTTACGCGTATGGTTGCGCTGTAGTTCCCGGGGGTGCAGGTGGGGGTTCCGGAGATCGTTCCCGAACTGCTCAAGGTAAGCCCCGACGGCAGGCTACTCCCACCGGCCAGTGACCATCTGTAAGGAGTAGCGCCTCCAGTGGCCCTAAGGGTAACGGAATAAGAGGAGTCGCGGTTGGCTCCGGGTAAATACTGGCTGGTACTAATCTCCAGAGAGCCGGTAGCATCGCTGGAACCGGATGTGCTGATGTAACCGTCTATAATATACGGCATCTCTTCACTGTCTAAATCCAAATTTTGCACGTAAAGATCGGTGCTTCCCTCCTCTAAGACTAAAAAAGAAATGTGGAAAAGCACTCCGTCATCATTAATAAAACCTGTATCTTTTTCCCAGTTAACTGTAATTACCCCGTCTCCCATCTCGTAACTAAATGCATCATCCGCACTCAACAGTTCTCCTCTACTGACCCGGCGAGCTTGAACAATGTCCTGATCATATTCCAGTTCAAAAGAGCAGTAATCAAGAGCCTGAGGATCTTCGATAGAAACATCAATAGTAACGGTAGAACCAACACTTACTCTATAGGCGGAACCAACATGGAATGTAGTTCTCCCTGCAGCCTCGGCATTTAAGGTGCTATCTGCCAGACCCAGAAATACTGTTAAAAACATCAACAGGCCAATCTTAAAAAAAGAGATGAAACGGGAAAAATCAATTGACCTTACAAAGCTGGCTGAAACAGCCTTTACGGCAGAAGTTCCGTAGAGGGCTTTGTAAAAATTTCTAGTTTGCATGGCAACATCCACCAACCAATAATAATGTCCAGAATAAGTATTTTCGAAAGCCTTTCCAGTACTTTATCGGCACCTTATAGTAGGATTTAAAGGTTTTTCTGTACGGGTCAAAGAACAATGTTTTTCGTTAACTTATTTTGCTCTTATGGTTGACATATGTTGGGGCGATTGCTAATATAAAAATGGAATTGTCTAGTGCCGGCCTTAGCTCACGCCTTAGTTCAAGGCCGGCACTTCAAGAAGAATCTTTGTGGTGGCGGAGGCCGGCATGGCAGGAAGCCGCAGTGATCAGCTAAAAGGAGGTTAGAGCCTGTTATGCGCACTAAAATTTTAAAATTGCTCAAGGATAAAAGCCCTGCTTATATCTCAGGAGAGGAAATGGCCAGGATGTTCGGTGTAAGCCGCACCTCCATCTGGAAAAACATCCGCACGCTGCAGGCAGATGGTTACCGGATCGAAGGAAGCCCGCGCCGGGGGTACCGCCTGGCAGGAATCCCGGATCTCCTGCTCCCGGCTGAAATTGCCGGAGAGCTGCAGACTGAAATTATCGCCTCCTCTCCGGAAAAAATTATCCACTACCGGCAACTTGATTCCACCAACAATGTTTTAAAAAAGCTGGCTGAAAAAGGAGCGCCTGAAGGAACAGTTGTCCTTGCCGAAGAGCAAACCCAGGGACGGGGAAGGCTCGGGCGTTCCTGGTCTTCTCCTTTCGGCAAAGGCATCTGCCTTTCCATCTTATTGAAACCGCCTCTGACACCGCAGGAAACACCGCTGCTTACTCTCCTGGCGGCTGTAGCCGTGGCTAAAAGCATCCTTCTAAACCTGCCGGACCTTGCCATAGGCATCAAGTGGCCCAACGACCTGCTCATCCACAATCGCAAGGTTTGCGGCATTCTAACAGAGCTAAAAGCAGAAGCGGATCTCCTTCATTACCTTGTTATAGGGATAGGTCTAAACGTTAACACCCGGGAAGAAGATTTTCCTGCTGATTTGCAAAGTTCAGCCACCTCTCTTTTCCTGGAAAACAATAAACAGTTGGTATCGCGCCATAAACTCGCCGCCAGCCTTCTCCGGGAGATGGATAGCTCTTATCTCGGCTACTTTAAAAGCGGCCCGGGAGCGGTTATCTCCGAGTGGAAAAAATATAATGTTACCCTGGGTAAGGAGGTTACCATAAAAACAGTTAAAGGAAATTATTCAGGCTACGCTGTTGATCTGGACGTTAACGGCGCTCTCATTGTTGAAGATGCAAAGGGAAATAAAAAACGGTTTAGTTCAGGAGAAGTCTCCCTGGAGAAAACGCTTTAAAAGAGCAGTAAGCCGGAAAGATATTTTTGCACATAACAGGTTTTTTGAAGGCCCCCGGGACAGCTACGCCGATTGGCAAGGATCATTGTTTTCCAAGGTACAACGGTAGAGCGGTCAAAACATATTATGCAAGTGGAGTAGAAAAATGCTTAAAACAAGACATATGATCTTAAGCGGGCTATTTGCCGCCATAACAGCCTTGCTGGCCCAGATTTCCATTCCCCTCCCTTTCAGCCCTGTGCCTATAACCGGCCAAACATTCGCCGTTTTTCTGACAGGCGCCGTCCTTGGAGGACGCTGGGGGGCCCTATCCATGTTGCTCTATATCTTCCTGGGCGCCATAGGGCTGCCTGTTTTTCACAACGCACAGGGAGGGCTGCATATTGTCCTGGGACCGACTGGCGGTTACCTCTGGGGTTTTGTGCTTGGCAGCTACCTGCTGGGGAAAATCACGGAGAAATGGAGTTCTTATCTCTCGATTGTCCTGGGCATGTTCCTCTGTATGGCCGCTTACTTCTTGCTGGGAACAATACAGCTCTCCTTTATTACCGGCCTGGATCTGCGCCAAGGCTTACTGCTCGGCACCGTTCCTTTTCTTCCCCTGGATATTGTAAAAATATTTGCCGCCGGCACTCTCAGCTTTTCTATACGACAGCGACTGATTAATGCCGGGCTGATTAAATAAATAACCTTGACTACCGGCTTTTGGGTACGATAAACTATAATTGGTTAACTATGTTTAACTTTGATGATAAAACATGTTAATGATAAAATTATTAAGGTTCGCCCACTAAGAATCCGAAGCAAAGGAAAGAGGGAGACATGCCCCAACCGGCGTACAGTTCCGTTAAAGGTTAATACAGGAGGCGTTGTAACACTGAAAGATTATGGCACCTGCTTGAGCATCAAATAGCCGGCAGAACTGAAACATATGAAACATTTCATTTTAATGGTACATATAGCCATACCCCGCATTGTTTTTTGAGGTTCCGATAGCCATGCTGGATATAAATAGCTAAAGCATGGTTAAAAAATATAAATATCAATTAATACTTACAGGGAGGTTAAATATATGAGTCGAATTAGCATTAAGGTCTTAGAAACGGAATTTCAAAAAGCCGAGGCACTGGCGATGGAAGCGATTAATGCGACACTTGGCCTGCCTACCGTTATTGAAGTCGAAAGGATCAGGGATATGGAGAAAATTAAGAAGTACAATATCCCAGAAACACCGGGGCTGGTTATCAATAATAAGGTCAAAGTTTATGGCCGGGTTCCAAAATTTGAAGAGATCAAAAAATGGGTCCGGGAGGAATACAACGCTGCCGGGGCCAACTAAGGATTTTGTGCCTTCGCTTCCTAACTCCAAGCAAAAAACGATGGTTATAGCACTTCCTAAAATAAAAAGCAGACAGCTGGTTTCGCTCTAAAACAGCTGTCTGTTTTTATGCTGTATTATCGGTTCTGCCCTTCTTTGTTCCCCAGCGCTTCTTCAGCGAGGAGCGCTGCACCGAGTGCCCCTACGATCTGGGGTTCTCGGGGCACCGTGACCTTCATCCCCAGGCTTTCCTGCAGTTCTTTGACGACAGCTGCATTTTTGGCCACCCCCCCGGTCATCATTACCTTTTCCTCCAAACCTACACGGTTAGCCATGGCAACAGTTCTCTCTACAATAGAAGCGATAATGCCTTTAACTATTTCTTCTAAGGGACGACCTTCGGCGATCAGGGAAACTACTTCCGATTCAGCAAAAACCGTACACATGCTGCTGATCGTTACCGCCCTCTTGGCCAACTGCGCCAGCCGGGACATCTCAGAGAGATCGATCTCCAGGGCATGGGCCATTACTTCCAGGAAGCGCCCTGTTCCCGCAGCACATTTCTCATTCATAACAAAGTCAACCACTTTGCCATGGGAATTAAGCCGTATAACCTTGCTGTCCTGCCCCCCGATATCAATTACCGACCTCACCCCGGGTTCCAGGTAAAAAGCTCCTCTGCCATGGCAGGTAATCTCCGTAACTTTGTCGTGGGCAAAAGGAGCGCTTATCCTCCCGTAACCGGTGGCAATTATATACTGCAGGTTGTCAAGTGAAAGGCCGCTTTTTTCCAATCCCATCTGCATGGCTTTTTCAGCCGCCGTTTTGCTGTTCGCCCCGGTGGGTATGATAATTTCGGCGAGAATCTTCCCCTTGTCCAGAATCACTACTTCTGTCGATAAAGAACCTATATCAATACCGGCAACAGGCATGTAGCCACTCCTTTCTAGCGTTACTGGCGGGGCTCCGCGTTCCGCTCGTAAAGTTCTACAGCTCGCTCAGGCTTACGACGACCTACCCGGCCAATTCCCATTAGTAGGGGTGGCGAAGGTTGGTGGCTCGCTTTAGCGTTCGCTTGAGGCAGGTTTTGCAGCTCAGCTCAGGCTCTCGATTGGCCTTCCCGGCAGAGCTCACTTCCATGTTCGCGCTGCCGGCGGCGGACGTCCATGTCCCGCCGGGCCATCTCGAGCCCTCGCTTTCCTGAACCTGCTGGCTCAAGCTGCACATTTCGCTCGCCACAACCTTGCGCCACCCCTGCGAGACATGAAACGGTTTCCAAATAGGGCTATTATCATCCGTTTTTGCTCAGGCCAGCATCTCTAAAAAACCGTCGATCCTGGTCTGTACCTGCCCGGGAGCGTAGTTGCGGTTGTCGATGCAATCGCCATCCAGGGCCAGGAAAGGCAGCCCCTCTTTATGTAAAGCGTCACGTATGATCCTCAGGGAACCACAACTCTGCCGGCAGCCCCAATGGGAAAAATGGATTACACCGTCCACATTATATTTTGCCGCCAACTCCTTGATAACCTCTATCCTGCGGTTAATAGGCCCGTAGCTGAAATGTGCAAGCATGCGCCTGGCAATAGATTCCAGCGGCCTGCCAGGATCCATGCTTTCCCAGTAGACATGGCTGAACTCTTCGAAGACAACCCTGGCCCCCTTTTCTTCCAGGTATCCCAGAATATTATTCCTGTAAAAGGGCGGCAGATGCAGCCAGAGCAGCTTGAAACGGAAATGCCTGCCGGGATCCTTTTTCTGCTCGCTCTCCCTGATCCTTTCCTGCAGCTCCCCGGCCAGGGTCTCGTACACCCGGGGCATGGCTCTGCTTCCCAGCCCGGTGAAATAAAGATAAAGATAGCTGAAAGCTTCTTTGGCGGTAAGAGGAGAAGCGGGGTGCAGCCGCAGGTCGTTGACTTTCTGCATAGCCCGGCGTGCAGCTTCCGCATTGGCCACAGCTTCCTCCAGCTTCTCATGTTGTAATGAAAGGCCGGTAATCTCCTCCAGGGAGGAGATTAGCTGGCGGAGTTGTGTTGTAACATAACGGAGCGCATCACTGTCCTGTTCCACCGGCACATCCAAAAGAAGGGAAGGACGTTTATAGATCCTTGCCAGGTTAGAAAACATCAGGACAGCGCCTTCACACAGGTGAGAGCTGACACAAAAAGCAGCAGGCTGGGGATAATACCGTGAAAAAAGGCCGCCTATGGCGCAACGGTGGAAAGAGCAGTTATCCCTTCCCCACCACCTGCTCTCCGCTTCCTTGAGAAAATGCTCCTGAAAGCCAAAAGAAGCTACCAGCGCCGCAGCCACCTCCGGAGAGAAGACGGGAATTCCCAGGGCATGAAGCAGCTCCGTGGGGAAAAAGGCACTTGCCCAGACAGACGGCAGTCGCCTGTTGTATACCTTTTTTGTTTCTTCCAGCCCGTACTCCACCATCATGGCCGCTGCTCTGTAAGGAAACCTGAGCAGACGTCCCCGGATCATCGCTTGCCCCAGGGAATAAGTAAAAGGCCAGCGCAGTATATCCGGCGCTTTTTCCCGGCTAAGGTATCTTTTAATCAACTCCAGCATGTTACATCCCCTTTGTTTACCCGATCATTTCCAGAAAGGCGGAAATGCGGGTACGCAGCTGCCCCGTTGCTGCTGCCGAATATTCCCCTTCCAAAACAAGGACAGGGATATCCTTTATTATTTCTTTTAACAGCTGGCCGTAATAATACCAGGGATCACAAAATTTTAGATAAAAAAAGATAATACCGTCGATATGATATTTTTTTATTATTTCCTCAAGACCGGCCAACCTATCTCCGGCAAATTTCATGCGTGCACAGGGTTCTCTTTGCAAATACAGGCGGGCCAGGAAGCTGTACGGGTCCTCTCCCTCCTCCGGTTCCCCTGTAAATTGCAGCATACGCCTTCCGATGCAGAGATTATCAAGTACCAGGACTCCGCCCAATTCGTGAATCAGCCTGGCCAGTCCTGAAGGCATGGCACTGCCTGTAAGAAAAACACGGGGTCCGGCAAGCTCTTCTGTCCCGTGAAGATAATCATGGGAATAAACAGCTATGAGTTCCTGAAAAACAGCCGGCGGAAGAATACTAAAGGCCTCGACGAGGCGAATCAGCTCGTGCCCGTCGACCAATAACTTTTCCTCCCGCCCGGAGTAAAGCCGCTGCAGCCTGCTCCGGTTGTCCAGGTAAAGGTCAATTTGCTCCCAGAGGCCTTTTTCGTTTACTTCAATCCCGCGATATTCACACAAAGCCCGGTGAAACTTTCGCAGCCCCTGTGCCCAGTACTCCACGGCCGGCTGAAAAGCATGCCTGGGAAGATCCAGTAAATAGGTAAAAGCAAGGGAGCTGTATTTTTGTAAAGCATTATGGAGGTGTGACATGGCCAGGCAAGAATTTACCAGAACCGCACCCTCCAGATCTTTTTCTTCTTTTAGCACTTTCTCCAGGCAGCCGCGTACAAAAAAACAAAGGCTGGAATGCAAAAAAGAATCGGCATAAAGAGTCGTTCCCTCCTTGCCGGAAAGGCGATAAGGAAGCAAGCCACAGGAGGAAATTATCTCCACCGGTGTATAGCTGCAAAACCAGCCAATCCGTCCTTTTCTTTGCCGGGTTTCTTTTTCTGCTTCTTCCAATCTCTGCCAAAAAGCTGTTTTATCCATAACCTCTTCCCCAAAGGTTCTTCAGCGTGAAAATAACGCCAGCTTTTGCTCTATAATCCGGTACAGGTCGTCGCGTCCTTCACCTGTTTGCGAAGAAAATAGTAATACCTCTCCGGGAGCCAAATCTAAAGCACGGGCCACAACTTCTCTCTGCTTGGCCCTTTTCCCGCGGGAAATCTTATCCGCCTTGGTAGCTACCACCACAGCGGAAAAAGGGGCACGGCGCAGCCAGTCTGCCATCTGCCGGTCCTGTTCTGAGGGCTCATGGCGCAAGTCTACGACATGAATAACCATGATGATCGCCTTCCGGCCGGCCAGGTAATCCTCGATTAAGGAGCCCCATTTCTCCTGTACCTGGCGTGAAACCCTGGCATAGCCATAACCCGGCAGGTCGACAAGTAGCCAGGAGTCATCAATCAAATAAAAGTTCACAGACCGGGTCTTACCGGGGGTATTGCTTGTCTTAGCCAGGCTCCGGCGTGCCGCCAGGGTATTGATCAGGGAAGACTTTCCCACATTGGAACGGCCGGCCAGCACAACTTCCGGAAATCTTTCCGGCGGGAAATCCTTTTTACATCCGGCTGACTTTAACAGCTCTGCTTTCTTTATTTTCATCGCCTTCATTCAGGCATCCAGGCCTGATTACCTATTGCACAATTGTCAAGCAAGCACGTTTATTAAATGCTTTTAACTTAAGACTGAACAGTTACCATTTCATCCTTTTTTTCCTGCAACAGGGCCTTCTCCAGGACCTGGTCGATGTGATCCACCAAAATAAATTCCAGCCTCCGGCGTACATTGCCGGGAATTTCCGCCAGATCTTTCTTGTTATCCAGGGGAATAATCATCTTTTTAATCCCGGCACGGTGGGCGGCAAGAACCTTCTCTTTAACTCCGCCTATAGGCAGGACCCTTCCGCGCAAAGTGATCTCACCGGTCATGGCCAGTTTGTGATCAACCGGGGTACAGGTCAGTGCCGATATCATGGCCGTAGCCATAGTTATACCGGCGGAAGGCCCGTCTTTGGGTATGGCTCCTTCCGGTACATGGATATGAATATCGTATTCATTGTAAAAATTTTCATCTATGCCCAGAGAGTCAGCTCTGGAACGAATATAGCTCAGGGCCGCTTGCGCGGATTCCTGCATGATATCTCCGAGCTTGCCGGTAAGAATAAGCTTACCCTTGCCTTTCATTAAAGTAACTTCAATGGCGAGAAGATCTCCGCCTGATTCTGTCCAGGCCACGCCCGTAGCCACACCGATCTCATTTTTCTTCTCAGCCATCCCGTAACGAAACCGCGGTGGGCCCAGATACTTATGCAAGTTGCTGCGGCTGACGGAGACACGGTAACCGTTGTTTTTAACCACTTCCCGGGCTGTCTTGCGGCAAATATTGGCGATTTCCCGTTCCAGGTTCCGTACGCCGGCCTCCCTGGTGTATTCCCTGACAATATGGCGGAGCGTCCCTTCGGAAATACGCAGGTTCTTTTCTGAAAGCCCGTTTTCTTGCAACTGTTTGCCAATAAGGTGCCTTTGGGCAATTTTGACCTTTTCTTCTTCCGTATAACCCGGCAGATAGATGGCCTCCATGCGATCCAGCAAAGGCTGTGGTATGGAAAAGCGGTTATTGGCGGTTGTTATAAACATAACCTGGGAGAGATCAAAAGGAACCTCAATATAATGATCGCTGAAAGAATTGTTCTGTTCTGGATCCAGGACTTCCAGCAGCGCAGATGAAGGGTCGCCGCGAAAATCGGTGGACATCTTATCCACTTCATCCAGCAGGAAAACAGGGTTACGTGATTTAGCCTGGCGGATTCCCTGGATAATGCGCCCCGGAAGCGCTCCTACGTAAGTCCGGCGGTGGCCGCGTATTTCCGCCTCGTCCCTGACGCCTCCCAGCGAAATGCGTACAAATTTTCTCTCCAGCGCCCTGGCGATGGAACGCGCCAGGGAAGTCTTCCCCACACCGGGCGGCCCGATAAGACAGAGAATCGGACCCTTAATCTTTTGGGTCAGACTACGCACCGCCAGGTACTCAATGATGCGCTCTTTTACTTTCTCCAGGCCGTAATGGTCTTCATCCAGAATTTTCGCCACGGTCTCGAGATCAAGGCGATCCTCTGTTTGTACACACCAGGGAAGCTCCAGCATCCAGTCCAGATAAGTCCGGATCACAACGGCCTCCGCTGCTGCTGCAGGCATTTTCTCCAGCCGGTCGATTTCTTTGAGAACTTTTTTTTCTACTTCCTCCGGTAGTTCGATCTCCTTCATTTTCTCACGGTACTCATCCACTTCTGCAGTCCGTTCGTCTCTCTCTCCCAGCTCTTTCTGAATGGCCTTGATCTGTTCCCGTAAATAGTATTCCTTCTGGGTCTTTTCCATTTGCTTGCGGACACGCAGGTTAATCTTACGCTCCAGCTCCAGGATCTCCATCTCACGATTCAGAATTTCCGCCAGTATCTCCAGCCTGGACTGGGGTTCTACTGCTTCCAGAATATTCTGTTTCTGCTCGATTTTTAACGTCAAATGTGAAGCAATGACATCGGCCAGCCTGCCTGGCTCCTCTATTTCTGTAACATTGGAGAGGACCTCCAGGGGTATTTTTTTGCTTAATTTTATATATTGTTCAAATTGCAGCAGAACGCTGCGGGTCAAGGCCTCAATCTCTGTCGTTTTAGCTTCATTCTCTTGAAGCTCTTCCACCAATACTTTAAAGTATGGCTTGCTCTGCAGGAATTCCTTAATCCGGGCGCGGTTCAGTCCTTCCACCAGCACACGGATAGTGCCTCCGGGAAGCTTCAACATCTGCTTGATGTTCACTATCGTTCCCATATGGTAGAGATCGTTACTTTCCGGTTCGTCGATCTGTGCATCTTTCTGGGTTACCAGGAGAATTAAATTATCTTTTAACATGGCTTCATCGAGAGCATTTTTGGAGCCTTCTCTTCCCACATCAAGGTGGATAACCATGTTAGGAAATACGATAACGCCGCGTAGAGGCAAAAGCGGTAGCTCTTTTATACTCATCATCTCTCCTCCCCTTTTCAGTCTGTGGGACGGGTCTGTTCAGGCAGTCTTAATTACATACACTGTAACTTTATTGCGCTCACGCTGACCTGTTAATATTTCTATTTTAAATTCTGATTTCCTCTTTTTGTCGGCACGGCAGTTCGGGGGTCAGTCGGGGGGCATTCCCCGGAAGGGTCAGGGAAAACCTGAGCTAAAAAGTAGAACGTTCAGAGCGGGACCGGAACTCCATCGATAGCAAGGGCTGCCTCATTTTCACACCAGGAAACTTGCCGCTTCCTTTTTCGGGGGAGAGGATTGCTCCCATGAACCTGCCGGAAGCAGCACTTTTTCAAACACTTCACTTATATGGGTCACGCAAATTATTTCAATATCTTTTTTTTCTTTATAAATATGCTGCCAGTTCTTACTTGGGATAAAGATTTTTTTTGCGCCTGCCTCCCGCGCGGCATCAATTTTGGCTGTCACGCCGCCCACCGGGCAAACCAGGCCCCTGATGGAGAGTTCTCCTGTCATGGCGGCAGTATTGTCAACCGGGAGATTCTTGAGTGCCGAATAGATAGCAGTGGCAATGCCCACGCCGGCTGACGGCCCATCGACAGGAACCCCTCCAGGAAAATTCAGGTGGATATCGTAGTTGCGCATACTTTCTCCCAGCAGGCGGCCCAAAACCGTTAAAACATTCTCCACTGAGCCGCGTGCTGTGCCCTTGCGCCGGAGCGTTCGCCCCATACCCCCGACTTCTTCCTCTTCCACAATTCCTGTAATGGTAAGCCGCCCTTCACCTTTCTCCACGGGGATAACGGAAGCTTCAATTTCAAGAATTGCTCCCTGATTGGGGCCATATACGGCAAGCCCGTTAACCAGCCCAACCTGGGGGAATTCAGGAATTTTTTTCTCCGGCCGCGGCGAGAGTCTGCTGTTGTTAACAACCCATTCCATGTCCTCGACATCGAGCACGTTTCTGCCTTCTCCCTGGGCAATACCCACGGCCAGCTGGACCATGTTTACTGCATCCCTGCCGTTAGTGGCAAAAGTGGTTATCACCTTTAAAGATTCGGGAGTCAAAGTAAAACCAACCCTTTGGGCAGCGTTAAGGGCGATTTTCCCGATCTCCTCCGGCGAAAGGGCACGGAAAAAAATTTCCATGCAGCGGGAGCGCACAGCCGGTGGAATTTCCTCCGGCTGGCGTGTTGTAGCCCCTATCAGGCGAAAATCTGCCGGCAGCCCGTTCTGAAAAATTTCGTGGATGTGCCGGGGAATGCTCTTCTCTTCACTGTTATAGTAAGAACTCTCCAGAAAAACCTTGCGATCTTCCAGTACCTTCAGCAGCTTATTTATTTGAATGGGGTGCAGCTCACCAATTTCATCGATAAAGAGAATCCCGCCATGAGCTTTGGTTACGGCTCCAGGTTTGGGTTGCGGTATTCCCGCCATTCCCAGAGGTCCGGCTCCCTGGTAGATGGGATCATGGACAGTCCCCATCAGGGGGTCGGCGATACCTCTTTCATCAAAACGAAGCGTGGTCGCATCGACCTCCACGAATTTGGCCTCTTGGGTAAAAGGAGAGAGCTCGTTTTTTTTGGCCTCCTCGAGAACCAGCCGTGCCGCAGCAGTTTTCCCTATTCCGGGAGGGCCGTAGATTAAAACGTGCTGGGGATTGGGACCGCAAAGGGCTGCGCGCAGAGCCTTAAGTCCCTCTCCCTGACCGATAATTTCATTAAAAGAAGAGGGCCGTACCTTTTCCGAAAGAGGTTCTGTCAGAGAAAGGGAACGCAGGCGGCGCAGTTCTTCCATTTCTTTGGAAGATTCCCTGTCTATGGCCACCTTACTTCCCCTCTGGTTACGCAAAAGGTTCCAAAGGTAAAATCCGATAATCACAGCAATTACCAGCTGGATTATCCCAAACATTCCAGCCCAACCGGACAAAATACTCTAACCCCCTTCTCAGGTTATTTCCATATATCTCGCCTTAATCTATTATTTCCTGAGAAGGGGACAAATAACCATAAAAGAAAAATTGTAAGGGGTGGTTCCCGGGTAGGGGCCACCCCAGCTTATTACATTAAAATAAAATTAACCGTGTCGTCAGGATGCAGACACTTCTTTCTTGTGCCTCTTTCCGGAGGTTAAAAGCCTGGGCTTCTCCTCTTTTCTTACCACCCCGGGAGTAATGATGCATTTGTCAACATCGTCCCTGGAGGGGATTTCATACATAATGTCCAGCAGAAATCCTTCCATGATGCTCCGCAAACCCCGGGCTCCGGTCTTATGCTTAATAGCCTCGTCGGCAATTGCCTCCAGGGAACCTTCTTTAAATTCCAGCTGAACATTATCCAGTTCAAACATCTTCTGGTACTGTTTAACCAGTGCATTAACCGGTTCTGTTAAAATCCTGACGAGAGCGTCGCGATCCAGTGCATCGAGGACAGCTATGACCTGCAGCCGCCCGACGCACTCCGGTATCAGGCCAAATTTAATCAGGTCCTCGGGGTGTACCTGGCGGAGTATATCACCTATTTTCATGTCAACCTTGGGCCGGATATCGGCGCCAAAGCCCATACCGCCCCCGCCTATGCGTTTCAGGATAATTTTTTCCAGGCCGTCAAAAGCTCCGCCGCAGATGAAAAGTATATCGGTCGTGTCGATCTGCATGAATTCCTGGTGAGGGTGTTTGCGACCGCCCTGTGGGGGCACACTGGCGATAGTCCCCTCAAGAATTTTCAAGAGGGCCTGCTGCACTCCTTCACCGGAAACATCCCTGGTAATGGAGGGGTTTTCACTTTTGCGGGCGATCTTGTCAAATTCGTCGATATAGACGATCCCCTTTTCCGCTTTTTCCAGGTCGTAATCGGCCGCCTGAATCAGCTTTAGAAGGATGTTCTCTACATCTTCGCCCACGTAACCCGCTTCCGTAAGTGAGGTGGCATCGGCTATGGCAAAGGGGACGTTCAGCAGGCGGGCCATGGTCTGGGCCAGGAGCGTCTTCCCTACCCCTGTCGGCCCGATGAGCAAAATATTGCTCTTCTGCAGCTCCACATCATCTACTTTCTGAGCAGCGTTAACCCTTTTATAGTGGTTGTAGACGGCCACAGAGAGCACTTTCTTGGCATCTTCCTGCCCGATAACATATTTGTTCAGCACCTCGTAAATTTCTGCCGGCTTGGGCAGATCGACCAGGTTAAAATCCAGATCTTCGCCTATTTCTTCTTCGATTATCTCATTGCAGAGCTCGATGCACTCATCACAGATATATACACCGGGACCGGCAACCAGTTTACGGACCTGCTCCTGGTTTTTTCCGCAAAAAGAACATTTAAGCTGTCCTTTTTCATCGCTGAATTTGAACATTATTTTAATTTCACCTCTTCGCTAAATCCCTTTTCTCCAGTATAGCATCTATCAGACCATATTCCAAGGCCATCTCGGCAGACATGAAGAAATCGCGGTCAGTATCGTTGGCGATGCGCTCCACCGGCTGTCCTGTATGTTTGGATAAGATTCTATTAAGAGTTTCTCTGACACGTAAAATCTCCCGGGCATGGATCTCGATATCCACCGCCTGCCCCTGGGCGCCGCCCAGCGGCTGGTGAACCATAATCCGGGAATTGGGTAAAGCGAAGCGCTTGCCTTTGGTTCCCGCTGACAGGAGAACAGCACCAAGGCTTGCTGCAAGCCCTACGCAGATTGTTGAAACATCCGGTTTGATATACTGCATCGTATCATAAATGGCCAGACCCGAATAGACGTCACCGCCGGGCGAATTTATATAAACGTTTATATCCTTATCGGGGTCTTCCGATTCCAGAAAGAGCAATTGGGCAATAATCAGGTTGGCAACGGTATCGTTAACCGCGCTGCCGATAAACACAATTCTATCCTTTAAAAGACGCGAATAGATATCGTAAGCCCTTTCCCCGCGGCTTGTTTGCTCCACAACCATGGGAACCAATTGCATAATGGTTTTTTCTTCTTTCATAAGTTATTTGTCCTCCCTGCATTTTGAATTTAATCAGATTAAGCCCTTCACTTTGTACTCTATTGAGTACTATCCTCTCCAAGAGCCGTACCCTTTTCTTTTTCCTCTTCTACGGCAGCTGCTTCATTTTTGATATCTTCTTTTCCGCCGGTGCTATTGTCTTCCTTCTTTTCTTCCTCTTCCTTATCTTCCTCTTCCCTATCTTCCTCTTCAACCTCAATAATATTCGCATGTTCCACAAGCAAATCTATAACTTTGCGGTAACGCATCTCATGGGCCATTATATCAAGACGCCCCTGCTTCTCAAACTGTTCTTTCACCTTGTCAAAATCAACTTCCTGTCCCTGGATGGCTTCTCTTATTTTCTCATCAATCTCTTGCGGCGTAACATCAATGCCTTCTTTCTTGATAATGGCATCCAGGACCAGGTTGGCCTTGGCGCGCTTCGTCGCCTCCTCCCTGCGCTCTTCTTTTAATTTATCCAGGCCTCCCTCCACCATCTGCCCGTACTGCTCCAGGGAAAGGCCCTGCATGCGCAGGTAGTACTCAAATTCGGCCAACATACTATCCAGTTCCCTCTCTATCAGTACTTCGGGGACATCGACTTTTGACTCCTCCGCGACCTTTTCGATAATCTTGCTCTCCAGGGACATTTTTTCCCTGTTGGACAAGCTCTCTTTTAATTTATTCTCCACATCGGCTCTAAATTCCTCCAGGGTGGAAAATTCTTCCGTAAGCTCCTGGACAAAAGCATCGTTTAGTTCAGGGTACTGCGGCCTTTTAATTTCCTTAACCAGCACGTTAAAAACGGCTTCTTTACCGGCCAGCTCCTTCCTGGTATAATCTTCGGGAAAAGTAACCTTTATCTCTCTTTTTTCACCTTTGCGGGCCGAGAGCAACTGTTCCTCAAAACCCTTGACAAAAGTGCCCGATCCGATTTCCAGGGAATAATTTTCCGCTTTTCCTCCTTCGTACGGCTCGCCGTCGATCGTTCCCTCAAAATCGATTACAGCCAGATCTTTTTCCTGCAACTCTCCGTCTTCCACCGTAACAAGACGGCCGTGCTGTTCTCTTAACGCGTTCAAATAATTATCCACATCTTCTGAGGTAATTTGCTTCTTTACTTGTTTTACGGTAACCCCTTTGTACTCGCCCAGTTCAACTTCAGGCTTCACATCCACTTTGACTTTAAAAATAAGGGGTTTATCTTTTTCCATCTGCACCAGCTCCATTTCCGGCCTGTCGATCGGCTCGAGCTGGCACTCTTTTATGGCTTTAC
>JAKORA010000105.1 GCA_029778075.1 Bacillota bacterium | reverse complement strand
TGTGGGACCTGCTCAGCTGCCCTTTTCTCCCGCTGACCTCGCCCGTTCTTTTGCCAAGGCGAGGGATGAGGTGCGCGTGTTTTACAGCAGGGCTGCCGGGGCAAATTATAAGGGGGAAACATTTCCGCCTTCTTTTTTTAAGGGTGACCGTAATACTTCAGGCGAGGGGCAGAGAGAATTTTTTTCTCCATTTTCTTTGACTCCCCGGGAAGCGCTGTATTCCTCTTTGCGCGCTGTTCCCCTGGAGAGCTCGCCGGGAGAAATTTGTGGCGAAATGGTAGTCCTCTCACCCCCGGGGATTCCTCTCCTTTCTCCGGGAGAGGTGATAACCGCGGAAATAGTATGCCATTTGCTCAAGAAGCGTGCGGAAAAGGTGCTTTTTCAGGGCGCTGCCGATCCTTCATTGAAGACAATTAAAATTGTTACCGAAGCAGGAAAAATATGATAGAATTGAAATAAGCATTAGCTGCTCGGGAGTCAGGAGCAGACGTCACACTTAGAAACCGGTTTCGTTACCTGAAGAATATCCTGTATTCCGGCTGCTGAATTTTTTCCGGAACTGAACAGGTAAGAGGTTGGGAGACACGATGCCGAAAAAGGAGAGAAAAAAGGGTCTTTTCCTGAGTATTGAGGGGCCTGACGGCGCCGGTAAAACGACCCAGGCCAGGATGCTGAAGGAGCGGCTTGAAAAAATGGGGCTGCCAGTTGTTTTAACCAGGGAGCCCGGCGGCACCCCGATTGGGGAAGAGATCAGGAAAATCCTTTTGAATCCGGATTTCCGGGAAATGACCGTTCCTTGCGAAATACTGCTTTACAGCGCAGCCCGTGCTCAGCTGGTCAGCGAGTGTATATATCCTTCCTTGCAAAAGGGAATTACTGTGATCAGTGACAGGTACCTGGACTCCACTATAGTATACCAGGGCCTGGCCGGGGGGGAAAAACCGGAGATCATTGAAATGATTAACATGTGGGCGGCGGGGCGGCTCCTCCCGGAGATTACTTTTTTACTCGATATAGATGTGGAAACGGGGCTTAGGCGTTTAAGGGGAAAATATACAGGGGCACCGGACTGGCGGGGTGACCGTATGGAGCAAAAAGAACTGGAGTTTCACCGCAAGGTGCGGCAGGGCTTCCTACAGCTGGCTTCCCGGGACTCTGAACGCTTTTTTGTCATCCAGGCCGGAGACAGGCCGGAGTCCGTTCATGAGAAGATCTGGGAGAAAATGCAGGAAATTCTACGAGATCCTGCGAAGGGGTGAGCCGCGGTGGATTTTGAAGGAATTATCGGCCAGGAGCGGGTGCTGGAATCAATAAAAAGGATTGTTAAGAGCGGGGAGATAGGCCATGCTTATTTGTTTTCCGGCCCTTCCGGGAGCGGCAAAAAAACCCTTGCTCTTCTTTTTGCCCAGGCACTGAACTGCCATAACAGGCTGAAGCGCCCCTGCGGGCAATGCCTTTCCTGCCGCAGAATCGCCAGCGGCAATCACCCGGATCTCTATATCTTAAAACCACAGGGTTCCTCCTTGAAAATCGGGCAACTACGAGAGGTAAAAGACAGTCTTTACCTACTTTCCGTTGAAGGCGGGAAAAAAATCTGTATTATTTATGATGCAGAGCTTATGACTTTGCCGGCAGCCAACAGCCTGTTGAAAATTCTGGAGGAGCCTCCGAAGGATTTGGTATTTCTCCTGTTAACAGCCAGACCCTGGGACTTGCCGGCCACTGTTGTTTCCAGATGTACACACTTTTCTTTGGCTCCGCTGACGGGCGAAAAAATGAGAGCGGTTCTGGAGAAGAGTAATTTTGCACACTCTGAGGAAAAAGACGTTATCATGGCTCTGGCCGGAGGCAATCCGGGCAAAGGCCTGGAGATGGCTTCACGGGGCGGCTGGGGAAAAAAGTATAGAGAAGCATTATTATTGGTAGAGAATATTGAGCATGGTCCGGAAGAGAATGTTTTTAGTCAGGCTGAAGAGCTGGCCAGGCGTGACGATTTACAGGAAATTCTAGATCTCCTGCTGCTTATTTACCGGGACAGGCTTGTTCGTAAATTGAGCGGACCGGGGAGCGAGCTCATAAACAGCGCAACCCCGTTTAATAATAATGGCAGTGTTGAAAGTTATGCCGGTACTGCTAAAATATTAATTGCAGAAGAGCAAAAGACTGCCTTTTCTTTGGAGAAAATATGTCGTGCCCTGCTGCAATTGCAGGAGGAGTTGCAGCACAATATCAATTTGCGTTTGGCACTGGAAGTGTTGTTTTTACAAATGAGAGGAGTTGTTTAAGGTTGCCAAAAGTTATAGGGGTCCGCTTTCGGCGGGCGGGGAAAATATATTATTTCGATCCGGGTGATTTGGAGCTTGATACGGGTCAGGATGTGATCGTGGAAACCAGCCGGGGGTTGGAGTTCGGTGAGGTAGTACAGCCAAATAAAGAGGTCTCCGATGAGGAAATAGTGCCTCCCTTAAGGCCGGTTCGCAGAGTTGCTACAGAGGCAGATTATAAGCAGCTTGCGGAGAACAGGCAGAAGGAAAAAGAGGCCATGCAGATTTGCCTGGAAAAAATCGAGAAGCACCAGTTGGAAATGAAACTCGTGGATGTGGAGTATACTTTTGACCATAACAAGATTATCTTCTATTTTACGGCAGACGGGCGTGTCGACTTTCGCGAACTGGTAAAGGATTTGGCCGCTGTTTTCCGCACGCGTATCGAGCTGCGTCAGATTGGCGTAAGGGACGAAGCCAAAATGCTGGGAGGACTTGGGCCCTGCGGCAGGGGTTTATGCTGTGCCACCTTTTTAGGAGATTTTGGACCTGTTTCGATTAGGATGGCCAAAGACCAAAACCTGTCACTAAACCCCACAAAAATTTCCGGGATCTGCGGAAGGTTAATGTGCTGCCTGCGTTATGAAGTGGAGCATTATGAGTATTCCAAAGCAGATTTTCCATCGCCTGGAGATTTCGTCATTACGCCGCACGGTGAAGGCAAAATCATCAGCCAGAATTTAATGAAAAAAACCGTGCTTGTAGAACTCCTGGAAACCTTACGCCAGGAGGAGTTTCCTGTAGAAGAAATTGAAAAATTACCCCCTTGCTGTGAGTAACCGGCAAGAACCTGAGAAGATGGAATAAATCTATGATGGCCAACAAAGAACAAAATAAGGATTTTCCAAAAGGAATGTTATACCTTTGCGCTACGCCGATTGGAAACCTGCAGGATATTACCTTAAGGGCGCTGGCGTGTCTAAAAGAGGCTGACCTCATTGCAGCGGAAAACATTAATCGCTCCAGGAAATTGTTAAATCATTATCGTATCACAACCCCCCTGATCTCCTACCGGGAATCCAACAGGGTTAAAAGTGGCAGGATTATCGTGGAGAGATTAAAGCAGGGGGCAAAGGTTGTCTTGATTTCCGATGCCGGGATGCCCGTTGTTTCCGATCCGGGCTATTATCTGGTCAATCTGTTATTGGAGGAGAAGATTCCTTTTACTGTTTTACCGGGAGCATCGGCTGCTTTTACCGCCCTGGCTATAGCCGGTTATCCTGCCAGGAGGTTTGTTTTCTGGGGTTTTTTAAGCCGTAAAAGGAAAGAATTAAGAAAAGAGCTTGAAGCCATTGCCAGAGAAGAGAAAACGGTTGTCCTTTATGAATCACCTCATCGCTTGATAACAACTTTTACGGAAATGGCGGAAATTTTAAAGGACAGGCCGCTGGCTGTATGCCGTGAGCTGACAAAAAAATATGAAGAGGTTTACAGGGGAACGGCCAGGCAGCTTTTGGAGCTTTTCCTCCGGGAACCGCCCCGGGGAGAAATTACGCTGGTCATTTCTCCATTACTGCATCCTGAGGAGAAAAGTGTGCCGGATTTGAAAGATGAGTCCAGGAAGAGGCTTCTTGAAGCAATGGAAAAAGGAGATACACCGACAGAAGCTGTAAAAAATGTGGCTAAAAGTCTGTCTCTCAAGAGAAACGAAGTTTATAAGGTATTAATGGAGCTTAAGAGGGAACGGGGGATTTAGAATACAGGTGCTGCTCAATTTAAAACTTGAAATCGGAGGCTAGAAAAGGTGGAAAAACATCAATCTCCAGCCTCCGGAAATCAAAGGCGCTGTTCCTCCCTAACCGGGAAAGGTGATTTATAGCATTATCTGTTTTGGCCTTTATTTAAAGTAGCCTGAGTACGGCTAAAGTGGGCTGCCTTAAAAAGCGCTGTAAAAAGTGCGTATATGGATGCCACAATTAGGATGTTCGTTATTAGTCCATCATTTTGCTGATGCAGTCCTGGCATACTATCCTGCCGCTGAACTGCTTGATATTGTCTGCGTTGCCGCAGAAAATACAGGCGGGTTCGTATTTCTTGAGTACAATTTTTTCACCGTCTACATAAATTTCCAGCGCGTCTTTTATATTGATGCCTAAAGTTCGCCTGAGCTCAATAGGAATGACGACCCTCCCTAATTCATCAACTTTTCTGACTATTCCTGTAGATTTCAACCCCACTCCCCCCTTTTACAAAATTCGACATTAAATGCCAAATGCTATTATACCAGTAATTCCCATGAAAAGCAATACCTTTTTTGTACAAAAAAGTAAAAAATGTATAAAAAAGAGTTGCTTACAGGCTATTTTTTTCCCAGTAAATGGCAATATCGTCCCCGTCGGCCAGTTTGGCGGTTAAAGAAGCGGGATGACCGTTTTGTTTCATTACCAGTTTGCCCCGGGGTTTACTGCGATCAAAATTTATATAGTTAAAAATATCTACAAAAACAGGTGCTTTATTCCCGTCAAGGACGATCTCCTGGCCGTTAACCCTTACTTTAAGGGGAGGAGCGGAGCCTGGATGACCGGCAGGAGCAGCCTGCTCCGGAAGCTCTTTTCGTGCGGCCGTCTTTTCTTTTAATCGAACCGTAATCCTGTCACCAACCTTTAGTTCATACTGCATGGAGCATTGCTGATCGTTTACCAAACAGCTTATATTATCGGGGTCCAGCTCGGCCATTTTAATAAATTCCTCCAGGGTGCCCATCCCTTTAAATTCGACTCTGTCCCCCTCATTAATAGTTTGATCGGGATCGGCTTTTTGCCCATTGACAAGTATTTCAGGAAAAAGAGGTGAAAGTTTTTCATTAAAGTAAATGTAATACCTGTCATGAGGAAACAGATCCTTTACTTGGACAACAGGCGCCGACCCTTCTGTAGCTTCGATAATTTCAATTTTATCGTTATTATTAATTATTTGTCCCAATGATGCCCTTTTTCCGTTAACCATGATATGCGCGTGTTCACCGGGTATTCCTGGAATGATTTTTTCTTCTCCATTTAAAAAGAAGCGCAGATTGGGCCCGCGCCGCCCCAGCAATTTTTTCGACGGGAAAGCGGCTGCTACCAGGGCGTTGCTCACCTTGAGGTTTTCTGTCTCCAGCAGGCGTATTACTTTTCCATTTACAGTAACATAAGTAAATCCGAAATAGTTTTTTTGCAAAGCTGATACTGCGATACCCAGCGGAGTAACTGATTCCGGGCCGTTTAATTTTTTCCCTTTATAGATAACCTGATTGACAATTTCATGGCCGCGTGTCACCACCATATTATCAGGAAGATCAAGTTTTTCGGCCAGTTTCTCCCGGAAAAGTGGAGCCCGGCTCCCGCCGCCGATACAGAAGACAGCTCTGGTAGGGCCGTTGTTATACTTTTTAATTACCGCGGCAATTTCCGAGGTGATCTTATCAACTACAGGTTCTGTTACTTTGATAATGTCCTCGGTAGAAAGATTAAAGCTGTTTCCCAGGATATCTTTAAAAGAGATCCGCCCCCGGCCTTCTGTGCTCTGAAGCTTTACTCGCTCTGCCGTATTAAAATCCAAAAGGAAGGTTTCAGCGATCTGTTCCGTTATTTCATCCCCGGCCATGGGGACCATAGCATAACCAATTATTGCGCCCTTATGGGTAATGGCTATATCCGAGGTTCCGGCTCCGACATCTACCAGGGCGAGGTTGAGGGAGCGGTATTCCGGCGGGATGGTTACATTAATAGCCGCAATAGGTTCCAGGGTAAGATTGCTTATACTCAGCCCCAGTTCCTCGACTACAGTAAGCAGGCTATCAATCACTACCTGCGGGAGAAAGGTGACCAGCACTTCGACTCCCATTTTTTTGCCTTTTTGCCCGATTAAACTGCTGATTGGATAATCGTCCAAATAATAAGCCATAGTTGAATAGCCTACGCAGTAATATGCGTCTGCGGTTTTTCCGCTATCGCTTTCACTTAAAAGTGTTTCACGGGCTTTTTCCACTGCCGCAAATTCAACTGAGGAAACTTCCTCTTTTTTGATCCTGTGTCCCGGTTCCAATGCTCTTTCTATTGTACTCCGGCGGGTGATAAGGGCTCTTCCTGCAGCCGCTACGGCCACGGTTTTTAAAGTAATACCCAATCTTTTTTCCAGCCGTTTTTTTACTTCTCTTGCTGTAATAACTACACCCTCAATATTGTGTATTTGCCCGTCCATCATATCCCTTTGTGGGTGATATTCGATTTCTGTTGCCAGAACCCTTAGTTTTTCATTCTCAGGATGACAGACAAGCCCTACTATACTGCGGGTTCCTATATCCATGGCAAACACCAAGCGCTCGGGGTCGATAATTATACTGCTTCTAGCCAAAGAGAACACCTCGCGTGGAAAGTGATACTTATATTTTCAATAATTACCGGCAATTTCCTGCAAAAAATTTGTTAATGGGAACATATTAGTTCTTTTTCGCTGGAACATTCTATTGCTGAAGATCTGTCGCCAGTCGAAAACAATGATATTTTTTTCGGATGAAAAACCATATTTTCCCTATAATTAATTGCATGAGCGACCAAGCATATTTAAGTTGGAACTCTGTCAACTTTTTATGATAAATACTTAAAAATGTTTAAATTTAATCTTGAAAAAAAATAATAATTTTGCTATTATTGAGATACAATAACGTATAACAATTTAAAGCAGTTGTTCTTGCGTAATAAAGAGGAGCAGATTATGCGTGCACTTTAAGGGACTACACTGGAAAGCGCAGGCAGGTTGTTATGAAAAAGATCTTTTCTATTGGCGATATTTCTCGGATCTTTAATATTTCGCCGGCAACACTGCGTTATTACGATGCTATTGACTTATTTAAACCAAGCCAAACGGATCCGCACAGCGGGTATCGTTATTATTCCATCGATCAATTTGAGAAGCTGAGTAAAATCAGGTATTTAAGACAGATGGGTGTATCTTTGAAAGAAACAAAAAATATTTGTGAAAAGATGACTCCGGAAAATTATTTGCAGCTTTTAAAAGAGCAGCATGAAAAGGCTGTTCAGGAATATAACAGGCTGCAAACTGTAATTAACAAATTTACACAGCGCATTAAAGAAATTGAAGAAGGCTGTAAGTGTAAAGATTTGGATGTGATCAGAGTTGAGCATCTGCCGGAAAGGAAAGTATTGCGACTGTATGAAAGGATCACCTCCAGGCCAGAATTAGAGTTGGCTATGCGCAAGTTGGAAAAGATGGCCGGTGCCTGTCTGGAAAAAGTGGGGTTGTCCATTTCCTTGACGGATTTGAACAGGCATTATTTTAATGATTACAATTCAATCTTTGTTATGCCCGAGGACAGCCCTAAAAATACAAAGATGAACGATGTTTTGCCGGCCGGAGAGTATATCTGCATCTATTACAGGAAAAAGCATGCTGAGTCTCCTCCTTATTATGAGAAGTTGTTAAACTATATCGATGAAAATAACTATATTGTCTGCGGCGATTCGGTAAGGTTTATTATTATTGATCGAAGTATCACCGGTGACCGCAAAAACTACCTGGCGGAAATACAAATCCCTGTACGAAGAAGGTGCTAAAGAAAAAAATTGGGCTAATGATCAGACATGTCTTTTATCACGGTCCTTCGTCCAGTGTAAAAATTTTTTAATAAGTTAGTTATGCCCTGGCAAAAAGAGCCCGGGCCTTTTTAATGTACCCGGCATGCCAATAGCTCGAAGGTAAAGTTCGCTATGGGCTTGGCAGTCGGAACCATTAGACCAAAGCTGTACATAACTGTCACTATAATATGGCCTATTTTCTTTTAAAAATTGGAAACCTTTTTAAAAGTAATATAATAATATTTAAAAAAAATAAAATAATAATTGACTCTCAAGTTGCTTGAGGGTTTATACTTTGAATTGAACGGCGGATAGGAAAGACCAGGAAAGGATGATAATATGAACGAACGCGTCATGAAGTTGAAGGAAAGGCTGAAGGTAGAGAAGTTTCCTATTTGTGTGGAGAAAGCTTCGCTGATTTTGGAGGCCTATAAGAAGACTGAAGGCCTGCCGACAGTACTCCGCCGGGCAATAGCTACAGCACATTATCTGGATCATAAAACCATTTTTATTGAAGATGATGAACTTATTGTCGGCAATGTAGCCAGCCGTCCGATGGGCATGGAGGCAGGCTCTCTGGGCCCAACCTGGACGGATGAAGAGTTGGCGGATCTTAAAAAAGGCTCTCTGTTTATTGATCCGGAGGATGAAGCAAAGCTCCGTTCAATGGACGCTTATTGGCGGGACCAGGGGAGGACTCTGGACGAAAGGCAGGGGCTTTATTATGATGATGACCATCTGTGGCCTTTTATCAAATCAGGGATTCTTTGCCCTCCCTGGAGCGACAAAAAACAAGGGCGCGGCGCAGGTTCTGCCGGGGTTGGATGGGGGCTGGGATTGGGCCTTTCTTTGATTCTTCCGGATTATGCCAAAGTTATTCATGAAGGCCTGGAGAAAGTAATTACAGATGCCCGGGAGGAGTTAAAGAAGCTCAGGTACATTGATACCGATGCAATTAAAAAGGCTGATTTTTTGAAGGCCATCATCATTGCCTTTGAGGCCATTGTCCGCCTTGCAAAAAGATTTGGCGACCTGGCCGGCAGGATGGCCGCGGAAGAGAAAGATCCCGTCCGGAAAAAGGAACTGCTCACCATTGCTGAAACGTGTTACCGGGTGCCCGGTAAACCGGCCAGAACTTTTCAAGAAGGAATACAATCCTTCTGGTTTTACTGGATGATGATAGCCTCAGGTACCTCTCCGGGTGGCCGCTTTGATCAGTATATGTATCCTCTTTATAAAAAGGATAAAGAAGAAGGACGTCTCAATGACGATGCAGCACTGGAACTACTGGAGTGCCTGCGAATCAAGATTATGCAGTTCAATTTCATTAGCGGCGACAGGGGGCAGCGTGAGAAATGGGCAGGCGTTGCCCGGTGGAATAACTTTGTGATCGGCGGACTTACTCCCGATGGGAAAGATGCCACTAACGAGCTCTCTTATCTTCTTCTGGAGGCAGCCCGGGACTGCCCTACTCCCCACCATACCATCACTGTCCGTGTTCACGACCATACCCCTGAAGAATTAATGATTAAAGCGCTGGAAGTTGTCAAAACCGGGATTGGTATGCCGGCCTTTATTTCCGATAATTCCTATATTGGATATTTGACGAGCCAGGGAGTCAGTATTGAGGAGGCCAGGGATTATGCCCTGGCCGGATGTCTGGATGTCAACCTGCCTGGGAAGTCACGGATCAACGCTTTTGGAATGTTTATTGTTCCTCGTGTTTTAGAAATTACATTGAACAATGGGCTGGATCCGAGAACCGGTGTGCAGTTGGGACCCCAAACCGGGGATTTTAATGACTTTGAAACATTTGATGATTTCATGAAGGCCTTTAAGGAGCAGCTTATCTATTTTATGAGTCTGGCCAATGAGGAGCATAACATTTTGCTCCAGGCGCAAAGGGATCTCTTCCCCGATGTCGTCCACTCGGCACTGATGGACGATGCCATTAAAGTCGGGAGAGATGCTCTTGACCGCGTCCTTCCTTTTGAAAACGGTTCGGCCTTGAATATGGTGGGGATGATTAATGTGGCCAATTCCATGGCTGCCGTTAAGAAACTCGTTTTCGATGAAAGAAAAGTGAGTGCAAAGGAGCTACATGCTGCCCTGGCTGCCAACTGGGAAGGTTACGAGGAAATCCGCAAAATGTGCCTGGATGCGCCAAAATTTGGCAACGGCGATCCCTATGTGGATTCTATCGCCAGGGAGCTGTATCAATTCTGGGCCGATACCGCCGTAACTTTTCGCTCTATTTATGGCGCCACGGTAAAACCTACGGCCATCTCCATTACCGCACATGCCCCCGGTGGAGCCATGACCGGCGCCACTCCTGACGGCAGGTTTGCCGGTGAGCCGCTGGCTGACGGCTCCCTTTCCCCGGCCCAGGGGACTGATCTGAACGGTCCTACCGCTGTTATCCGCAGTGCCATGGCCATTGATCAAATCCCCTATCAGGCGACCCTGTTGAATATGAAGTTTCATCCTTCGGCTTTACAGAGCACAGAGGATTTAAGAAAATTGTCAAGTCTTATTAAAACTTACTTTAAAAACGGAGGGAAGCATATTCAGTTCAACGTGGTCGATCGGGAGACGCTGCTTCAAGCCCAGCAAAACCCGGAGAAGTACCGCGATCTTATCGTGCGGGTGGCTGGCTACAGCACCTACTTTACCATTCTGGACAAAGCGGTGCAGGATGAGATTATCAGCCGCACTGAGCATCAGTCCGGGTTATGATGATTTATGGGAGACCAAAAACATAACGGCCGTCGTAAGATATAAATTGGAGGTGTACTGGTATGGAGAGCCAAAATCGTTTTAGAGTTCTGGGAGACAGGCATATGGAGCGGATTGAGCGGCTCCGGCGGGAGATTCGCCGTGAAAGATTTCCCCTCTGCCTGGAAAAGGCGCGCCTTATCACTGAGTCATACCGGCAAATCGAAGGGGAGCCGGAGGTAATACAAGCAGCAAAGGCCTGGGCACATTTATTACAAAATATTCCCATTTTTATTGGCAAAGGCGAATACATTATTGGCGAGGGAGCAAGCAAGCCCTGGGGAGTCGAGCTTGATCCTTTTCTGGGCGTATGGAATGAGGAAGCGATACGGGGTGCCGAGCAAGATGGATTAATCGAGGTAGCGCCGGAAGAATGGGATTTAATACGTGAGCTTGGCGATTATTGGAAGACAAGATGTGTAGAATACAGGAGAAGCAAGTGTTATAGCGATAAAATATGGGACTTTCTGCAACTTGGGATTACCCTTCCGCCGATGCAGAAAAAAGAAGAGTTTCGCGGTCCCTATGCCGGCAGCGGGCTCTGCCTGTACTTTAACTTCACTGACGGCAGGCAGGATTATGAGCGATGGCTCAACGGTCTTGATGAAATAATAAAAGAAATAAACGAAGAGCTTAACCAACTAAAAATTTTTTCCACAGATGACGCGCAAAAGAGATTTTTCCTGGAAGGATCGGCCATAGTTCTTGAAGGTATTAAAAAATTAGCATGCAGATATGCTGACCTGGCTGCGGAGATGGCCAACTCCACGGAGGATCCGGTCAGAAAGGCGGAGTTGTTGAGGATTGCCGAATCATGCCGCTGGGTGCCTGCCAACCGGCCGCGGAATTTCTACGAGGCTATGCAATCTTTCTGGTTCCTGCAACTGGTCTCCACCCCAACATCCACCCAGAACCTGGGCAGGTTTGATCAGTTTATGTATCCCTTTTACCGGAGCGATAAAGACCGGGGCCAACTGTCCGACGAAGAAGTTCTGGCCTTGCTGTGCGAGTTGCGGATAAAGTGCATGAGACCTGAGAATATAAAGATTTCGCCCCAAAAGCGCATGCAGCATGGCGGATTTGCCAAGTGGCGGGTCATGACAATTGGCGGCGTTACGCCGGATGGAAAAGACGCCACTAACGAACTAACGTACCTGGTGCTGGATGCTGCCAACCTGGTAAGGACTCCTCATCATAGTATTGCTATAAGAGTTCATGAGGGAACGCCAATGACGCTGCTGGTCAAGGCACTGGAGGTGGTGAAGACGGGAATAGGCATGCCCTCCTTTGCATCAGATAGATCATATATAGAATATTTCCTCTCCGCCGGTGTCCCGCTGGAAGAGGCGCGCCGCTATCATATTGTCGGGTGCCTGGATCCGGCCATTCCCGGCAAAGTGAGTGCACTTGCCGGAATGTTTTTTGTCGTTCCCAAGGTTCTGGAGATTTTCCTCCATAGCGGAGTAGATCCCAGAACCGGCCTTGAAGCCGGGCCCTTTGAAATAAATCTAGAGGATTTGCAAACATACGACCAGTTCCTGGCGGCCTTTAAACAATACCTTGCTTATTTCATAGGCCTTTGGACGGAAAGCATCAATATAGCCTCAGAGATGCATTTCTATCATTATTTCGTCGAAAACATGCTCATGCATGACCGCATCAAAATAGGCAAATCGTTTTATCAACACCCGGGAGTCTACCCCTATGACTTTTGTGCGCGCATGGTTCCGGTGGGAATTATGAACGTTGTTGATTCGCTGGCAGCCATCAAGAAGCTGGTTTTTGAGGACAATCAGCTGGAACTGCGTGAATTGGTTAAAGCGCTGGACGCAAATTGGAACGGTTTTGAGGAAATGAGGAAAATGTGCCTGTCGGCGCCCAAATACGGAAATGATGACGACTATGCAGACGAGGTGGCAAAGGATTTATTTAAATTTATCATCGGCGAAGAGTCAAAGTACCGGGGGATCAACGGCGGCAGGGTGCTCGGTATAGGGGGCGCCTCCATTACTTCCATGTGGCCGGGGGGCGCGGTTACAGGAGCAACACCGGACGGACGCCCGGCAGGAGAGGTTGTGGCGGACGGAACAGTCTCGCCGGTACAGGGAAGGGACAGTAGAGGGCCGACAGCTGCCCTGAAAAGCGCTATGAAGATTGATCAGATTTTATGCTCGTCAACGCTACTGAACATGAGGTTTCATCCTACCGCTCTCCAGTCGGAAGAGGATCTCAAGAAGCTGGCGATGCTGATCAAGACGTACTTTAATTTCGGGGGTAAATGGATTCAATTCAACGTGGTTAGCCGGGAAACATTGCTGGATGCCCAAAAGAATCCTGAGAGCTATCGCGATCTAGTGGTAAGAGTGGCTGGCTACAGTGCGTATTTTGTCCAGTTGGGCAAGGCCCTTCAGGACGATATCATTGCCCGTACGGAGCATGCGTTGCAGTGATTGGGGAGAATGAAAATCTGTTTTACTGCTTTTCCTCTTGAACCGAACTGATCCTTAAATTAAGCAAGCAAGGAGGGAACAGTATGCCTGAAGAACTGGTTTTGCTGGCAGTAGGCGATATAGCACCGGATCGCGATGATCCCTCGACGATCTTCGCACGCGTCAGAAATTTTCTGCAAAGTGGGGATGTGGTGTTCGGCCAACTGGAGGCCATTCTTTCGGACCGCGGGAGCCCCCTGCCTCAGGCGC
>JAKORA010000104.1 GCA_029778075.1 Bacillota bacterium | reverse complement strand
CTATACCGGTCACAGGTTCGTTGCCGATCTGCTCCGAATACCTGTCCCTGCTCCCCATCCTGGGGAAAAGTGTTCCTTTCTCGTCCAGGGAAGCATTTTCCAAAAGAGGGCTTTCATTGTCTTTCAGCAAAACAGGGTTTACGGCATTATTCATTCCGCCGCTCCAATCAAATATGCGCTCGTATTGGATCTCACCGATTCTTGGAGTTTTTTTAGATCTGGCCATAAACCGTCCCTCCTTACCAGTTCGGCAGCTGCTGGAAGGGTTCCTGATAATTCTGCGTTTCTGTTACCAGCCATCTCCTGCTCTGCTTGACATAATCCTCTTCCCACAACTGCATTCGTGGATCGTTATCCTCCGCATAGGCCCTGAAGACGGCAAAGGAAACCAGGGCGTCCTCTGAAAACCTAAAGAAAGGCGTATCGTTGTCTGTCATATCCGGAGGTCTCTGGTAGTAAACAATATAAATAACTTTATCCGTCACAGGTATAGGGCGAATTTCTATCCTGTCGTTCTGCAAATAGTAATACCGCGGGTCTCCCGTTGTTGTGTCGTCCAGGGGAATCATCGACGTGCCGGGCTTAATCTCCCTTTTGTAAGGCGCATCTAACCAGTACAAACCTTTCATCATCAGGAAATCTTCGGGAAAACCAAAGCTCCCTGTCCCTGCAAGTAAAGTCTCCTCCTCTGTTTTAGTCCGCTCGGCCAGAATAGCAAGGCTTTCCTGCCCTCTGTTCAGATAACCTTTAATTTGTTCGTCTGTCCACCGTGCCGGCACAGGCTCTTTTAAAATATCCCTAACTCTTGTTACCATTTGCAGCAATGTTTCTGGCATAGGCTTCAACCTCCATCATCAGCAGATCAACAACCCTCTCTACCGGCTGTGCGGAGAGAGGGAAATCGTCATTAAACTCTACGGGAATACAGCTGTTTTCAATCTCCTTCTGCCCTTCTTCAGAACGGTAATAATTGAGAAGCTCCTGCCTGATCGCGGCAAAAACCTTCTTCCCTTTATTCTGGATCCCATGTTTCCTGGCTATCCGGAAGAGTTCTGTCCGGTTCATTGCGAGCTCACCGTGCCTACCTGCACCGCAGGAGCAGAGGTAGCTACTGCGGTTACGGTTATTGCAGATGTTCCTGTCCCGGACTTCCTGGCCCGAAAATAATTAATGCCGGCAACCGGAATGGCCCATATCCCGGTATTGGATCCGGTCTTAGTCGCTACAGAACCGTCCCCCACGTTTATCCCCACCAGGGGCACCCAGCTTTTACCGTCAATATTGCCCTCAAAGTTTATATCAGAACTGGTCATTGTGCCAGTTACTTGCAGGACTACAGAAGCATATTTCCCTTCCAGCTTTAAGGTTTTGCCGTCTGCTGTTGTGGCCGTTTCCGCGTTATGTAATATTTCCTGCACCGGCTCGTACCAGAGTATAGCGTCGCTACCCATCGTTACTCACCCCCATATTTTAAGGGAATAGGCCCGGAAGACCGGGCCATGACTTTATGCAGTAATCACTTTGCTATAGAACGGGAACAGTAACACTTTCCCAGCCGATGAGCTCTTTGCTGTAACTACCCCTACATACTGGATACTTTGACCTTCAGTT
>JAKORA010000103.1 GCA_029778075.1 Bacillota bacterium | reverse complement strand
TTTTTGTAGTTATTATAGACATCGTTTACCCATTTTTGATAGTATTGTCTGGGCGTTATACTGTATTGCATTTACAAACCTCCTTTTATAAATCCTTTTTGCCGGGATTCACGGCTCCCGGCGGGCCTTATTCTTCTCTCCCGCGCTTTATCCCCCGCGCGGGTGGGGAAGTCTCAATTAAACGTCGCTGCTTGGTGCCGGCACAGATTGCCCAACCGGGCTGTGCATTCTGCGCTTAATCGTTAAGCCCAAAATTGGTCAGGCAATTCATTCCCATTCGATCCCATGCTTATCAAGGAAGTCAGCAGGGTCTTTATATTCAGCAACATCTCCTTCTTCGATGTCTTTCAGGAAAGCCTTGATAACTAGGTCAATATTGCTTACTAGATACATCTGCCCAGGATTCTTTGCATACTCTTCTGGATTGTCAGTGAAAATGCCACTTTGTAGTGCTCTTCTTCTTGCTTCAGACACCATATCCGCATAGTCACGATATTGCTTTACCATTGCCATTCCTCCTTTTTTATTTGCGGGGTTGTGACCGCAGCCGGAATCCGGCTCCGCATTACCGGAGGCTGTCGCCTCCGTCACTCTGCATTATAGGGGATTAGTTTATGCGGTAAATGAAGTAATCCTCCCCTTCTACGGTCACCTTCTCTTCCTCTCCATCATAAGAAGCGAGGAAGTGACCGTAACCGTCCGCTTCTACTGCGGCCTTTACGAAAGCGTCCAGGCCGCAGGTTTTTTCTACGAGCGCGAGAATGGCGTCGTTCCCGCTCTCGCATTTTTCTGAGAGTGCGCGGAATACCTCTTCCGGCAAACCAGTTTCCTCCGCCAAAAAGGAGGGGATAAACGCCCAAAGGGTTTCTCGGATGTACTCTTTTACTTTTTCACCCCTTTCATGTTCATTCAAAACCATGTATTCCCCCTGAATGAGGAAGGTGCAAGAGTCATACCCTTCCTTGATCTCTTCCTGAGTGAGCCCTTCTTTTAGGTAATTTATTAAAGCTAGTTTTCTGTTCATCGTTTTTTACCTCCTATTTTTGTTTTGCCGGGATT
>JAKORA010000102.1 GCA_029778075.1 Bacillota bacterium | reverse complement strand
CCATCCGGTTCCACTCCGATGCGGCCGGTGTGCAGTTTATCTTCTACCAGTTTCCCGAGCACCATTTCCGGATGTATGGTAAAGTATTCGTTAATATAAAGCGGCTTGCCATCAACCTTGCTAACCAAGCCGCTTTCCTTACTCTCGATCCACGCTTCTCCGGACGGCTCCTGCCATTCTGCTCTCTTCTTTAAAACGATGATGTCCGTAGTTACGTCCGTCTTGGCAACTTCCCTGAACGTGCTGCCCGGCAACCGTACCGCACCGATAAAGTCCGCTTTACTGGCAAGGTATTTCCGTACGTCCCGGTTGGTCCTGGCGTCCATAGTGCCGGTAGAGGTGATAAACACGATAAGCCCCCCTGGGCGTACCTTGTCGAGGGCCTTGACAAAGAAGTAATTGTGGATCTTATTCGTTAAATAACGAGGATATGAACTGTCAGCAATTTGAACATCGCCAAAGGGCACGTTAGAAATGGCAACGTCAAAGAAATTATCCGGCAAGGCTGTTTCTTCAAATCCCTGGACGTAAATGCTCGCTTCCGGATAGAGGTATTTTGCTATTTTGCCGGTCGTTGGATCAAGCTCAATACCCACCAGCCTACTCTTTGCCGCCATGCCGGAAGGCATCAAACCAAAAAAATGACCCACGCCGAGCGCGGGTTCGAGTATCTTCCCTCCATCAAAACCAAACCGCCCCAGAGCCTCCCACATCGCCCTGATCACTTCTGGCGGAGTGTAGTGGGCATTTTGCGTAGCCCTGGAGGCAGCATGATATTCCTTGTCAGTCAGCAATTCTTTGCGGCCAAATCGCAGCTCTTTATTTAGTTCAAGCCAGGTTTTGTAATCGCCATGTCTCCACGGTTCAAATATTTGATAACAGCTTCCCCAGCCGCTAAACTTAACCAGCTTTTTCTGTTCCTCCAGGTCGGGCAGACGGTTTTCCTCTTCGAGTTTTTTCAAAATTTTAATTGCTTCAATGTTATTCCTCGCCCTCGTTACAGGGCCACCCTCAAGGATTTCTTTCTCATCTTCTACCGTTATTACATAGTTTCTTCCTCTTCCTGCTCCTTCTCCGGCGGCAGAAATAGGTACTCGTTCTTCGCGAACTCCTGCGCCATGAGGTCGCTCATGTGCAGGAGGCCCGCCTTTTTCAGGGTGTCCTTCTCGTTCTGGATGTGCGGCTGTTGTTGTAGGTCCAGGTAATACCTGCTTCTCACCCTCAGCGCGTTCACCACGGCCCTGTCCAGGCTCTCCTCGAACTTCCGCTGCGCCTTCAACTCGCAGCACATTTTCGGCAGGTACTTCTCCCAGTACCTCCGGGCCTCTTCCTTCCACTCCTGACCTGCTGGGCTCTCCAGTATCTCCTGGTCGCTGCTCTCCAGGTAATACACTCTCGCCACCCTCCTTTCTTGCAACCTCTTTGCCTCTTACAATTACTTCGCCCGGTAAAACTTCGTCCGGTGCAACCTTTTTGGGTAAAACAATCCCTATCATCTTGTTATCTTTAACTATAAACAATGGTTCGGTGGGTTTTCCGCCATAAAATAATTGAGCGTTTAAAGTATTTTTAACGAAGTTATAATAATCCTTATCTATGCCGACAACAGGAATATCGGGAATTTCCGTTGCAAGAACGATAGTTTTGTCGCCCCTTGTACCTATTGGTTTCAGTTCTGGCCCAATCTCTTTTCTGGCATGCTCTTCAAAAATTTTATCTATTCTTTCCGGTCGAACACTTGCATCCAATAACTTAACAATCCTGTTTAAAATAAGTTTGGGAAGGAAATCTTTTTGGACAAGAATATGCCCAGTGCCGGCATATTTATCACTGGCTACAACTCTCGCATCTTTGCGTATTACATCTTTGGGGGTAGGCTCGCTTTTATCCTCAATATAAGGATCAATCATCAACTTTTCCGGTTCGGTTTCCGGCTTCTCTGCTGTTTCTGCTGTTTCTTCGGTAGTTTTTTCTGTTGGCTCAGAAATAGTTGCAACCCCTTTTACGCCAGTTTCAGATTTGTCTTCTTCATATGCCGCCGGTACAGTGGTCTCTATTTTTTGCAGGTCCGGCCTGTCCGGGCTGACCAACTCCACCTTTTTCTCACCGGCAGGAGGAACGGCTTCCTCTTTAATGGTCTGAGCAGTTTCAGTAGGCCTCGTCTTAGTTTTAGCCCTGACTTTCTCTGTCTTTTGAGCGTCTTTTGTTCCCGCTTCATATATTATGTCTGCTAAGAATGGCGGAAATTCCGCATCTGTTTCGCTAAAAGGAATATCCAATTTATG
>JAKORA010000101.1 GCA_029778075.1 Bacillota bacterium | reverse complement strand
GGAGGTAACAGATCATGAAAAAGACATTAGGAACCATCGTAGCGGCAGCGGCAGTAGTTCTTCTGACAGCAACCTTTGGCTTTGCCGAGTATGCAGCGGCAGGTGCGGCCAATTTTCCCTACTTCCAGCTGGGCTGCCTGATTGTTGGCGGTCTGATTCTGGTGAGCTTAAAGCGGAAGTATGAGCGTATGTATACAGCGGAAGCAGTCGGCGCCTTTGCACTTTACACGATTCTGATGGCGCTATTCACCAACCCGGTCATCGACGTGGTCAAAAACATCGTGACCTGATTCTCAGTTCAAGTTCAAGAAGCGGTATCTCAACCAGGCCGCTGCGACAGAATCATGATCTGTAGAAATAACCCCCTCAGGGTGGCTGCCCTGAGGGGGATTTTTGTTGGCTCACGGAAAAAGGCTAAAGGCTAAAGGACAAAGGCAAAAGGATGAAGGACAAAGGCGAAAGGATAAAGGCCAGAGGCTAAAGGCCAAGGGCTAAAGGCTATAGGCTATAGGCTAAAGGATGGTTCGACAGGCTCAGCATGAACGGTTAGTAAAAGCTCAGCATGAATGGTCAGTGAAGAGCTCAGCGATCGGAGGGTTGGATGATTAGAGGGTTAGAGGGTTAGAAGTTTGGAAGATTAGATGATTTGAGGATTAGCCAATAGCGCGTGGCTCGTAGCTGGTAGTCTAAGGAAGATTGTTTTTTAATATCTCCCTTTTTTAAAGGGGAGATTTAGAGGGATTTTAAAATTGAATTTTAAAGAAATAAAATCCTCCCCGGCCCTCCTTTAGAAAAGGAGGGGGCGGGAATGAAAAGTGTTGCCCAAAAGACGACTTGTCACCGGCTTGGCCTGTATTCTCGTGGCAGCCACATCCGCCTATGGTAATGAAATGCGGCGGGATGGAGGTTAACTTCCCGCCGCATTTCAGATGCCTCAGAGCTTGGTGACCGGGATCGAACTGTGTTTAACGGTTCGCTTTTATTCCGGTAGCATGTGCAGGCATTATTATTTCATCTTTTTTTCTTCTTCTTCAAGAAGGACCCGCCGCAATACTTTTCCAACACCGCTCATGGGAAGTTCGTCCCGAAATTCTACGGCCTGCGGAACTTTGTAGGAGGAGATGCCTTCCTTT
>JAKORA010000100.1 GCA_029778075.1 Bacillota bacterium | reverse complement strand
GCACCTCCACTAACTTGGTATCGGCGTGCCAAATAACCTTTAACCCCAAAGCCTCACATAGTTTTCTTACTTCCACGTAGGTCTTCCCGTCTTTTAAAAATGCTTCTAGCGTCTTGCCCTCAAACAAGACTTTAGTGCTCTCCACTTCCTCATTAGCCTCCTTAATCGGATTATCTCGAAGACGCACTCCCAGGTAGTCCGCAATTCCTTGTGCTATAGCCCGGGCCGCTTCCCGCTGACGGTCCGGGTCGGCCAATAGCTTCTCCTCCTGCGGATTAGAGATAAACGCTAATTCCACCAAGAGGGCTGGCATCTTAGTGCGGGCTAGGACGTGCAAACCTGGCCGCACCTTTATTCCTCTATCACGGGTACCCAATGTAGATACAACTTTCGCTTGCACCTTATAAGCCAACTTTTCAGCCTCGCCACCTCGTCCATAAATCAGCGTTTCCGTTCCATTCGCCGCCCGGTCGACAGCGGCATTACAGTGGATGGAGACAAAATAATCAGCCCCAATGCTGTTGGCCAATGCCGACCTTTCCCATAAGTCCCGATATTCATCCGTTTCTCTGGCGAGGCTAATCCGTGCAATAGGCGACAATTCCTGCTGCAGATACTTTGCCACCGCCAGGGCCACATCTTTCTCTTTTGTCCCTCCTGGCCCTACCGCGCCAGGGTCTTTCCCGCCGTGGCCGGGATCTAACACGATTTTCTTCATGCTTCCTCACCGCCCTTTCCGTTGCTAATTTCTTTTCTTTTGATGGCTGCCAAGGCCATCAACTCGCCCGTAGTAAAAGCGAACCATGCCGTGACTAGGGTAGAAGGTTCGCTACCTATACGCAGAAAAACATATAGTACCGCAGTGGCGAAAACGGCGTTGAGAAGTATCACCAACGCCACAATAAACTTGGAGTACCGCATTTTGTCTCACCTCGGTAGACTTTGCACGTACCAAATAAAAAAGCCCACCAGAGAGGTGAGCATTAAGCCGACCAGCGTTTTTATCCAGACTGTTAGGCTGGATATTTCTTTGCATAAACTTTCAAGCCTTTCCCCCAACCGTATTGAGTTTTCTT
>JAKORA010000099.1 GCA_029778075.1 Bacillota bacterium | reverse complement strand
TACCGCCCCGCTCTATTTTGGTCTCCAATCCCAGGTCCCTGAAAAATTCAATCAGGTCATGATTGGAAAAAGTATGAAAAGCGCTGAATAGAAATTTTCCGTTTACAGGGATTTTAGCGATCAGATCACTGATCTCAGCAGCACTGTTGGTAAGATTGCAGCGGCCTTTTCCCGTAATTAACAGCTTCCTTCCCAAGGTGCTGTTTTTTTCGATTAATAAAACGTCAAGGCCGCGGGAACCGGCCGTTCCCGCGGCCAGCATCCCGGCAGGGCCGCCACCAATAACTACAACTGTTCGGCTTTCCGGCAAAAAAGCTCACCTACCATACGCACGCGGAGCTAAACCTGAAGTTCCGCCACCAGCAAACGCTGCTCCATTTTCATATTATACCACTATTTAACCCGCAGTAATTTCCCGAAGCAGCTTTTTCCCGGAAAAAATTAATCACCAGGGTCTGTACCACCGGCGCCACCAGGTATGGTAGCGGCAATAATCCGACGGAGGTAAGAGAGCAGTATCCTCCGGCCCCCTGCCGGCTCCTCCCTTCCAGCGCCAGTCGGTGAGCTCATAAGAAGGCCTGTAGAGAAAAACCCTGCTTTCTACCTCTCCCGGCGGGCAGTTGCTCCCCGCCAGAAGCCCGCTCGCCCGGCAGATTCTCAGAGAAACATGCAGGTTGCAGGTATCGCGGGGTACAAGCTCTGCCGGGAAGATTTCAGCTACGATATCCTCCTTGGGACAGAAGGGGCCCGGCCTCAGGCCTGATTTACGGCAAATATCCACAGGGCCGACCAGCCCTGCGGGCCTCTCAAAGTCGGTGGGGGGAATGTTTTGCAGGATCTGCGCCAGCATAACGTTCATAATGGAGACGGCATCCCCGCTTCCGCCGGAGATTCTGCCCAGCGTTTGAATATCGTGCCCCATCCATAATGAAACCACTATTTCCGGTGTATAGGCTATTAAATAGGCGTCACGGTTTTCACTGGTTGTCCCTGTCTTGGCTGCCAGAGGCCGCATTATCTTTAAACCCGATGCTGTTCCCTGCCGGACCACATCTTTCAGCATATCGGAGATCAGGTAAGCTGTCTGCGGGCTAAGGACGGCTTCCGGTTCCCGGCGGTGCTCATAGATAACCTTTCCGTTACGATCCTCAATTCTCTGGATCGTATGCAGCTCGACTTTTATGCCGCTGTTGGCCAGAACGGCATAGCTCTGTGCCATATCCCAGGCTGTCACCCCCCTGGTTAAGCCTCCCAGCGCTGCAGCCAGGTGCCTGTCATCGGGAACAATGGTCGTCAAACCCAATCTCCGGGCATATTCCAGGCCGGTGTCTACACCAAGCTGATCAAAGATCTTCACAGCGGGAACGTTTAACGATTTGGCCAGCGCTTCCCTTACTGTAACAAGCCCCATAAAGCGCCTCCCAAAGTTTTCCGGAGCCCAGTCTCCCCTGATAAAGGGAGAGTCATCGACAATGGAACCGGGTATAAGCAGTTTCTCTTCCAGGGCCGGAGCATAGACGGCCAGCGGTTTGATGGCAGAACCCGGTTGCCGGGGATTCAGATAGCGCAGGTCCTGGTTGTTCGGGCCATATTCCCTGCCTCCTACCAGAGCCAGGATCTCACCTGTAGATGGATCGGCTGCAACAACGGCAGCTTGGGGTTGCAAAATGCCTTTATCGGAAAGGACCTCCTCAGGGTAATAATTATAATCCCCGCTCTCCAGCAGGCTTTTCATTTTGTTCATATCCACCCGCACGCTCTGCGGATAAAGGTTTCCGTCATCCAGGGTTTTCTCGATGGTAGACTGGATACCGGCATCCATGGTCGTATAAATTTTTAGCCCCGCATTATAAATTGCCTCGTAGGCTTCTTTTTCGCTGCCAAAATCGGGCAGTGCACTGAGAATCTCAACCAGTTCGCTGTGCAGGGCATAATCAATAAAATAAGGAAACGGATATCCTCCCTCAGGCGGGTCGGCCAGGACTATCTCCTGCGCCAAGGCTTCGTCAAGCTGCTCCTGGTCAATAAAGCCGGCTTCTTTCATCTTATTCAGGACCAGGGCCTGTCTCTCCCGGGCCAACTCATAGTTTACAAAGGGCGAATAATTGTTGGGGGAGCGGGGGATTCCCGCCAGCATTGCCGCTTCAGCCAGAGTCAGCTCGCCGGCGCTTTTTTGGAAATAATGGTTCGCCGCCGCCTCAATACCGTAAGCCCCGTGGGCAAAATAGATCTGATTGAGATACATCTCCAAAATCTCATCCTTGGAAAATTCCCGTTCCATTTTTATGGCCAGCCACGCTTCCTTCAGCTTACGGATCAGGGTTTTTTCCCGGGTAAGATAAGCATTTTTAATCAACTGCTGCGTTATGGTGCTCCCTCCCTGCTCTGTCCAGGAGCGCCGGCGAAGGTTCGTCAACAAAGCCCGGCCTATAGCTATAAAGTCAATACCGAAATGTTTATAAAACCGCTCGTCTTCTATGGCAATAAAGGCCTGCCGGGCATACAGCGGAACTTCTTCCAGGGGGATCTCCAGGCGTCTTTCCGCACCGCTCAGGACGGCTATTTCATGGCCATAACGGTCATAAACGCGGGAGGAAAATGAAGTACCATCCAGCGACCAGGGAGCAGAATCGGCGGCTTCGTTCGGATAGGGGCGGGTAACCGTTAAGGCCACGGCACTGACAAGAATTAATATCATGACGGCCAGAAACAGCGAGGCACAGAGAGATCTAAATTTTCGGAAAAACCTGTCCCGGTGATAAGCTTTTTTCATCGCATTTCCCTTCCCGGATAATAATTTAGCTTTAAGAAGCAAGTAAGCGTAAAAAGGAGCTCATTAATGTCGAATAGTTTTATTTTCGCTACTAGAATATTATAAGTATGCCTGTTCCTTCAAGTTGAAAAAAAAGGCAAATCTTATGCACTGAAAATAGAAAATATAAGAGCGGCACCGACAATCTAATTGGTAACCGCTCAAAAAGCGCTTTACAGAAGACTTGTTTATGGCGAGCTTTGTTGCGGCGTTTAAAGATTTTTAAGATCCAAAATACAAAAAGCGAATGTAGGATAATTTTTAGTTAGGGACGCATAAAACATCCCCCGGGAATAGCACATTCGGATTAGTTATATGCGGATTCGCGGCTATGAGCGCATCTACACTGACATCAAACATCTGCGCAATCGTAAACATGGTATCACCAGGCTGAACCGTATAACGGCCGCCAAAACCGGCTGGGCACATGGCAGGCTCTCGACCACCATCAGGTACACACAACACATCTCCCGGAAAGAGAACGGCCGGATCGGCTATATGCGGGTTCGCGGCTATGAGCGCATCTACAC
>JAKORA010000098.1 GCA_029778075.1 Bacillota bacterium | reverse complement strand
GTACGCCAAGCACGTCAATGTGCTCGGCGTACACACGCCGGGGATTGCACAAAGCTAGGGGCACAAATCCCCTAGCCCAATATTATGCCTACTACTTCCTCCGTTGAGGGTCGCCGGCTGGGCGCATCCTCTGCAAGGTATATGCGCACGCCCCCCTTCGTTGGATGCGTCACGCATACACCTTTCTTCTCCAGCGCTTTAACGCCTTCTACTGGATCGGACTGATAATACTGTCTCCAGGCGGCGTTAAAGCCGGAGAATACAGAGTGTATCGACTTCGCCTGCCCTTTCCGCAGGCGAAGTACGGCCCGGCGGACAAACTCCTCGGGAGGAAGGAGAGTCTCCTTCCTCGCCAATGTGCTCTTCCCTCCTTTCCCTGCCTTTTTGAAGGGATTTAAATCCCTTCACCTTAACCGCGACGCAGAACGGAAAAATGAGACATAAAAAAAGCTGAAAACTTAAATTTGTTATATTCAGACAATTTTGACATTTCCTCTTAATTATGCGCTTGTATGCGCTTATGTGCACAAAGGAATAGGTGAAAAAAAAATAGCGCAGGGGATATCCCCTGCGCTATTTAAATCCTGCTTGTTGCTCATTTGAGGATTCGCAGAAGTTTCCCGGAAGGCAGTCTGTCCAATCTTCTGCGAAGTGTTCTCCTGGTCACTTTGAGTATTTCCGCTACTTCCTCTTTGCTGTAACCTTGAATCAGTAATTGGCACGTCGCATAGTCCATCCTGCTTAGAACCTGCCTTAAACTCTCCTTTGTTTCTATCCATTCTAGCTCATATTCTGGACTATTCGGCCGCCATTGATAATATCTTCCCATTCCTATAATAACGTCTAATGTAGTTTCCGCTTGAGTCTTTCTCCCGAAGTGAATCTGCCGGCGGTACGCGTTAACTACCTCCCGGCAGAATTGAATTTTTTCTTCTTGGGAAAGGTTCAGCTTGTTCTCTTCAAGGGAAGAGTCAAGCTTTCCTTGTTCGAAGAAGTCCGCCACAACCTCAGCGGCCGCATCTCGCATATCCTCCAGGGAAAAAGGAATACCGTAACGTTGGCAATGGCGCTGAATTGCTCCAAAGCCAATCCTGTTTAATTCCCCGCTCCAATTCGGCGCGAATTGGACCGGTACTTCTTTCTTCTTTTTCCTTTCCGCTGCCCGCAGGATAACGTCAATTCCCCGTACTTTCTTTTCCATTCTATAGCATCTCCTTTTTTGTTTTTATTTGCTCCATTG
>JAKORA010000097.1 GCA_029778075.1 Bacillota bacterium | reverse complement strand
TTCCATAATTATTACTTCGACGAAAAAGCCTGAAACCCTTTATTTCAAAGGCTTTTTTATAACTTTTTCTCTTTACAGCACCGTTCTGGCCCGCACTTCCGGGTGGGCCGTGTGCTGTTTAAGCGGCAGGCCGTCCAAGAGCCAGTTTAGTTCCCGGCGGCTAATCAAAGTCATCTCGTCTTTTTTCCCATCAGGCCACTGGAATTTGCCTTTTTCCAGGCGCCGGTAGTACAACCAGAATCCATTGTGGTCCCAGGTGAGGATTTTTAGCTTGTCCCGCTTGCGGTTGCAGAAGACATACAGGCAGGTTGAAAACGGGTCCAGGTGGAAGCCTTCCCTGACCAGGACGGCCAGGCTGTCGATCGATTTGCGCATATCGGTAGGTCCGCAGGCCAGGTAGACTTTGACCTGGTTGTTTCCAAAGATCATAATGCACTTAAGGTTTTTACGACTTCCACGAGAAGCTGAGGGTCGAAGCCGGTTCTTACTTCGATCGCCGCCGCTCCGATTCTTACCGTCAGGGCTGGCTCCGGGGCGCTGATGTCCACGGGCAGCCAGCGGACTGCGGTTTGGGTCGGTAGCGGGTTTTCAAGTTTTTTGAGCCAGTACCTGAACTGGTGGATCTTGAGGCCGTGGGCGGCGCACCACTGCGGCGCGCTAAGTCCGCTGGCTCGAAAGTCAGCAATTCTATCTACCCAGGCGGCTCGATTGGCTTCGCGCTCGTCTCTGGTCACAAAAACACCTCCTTACCCAACTCTATTTATGGTAGAGTATGGCATACAGAGGGGCCGCCGGGTAGGTGGGAGCTATTGTACGCTTACGTTCCTGGATCTTTTGAGCGGTATTTTCCATAATTATTACTTCGACGAAAAAGCCTGAAACCCTTTATTTCAAAGGCTTTTTTATAACTTTTTCTCTTTACAGCACCGTTCTGGCCCGCACTTCCGGGTGGGCCGTGTGCTGTTTAAGCGGCAGGCCGTCCAAGAGCCAGTTTAGTTCCCGGCGGCTAATCAAAGTCATCTCGTCTTTTTTCCCATCAGGCCACTG
>JAKORA010000008.1 GCA_029778075.1 Bacillota bacterium | reverse complement strand
GAAGAGGTTACTTTACTGCGCAATGAGGCCGGTATTCCCAATTCACGGGAGCGGCTTAGAATGCATTTGCGCTCAGTGGTTAGCGAATTGCTTGAGAAGCGGGATGAATATTCAATTCGCGCTCTTACCGCAGAACTGAAAGCCCGGGGTTATAAACTTTCCCGCCACGTGGTAAAAAATCTGGTCTGTGACTCGGTGGAAGGCAGAGAGGCACCCGCAGCAAGACCGATCATTAGTCCGGCTGCTGGCCGCCCTGATATTGAACAGGAATCCAGGGCCTTTACGAATCTCATCGGCTGGCAGGGAAGTCTGCGTACGCAGATCCAGCAGGCCAAAGCGGCGGTGGTCTATCCCCCCAAGGGGCTGCACACTTTGATTCTGGGCGAAAGCGGTGTGGGCAAAAGCGAACTGGCTGAAGCGATGTACCGCTATTCAATCGAAGTGGGGCAGAGAAAAAAGGGGTCGCCTTTTGTAGTTTTTAACTGTGCTGATTATGCCGAGAATCCGCAGTTGCTAATCTCGCAGCTCTTCGGGCATATCCGGGGTGCCTTTACCGGGGCCGCTGAAGATAAAACGGGCCTCGTGCAAAAAGCAGACGGGGGGATTCTATTTCTCGACGAGGTGCACCGGCTCCCTCCAGAGGGGCAGGAAATTCTCTACGCGATTATTGATCGCGGGGTTTACCGGCGCCTGGGTGAAACTGAAAACCAGCATTATGTTAACCTCATGCTTATTGCTGCAACCAGTGAAAAGCTGGAATCAAGCCTGATTTTACCTTTCCGGCGCCGCATTCCCATGGTTATCGAAATACCTCCGCTTAACAGCAGGCCCCTGACCGAAAGGGTGGAGCTGGTCCATCATTTTTTCAAACATGAAGCGAGCCGTATCGGCAAAAAAATTGTTGTCCGCAGCAACGTGATCAAAGCTCTCCTGTCCGGTGATAAACCGGGGAACGTGGGCCAGTTTAAGAGTGATATCCAGGTAGCCTGTGCCCGGGGCTTCCTGAGTCATTTTACCCTTCCCACAGAGGATGAGGTAGTCGTTACTGTGAACGAACTGAGCACCAGCACGAAAGGATCGCTCATCCAGGACAAAGAAATTCGGGAGCTGGACACGTTGATCACACAGGATGCTGTTTTTTACCCGCGCGACCTTGATTCGGAAAAAGGTGCTATCCTGGCCGAAAATATCTATACCCTCCCTACGCAGATATACGAATATATCGAGCAGGAGGTAAACCGCTGCCGCCGGGAGGGTTTAAGCCTGGAGGAGACTAACCAGCGGGTTTCAATAGAACTGGAAAAAGAATTTAACCACTTCATCGCGCATACCAGGAAGATCAAGCATGCTTTAACCAAACAAGATTTGGAGAGAATAATCGGCCCTGAGATCACCGAAACGGTCTCACAGATGGTGGATATTGCCCAGAGCGAGCTTGTTCTTAATGATAGTGATCAGCTATTTTTCTACCTGGCGATTCACTTGAATACTACCTTAAAGCGCATTCTCAGCGGCAAGCCTATCTACAATCCCCGCCTGGAGCAAATCAAAAAAGAACACCAGCGTGAATACCTCACGGCACTGAAAATGAGCCATATCGTCAAAAGAAATTACCGGATTACCCTTCCGGAAGAAGAAATCGGATTTATCGCTTTGTATTTATCCGCCTTCCTCTCCAATAATGTCCATGATGAGGGCAATATAGCCGTTGTAGTGCTTACACACGGCCGGGCCGCCACGGAGATGGTCAGGGTAGTCAATACCATGCTCAAGGTGAATCATGCTCATGGGCTCGACATGGAGCTAACGGAAAGCCCGGATCACTTTTTGCAGCGCGTAATAACCCTCTGCAAGCAAGTTCACAAAGGGAAGGGGATCTTGCTCCTGGTAGATACAGG
>JAKORA010000096.1 GCA_029778075.1 Bacillota bacterium | reverse complement strand
TCCGTTAAAACTCTAAAACCGTAAGAGCTTGATTCCACGTACTTCCGTACGCGGGCTCTTTTTTCCTTTTTGGCCGCTTGTGCCCAAGACCAGCTGCTCCAACCTGTCGGTCAGCGCAGCCCGTCTACAGGACACCCGCTTACCTTACTTGTCTTTTGCTGTCCGGTTTTCAAGGTCCAGTCCTGCTCCGAATGGTTTCCCTTTTCGGAGCGCCCTTTCATTTTACCACAGGTCCCAGGTAAAATGCAAGGGGTTTTTTTCGAGTTTTTTTTATTTCCCCGTAAACCCTTGGGGCGTCGAAAAAGCAGCCTACCGGCTGCTAAATAAATCTGGCGGAGAGAGAGGGATTCGAACCCTCGCTAGGAGGCTTAACTCCTACTAACGGTTTAGCAAACCGTCCCCTTCAGCCAGCTTGGGTATCTCTCCGCGTTTTAGCGCATTGGCGGAGGAGGTAGGATTCGAACCCACGAGACCTTTCGGTCTAGCGGTTTTCAAGACCGCCTCCTTCGACCACTCGGACACTCCTCCGTGGATGCATAGCTATTTTAACATAAGGCCGCAAATTAGTCAATTCCGATCAGGGATTTTAATTTCCGGAAGTTTTTAAGCTCTTGATTTTACTATCTAATTGTACATAGTTAGTAAATACGATATCTGCCCTTTCATCCTCGCTTTGTGGATAATAAAAGTATTTACCCCGCTTCAACCAAGCCGTATGCATCCCGGCTAAATTTCCGCCTTTAATATCAGCGGATGGGTTGTCCCCAACAACTAAGATATTGCTTGGCAATTCTCCGATCATATCAAGGGCGTAATTGAATAATTTCTGACTTGGTTTAGTCTCACCTACCTGCTCTGAAGATATGGATTTGACAAAGTATCTTTCCAAGCCCAGACGCTTTAGTTTTTCTCCCTGTATTTCCGATAATTCGTCGGTTAAAGTGAATAGTCTGTACTCTTTGGATAATTGGGGAAGTACATAGGCCAGATCAATATAAGGTTCCATGCTGCCGTATATAACTTGCCAATAGTGCGCGCTCGCCTCTTCTCTACTTATGCTGGTAACGCCTATACGTCTTAATGTCTCCTCATACCAGATCTTCCTGTCGTTTGCTTCAGGCCTTCCCTTATATTCACCGGTAATTTGGGCTTTTACTTCCCTGAACGTATTATAAACCACTTCCACGTTAACTCTGGACTTATCACTTATGAACCCGGCAGTCAACAATTCGGCTTTTACTTTTGGATAGGTTTCATCATATAGAGTTCCATCCACATCAAAAATAATCGCCTTAATCAAAACCTTCAAACCTCTCATGAATAAACGTAGATGGTCCTGTTCCAAAGGGCGGAGAAATCCGCTCCGCCGGCCATGGCTCTAGCTTGGGGAGATTTTCTTCACCCCGCCCATGTAGGGGACAAGTACGTCAGGAATCCTTACGGAACCGTCTTCCTCCTGGTAGTTTTCGAGGATTGCCGCCAACGCACGGCCAACGGCCACCCCGGAACCGTTAAGGGTATGCAGGTATTCTGGTTTTTCCCCGGGTGCGGGACGGAAACGGATCCCGGCCCGGCGCGCCTGGAAATCCTCACAGTTCGAACAGGAAGAAATCTCCCGGTAGCCCCCGCTGCTGGGGAGCCAGACCTCCAGGTCGTAGCATTTGGCCGCGGCAAACCCCATATCCCCGGTGGAAAGCAGGACCACGCGGTAAGGAAGGCCCAGCTTCTGCAGGACATCCTCGGCATCCCGGACCATCTTCTCCAGTTCGTCATAGGACTCTTCCGGTTTGGCAAACTTCACCAGTTCTACCTTATTAAATTGGTGCTGCCGGATGATCCCGCGGGTATCCCGTCCGGCCGCCCCTGCTTCCGCCCGGAAACAGGCAGTATAGGCCACGTATTTCTTCGGCAGTTCCCCGGCGCTTAAAATCTCTTCCCGGTGCAGGTTGGTGACGGGCACCTCGCCGGTGGGAATAAGATATAAGTCCTGCGGGACAACGCGGAACATATCCTCTTCAAACTTGGGCAACTGGCTTGTGCCGATCATCGTCTCCCTTTTCACCAGAAACGGCGGGAAAACCTCGGTATAACCGTGTTCCTGGGTATGCAAATCCAGCATGAAATTGACCAGCGCCCTTTCCAACCGGGCGCCCAGCCCCTTGAGGACGGTAAAACGGGCGCCGCTGATCTTCGCTCCCCATTCAAATTTGAGAATATCAAGGTCCTCACCCAGTTCCCAGTGGGCTTTGGCCGGGAACGAAAACTCCCTGGGAGTGCCCCAGGAACGCACAACCTGGTTGGCTGTTTCGTCGGCCCCTACAGGAACCGTCTCGTGGGGGAGGTTGGGCAGGTGTAAGAGGATCCCGTTGATCTCCTCTTCAATATTCCGGAGATCCTCGTCCAACCTTTTAATCTCTGCATTTACCTCTTTCATCTCATTAACTAGCTCGGAGGCGTCCCGTCCCTCCGCTTTTAACAGCCCCACTTCTTTGGAGACTGTATTCCGTTGGTTTTTCAGTTTCTCGACTGCCGCCAGTTTTTCCCGGCGGGTTTTGTCCAGGTTGAGAAGGTCGTCAAGGTTGAGACTGGCATCTCTCTTTTTTAGTTCACCAAGAAACCGTTCGGCGTCAGCACGCAGGGCTTTGATGTCCAGCATTGGACCGCCTCTCCTTCCCTTGATTTCTTCCTTTTATTATTTACGCAGGCGCAGACTGTTAGGAGATCGCGTCTATTAATTATTTGATTATACAATATTTATAGAAGAAAAGTCAAAAAGAATTGGTAGCAGGATAGTGTCAAGACACTGTAGGTTTTTTCAACCTCACATTCAGCAAACATGCACTAAATAACAGCATTTTGTTCAATAAGGTGTTTTAGAGCCATCCTGGTTAAGTTGTGACCGCCCCGTAATACGGGAATATTATTGATGTTTTCTACTCCTAGCAGCT